>JAJZHH010000137.1 GCA_021804595.1 Pseudomonadota bacterium
GCTCGAGCGCGGCCAGCGCGGCGGCGTCGGCGGCGCCGCGCGCGGCCTCGCCCAGCGCCTGCAGCGCGGCGTGCAGCTGCGGCGCCTGCGCGCGTTGCGTCGGGTCGAGGTAGCCGTTGCGCGACGACAGCGCCAGGCCGTCGACGTCGCGCACGGTGTCGAGGCCGATGATCTCGATCGGCAGCGCGAACTGGCGCACCATGTCGCGGATCAGCAGCAGTTGCTGGTAGTCCTTCTTGCCGAACACCGCGTGGGCGGGCTGCACCAGCTGGAACAGCTTCATCACGACGGTGGCGACGCCCTCGAAGTGGCCGGGGCGCGCGGCACCGTCGAGCACGCCGGCCAGCGCCGGGTCGGGCAGCACGCGCCAGGTCTGCGGCTGCGGGTACATCTCGGCCTCGTCGGGCGCGAACAGCAGATCACAGCCGGCGTCGGCCAGGCGCTCGGCGTCGCGCTGCAGCGTGCGCGGGTAGCGGTCGAAGTCCTCGTTCGGGCCGAACTGCAGCCGGTTGACGAAGATGCTGGCGACCACCGGCGCACCGGTCTGCCGCGCGCGCGCGATCAGCGCCAGGTGACCGGCGTGCAGATTGCCCATGGTGGGCACCAGCGCGCGCGCCGGCACGGCGGCGAGGGCGTCGCGCAGCGCGGCGACGGTATGCACGATACGCATCGGGGGCTCCGGTTCAGGCGACGTAGCCGTGGCGCGCCTCGTCGGGGAAGGCGCCCGACTTGACGTCGCGTACGTAGCGGCAGACGGCGTCGGCAATGCTCGCCGCGCCGTCCATGAAATTGCGCACGAAGCGCGGCTTCGGCCCTTGCGTGAGGTCGAGCATGTCGTGCAGCACCAGCACCTGGCCGTGGGTGCGGCGGCCGGCACCGATACCGATCGTGATGCCGCGGAAGTCGGCGCTGATGCGCGCGGCCAGCTCCGACGGCACCAGCTCGAGCACCAGCATCGCGGCGCCGGCGGCGTCGAGTTCGGCGGCGTGCGTGCACAGCGTCGCGGCGGCCTGCGCGTCGCGCCCCTGGATGCGGTAGCCGCCCAGCGCATGCACGCTTTGCGGCGTCAGCCCGAGGTGGGCGCAGACCGGAATGCCGCGCTCGACCAGCGCGCGCACCAACGGCGTGGTCCAGCCGCCGCCTTCGAGCTTGATCATCTGCGCGCCGGCCTGCATCAGCGTCACCGCGCTGCGCACGGCCTGTTCGACCGATTCCTGGTAGCTGCCGAACGGCAGGTCGGCGACGATCCACGCGCTGCGGTTGCCGCGCGCCACGCAGGCCGTGTGGTAGGCGACGTGCTCGAGCGTGACCGGCAGCGTCGACGTGTGGCCCTGCATCACCATGCCCAGCGAGTCGCCGATCAGCAGGCAGTCGACGCCGGAGGCGTCGAGCAGCGCGGCGCTGGACGCGTCGTAGGCGGTCAGCATCGCGATCTTCTCGCCGGCGTCGCGCATCGCGCGCAGCCGGTGCAGCGTCAGCGGCTTGCGCGCCGCGGCCGGCGCGGCGCCGCCGTACGGCGCTGGGGTCGAATCGGTCATCGTGTGGAGGCTAAGGTGCGGAAACGGAGTTCGGGTGGGGGCGACGCGCCGGGCGCCGCGGGACCGCGCATTATCGCCGCATTGCAGCATGGCCGGCCAGCAAAACAGAACGATCGTTCGTTTTTACTCAGCTCGGCGTGTATGCCAGGCGCACGTAAAGCGGCGCGTAAGGCTCGGCCTGCGTGATCTGCAGCAGACCTTCGCGGGTGAGTTCGAGCAGCGCGATGAACGTGACCACGGCGTGCGTGGTGCCGCGCCGGGTGTCGAACAGGTCCTGGAATTCGGCGAAGCGGCGGTCCTGCAGACGCCGCAGCACCTGGCTCATCACTTCGCGCACCGAGATCTGCTCGCGGCTGATCTGATGATGCGCATGCAGCTTGGCGCGCTTGAGCACGTCGGCCCACGCCGCGCGCAGTTCGTCGACGTCGACCGCCGGCAGCAGCGCGCGCGCCGAGCGCTCGACCGCGACCTGCACGCGCCAGAAGTCGCGCCCGGCCTGCGGCAGCGCGTCGAGTTCGCGCGCGGCCAACTTGATGCGTTCGTACTCGAGCAGCCGGCGCACCAGCTCGGCGCGCGGATCCTCGGCTTCCTGACCGTCGACCGCGGGCGGGCGCGGCAGCAGCATGCGCGACTTGATCTCGATCAGCATCGCCGCCATCAGCAGGTATTCGGCGGCCAGCTCGAGGTTGGTGCGGCGGATCTGCTCGATGTACTCGAGGTACTGGCGGGTGACTTGCGCCAGCGGAATGTCGAGGATGTTGAAGTGCTGGCGCCGGATCAGGTACAGCAGCAGGTCGAGCGGGCCTTCGAAGGCCTCGAGGAACACCTCGAGCGCGTCGGGCGGGATGTAAAGATCCTGCGGCAGCTCGAACAGCGGCTCGCCGTACAGCCGCGCCACCGCCAGACCGTCGACGGTATCGGGCACCGCGTCGTCGGCCGGGTTCGGCGCGTCGGGCAGCGTCGGCGCAGTCATCGCAGGGGCCGCGGGCGCGGCGCGCGGTCGGACTTACTCGGTACCGTAGACGTAGGGCTTCTGCGGCACGCGGCCGGCGTCGAAACGGGCGCGCAGCTCGGCGTCCTGTTCGCGGTCCCACAGCCGCGCGCGGCCGTTCTTCTGCTGCGCTTCGAGTTCGGGGTTGCGCGCCTTGAGGTCCTGCAGGAAGCTGGTGACTTCGGACACGTAGGGTTTGACGGCAAGCGGCATGGCGATCGTTCCGGGGGATGAATCAAACGGGAAAAGCGCAAACCTTCATTCTAGGGCTTGGCCGGCGGCGTCGGCCGCCGCCAGCACCTCGAGCAGCGCGCGCCAGGCTTCGTCGACCTCGGGGTCGTGGCCGTTGCCGCCGACCGTGCGCGTGAGCGTGGCGTCCTCGGCGAGCAGCACTTCGGGGCCGGTGGTGGCGCTGAACACGCCGAGCAGCGGCAGGCGCAGCGCGGCGGCCAGGTGGGTGAAGCCGGTGTCGACGCCGACCACCGCGCGGCTGGCGGCGAGGTAGCGCAGCAGCGCGTCCAGCCCGCTCGGCGGCGGCGTCAGTTCGATCGCGCCGGCGGGCAGCGCGGCGGCAATCGCCTGCGCGCGCTCGCGTTCGCGCTCGCTGCCCCAGGTGGCCTTCAGCGCGACGCCGCGCGCGGCCAGCCGGCGCGCCAGTTCGATCCACGACTCCTGCGGCCATTCGCGGTGCGGTCGCGACACGCCGTGCGCGAGCAGCAGCGCGCGGCGTTGTGGCGGCGCGACGTGCAGCCGCTCGCCGAGCCGGTAGCGCGGCGCACCGTCGACGCGCGTGTCGAACACGGCCTGCGCGAAGCGGCGGCGCCCCTCGGTGCCGTGCACGCCGGGAGGGCGCGCGAAGTGCAGCTGATAGGCGCGCGCGGCCAGCGGCTCGCCGCCGCAGTCGGCGGCGCGGTAGCCCACGCGCAGCCTGGCGCGCGCCAGCCGCGCGACCGCCGCGCTCTTGAGCACGCTGTGCGGGTCCCAGACGACGTCGTAGCGCTGCGCGCGCAGCGCGCGCAGTTCACCGAGCAGCGCGCGCCAGCGCGCGAGCTCGCGCGGCGCCTGCTGCACGCCCTTGAGCGGCAGCGCGAACACGCGGCGCACCGCCGGGTGCTGGCGCGCGATGTCGGCGAAGCGCGCGTCGACGGCCCAGTCGATTTCGGCGCCCGGCCAGCGCGCGGCGATGTCGCTCACCGCCGGCAGCGTCTGCACCTGGTCGCCCATCGCCGAGAGCTGCACCAGCAGGATGCGCTGCGGCGCCGTCGGCAGCCCGTCGCGCCCCCATTGCAGCGGAAGCGCGGCACGCGTCATGCGGGACGACGCAGCAGCGGGCGGCCGAGCACGCGCTCGAGCACGTGCAGCGGCGAGGTGTCGGGCACGAGCTGGTCGCCGGGGTCGAGGTAGAAGGTCTGTTCCATCATGTGCTGGCCGCGCATCACCGCGTGCGAGACCTGGTCGGAGAACACGATCCAGGTGGTGCCGGGCGCGAAGTCGACCGCGGCCTGCGGTGCGTTGCGCTGGTAGTCGAGGTCGGCTTTGGCCAGGTCGTGCAGCTGCAGCATCATGTGGTCGTAGGGCGTGCGCGGCGACTTGGTCACGCGCAGCGCGCGCAGCAGCGCGGCGCTGCCCGGCCACGGCGCGCGCAGCCGCGGCGCCATGCGCTCGACGAGGTCGGCGAACGGTTCGCCGACGCGCCAGGTGCGCGGCCGGCCGTCGCGGTTCAGGTTGTGGAACACGCGCAGCAGGCGCACGCCGGCCATCGGGTTCGACGGGAACGCGTCGACGTGCAGCCTCGCGTCGTCCTTGCGCCACGAACTCGGCCGGCCTTCGACGTCGAACGGGCGCAGCGACGCGTTGCCGGCGCGCAGCCGGCCGCGGTACTGCGGGAACAGGCGCTCGACCAGCGCCTGCGCCTGCTCGGCGTAGCGCGAGATCAGCGCCGCCAGCTCGGCCAGCGCGGCGGCGTCGCCGTGCGCGCCGCGCAGCGTGCCGGCGCGCAGGCTGATGTTCTTCGCGCGGCCGTCGCTCCACGCCGGGTCGAGGAAGCGCTCCTCGCCGGGGCGCAGCACGAAGGCCAGCGCCGGGAAGTGCAGCACGTGGCCGCCTTCGACCAGGTGTTCGAGGTGGGTGGCGGCACCTTCGGCCCAGTCGTGGTCGTCGAAGCTGCGCAGCACGTCGTGCGGGGCGGGGCTGTGGGCCATCGCGGGGGTCCTTTCGTCGACAGCGGGGGTCAGCGCACGCGCATGCCGGGCTCGGCGCCGGCGTCGGGATCGAGCAGGTAGATGCCCGGGCGCGCGCGCTCGTCGTCGGCGCCGGCGGCCAGCACCATGCCTTCGCTGACGCCGAACTTCATCTTGCGCGGCGCCAGGTTGGCGACCAGCACGGTGAGCCGACCGACCAGCGCGGACGGCGCGTAGGCCGACGCGATGCCGCTGAACACGGTGCGCTGGCGCGGCTGGCCGTCGGCGTCGCGCTCGCCGGCGTCGAGCGTCAGCCGCAGCAGCTTGGTCGAGCCGTCGACCGTGGCGGCGTCGACGATGCGCGCGATGCGCAGCTCGACCTTGGCGAAGTCGTCGATGGTGATGGTCGGCTCCGCATCCGGCGCAGTCGGCGCGGCGGCGCCGTTGCCCGCCGTGTTCGCCGCGGGCGCCGGGGCGGGGGCGGCCACCGCGGCCGGTGCGTCGAACAGTCGCTCGAGCTGGCGCGCGTCGACGCGCTGCATCAGATGCTGGTAGGGGTTCACGCGCTCGGGCAATTCGGTGGCGTCGCTCCAGACGAAGTCGCGCGGCAAGCCGAACAGCTCGCGCGCGACGCGCGCCGTGGTGGCCGGCAGCACCGGCGCCAGCAGCACGCTGAGCTGCCAGAAACCGGCCAGCGCGCGCGAGCAGGCGTCGTGCAGTTCGGCGCGACGGTCCTGGTCCTTCGCCAGCACCCAGGGCTGCGCGGCGTCGAAGGCTTCGTTGATGCGGTCGGCGTGCGCCATGATCTCGCGCAGCGCGCGGGCGTATTCGCGCGCGTCGAGCGCCGCGGCGACGTCGTCGGCCAGCGCCCGCGCGCGCTCGTGCAGCGCCTCGGTGGCGCCGTAATAGCGCAGTTCGCCGGCGAAGTGCTGGGTGATGAACTTGGCCGCGCGGCTGGCGATGTTGACGTACTTGCCGACCAGGTCGGCGTTGACGCGGGCGACGAAGTCCTCGGCGGTGAAGTCGACGTCCTCGACGCGTGCGCTGAGCTTGGCCGCCAGGTAGTAGCGCAGCCATTCGGGGTTGAGGCCGAGCTCGAGGTACTTCAGCGGCGAGAT
>JAJZHH010000138.1 GCA_021804595.1 Pseudomonadota bacterium
ATTCGGTTTCCACTTCGACATCCGGCGCAGCTTCATCGCGCTTGCGGTGCTGTTCGTCGGCGGCATGTCGGTGGTGACGTGGCTGAACTATCGACACGCATACTCGACGATCCTCAGCGAGCGCCGGCTGATGCTGCGCCACGCGACCGACACCGCGATGGGCGTGCTGCAGTACTACGCCGGCCAGGTCAAGCAAGGGGGCATGACGTTGCAGCAGGCTCAGGCCCAGGCGCAAGCGTCGATCAAGCTCGTGCGCTACGGCAAGTCGGGGTATTTCACGATCAACACCGACGCCTACCCGGTGCCGACGATGTTGATGCACCCGTACTTCCCGCAGCTCGACGGCAAGCGGCTGGACCAGTCCAAGTTCGACACCGCGACCGCTTTTCAAGAGGATGGCGCGCCCGAAGTGCGCACCGACGGCCGCATGAACCTGTTCACCGCCTGCGCCCGCGTCGGCCGCGACGGCACCGGAGGGTTCGTCTCCTATCGCTTTCCGAAACCCAAGGCCGGCGGCGGCACGACGACCGAGTTCTATCCGAAAGTCGCCTACGTCGGCGACTTCGCGCCGTGGCACTGGGAACTCGTCACCGGGGCCTACATCGACGACATCGACGCGGCGGCCTGGGCCGACAGCGTCGACGGCATCATCGTCTCGGCGGCCATCGTCGTGTTGCTGCTGATGTTCTCGGCGTTCGTGATCCGGCGCACCAACCGCCTGCTGGCCAGCAGCGCGCAGGCCTTCGCCGGCATCGAGCGCGGCGACCTGACCGTGCGCCTGGACCACGGCGGTCGCGACGAGATCAGCCGCATCCTCGCGTCGGCGCAAGCGATGATCGATCGCTTCGCCCAGGCGCTGGCGCAGGTGCGTGAAGCGGCCGACGGGCTGGCCCGCGCGGCCGGCCAGGTGTCATCGACCTCGTCGACCTTGTCGCAGGCGACCTCCGAGCAGGCGGCGTCGATCGAACAGACCTCGGCGACGATCGAGCAGGCCAGCGCGTCGATCCAGCAAAACGCGCAGAATGCCCGCCACACCGACACCATCGCGCATACCGCCGCCGAGCAGGCGCGCGGCGGCGGCGACGCCGTGCAACGCACCGTGACCGACATGCAATCGATCGCCGAGCGCATCTCGATCATCGACGACATGGCCTACCAGACCAATATGCTGGCGCTGAACGCGGCGATCGAGGCGGCGCGTGCCGGCGAGCACGGCAAGGGCTTCGCGGTGGTGGCCGCCGAAGTGCGCAAGCTGGCCGAGCGGGCGCAGCAGGCGGCGAAGGAAATCGGCGAGCTGTCGTCGGGCTCGGTCGAGCAGGCCGCCGCGGCCGGCAAGCTGCTCGAGCAACTGGTGCCGTCGATCGGCAAGACCTCGGAGCTGGTGCAGGAGATCACCGCGGCCAGCGACGAGCAGGCCACCGGCATGGACCAGATCAACCAGGCGATGTCGCAGCTGAACAGCGTGACGCAGCAGAACGCCGCGTCGGCCGAGCAGCTCGCCGCCACCGCGCATACGCTGAGCGACCAGGCTTCGCGGCTGCTCGACCTGGTCGCGCGCTTTCGCACCGGGTACGAGCACCGTGACGCCCGGCCTGCGTCGGCGCCGCCGGCAGGGCCGCGATCGGCGGCGCCGCGATCGCCGTCGAGCACGGTGGCCGGAACGTCGTCGCCGGCGCGGGCGCAGGCGGGCGATGGGGATTTCGTTCGCTTCTGAGCGGGCGCAGCGTGGCGCAGGGCGTCGTCGGCGGCCCCGGCGACGCGCCGGTGGGGCCGGGCGCGCTCAGCTGCGCGCGCGCACCCAGTCGGCGAAGGCGCCGGCCGGCAGCGGGCGCGAGAACAGATAACCCTGGGCCTGGTCGCAGTGCGCGCCGCGCAGCAGCTCGGCGGTGGCTTCGTCCTCGATGCCTTCGGCGATGACCTGCAGCCCGCGCGCGTGGCCGATGTCGATGATGCTGCGCGCGATTTGCGCTTCGGCCGCGTCGCGGCCGATGTGACGCACGAAGGACTGGTCGATCTTCAGCCGGTCGAGCGGGAAGCGCTGCAACGACGACAGGTTCGAGTAGCCGGTGCCGAAATCGTCGAGCGCGAAGCGCACGCCCAGGCGCTTGAGCTGGCGCATCGATTCGCGCACCTGTTCGGCGTCTTCGAGCAGCAGGCTTTCGGTCAGTTCGAGTTCGAGCCGGTGCGGGTCGAGGCCGGCGCCGTGCACGGCGTCGACCACGGTGGCCAGCAGATCGCCGCGGCGGAATTGCAGCGCCGACAGGTTGACGCCGACGCTCAAGGCGTGGCCGAGCCCGGCGGCGCGCCACGCGGCGGCCTCGCGGCAGGCCTGCTGCAGCACCCAGCTGCCGATCGGCACGATCAGCCCGCTGTCTTCGGCCACGCTGATGAAGCACCCGGGCGCGACCAGGCCGCGCTGCGGCGAGCGCCAGCGCAGCAGGGCCTCGGCGCCGAGCACCGCGCCGCTGCCGAGGTCGACCTGCGGCTGGTAGTGCAGCTCGAACTCGCCGCGTTGCAGCGCCAGCGCGAGATCTGCGCGCAACGCCAGCGCGTCGACGGCGACGACGTTGAACGCCGCGTCGAAGAAGCGCACGTCGTCGCGCCCGGCCGATTTGGCGACGAACAGCGCGGTGTCGGCCTGGCGCAGCAGCGTGTCGAAATCGGCGCCGTCGTCCGGATACACGGCGACGCCGATCGACGCACTGATGCGCAGCGCGTGGCCGTCGACGTCGAACGGCGCGCGCAGCGCCTCGAGCATCGTGCCGGCACGCTCGGCGAGCCGCTCGGTGCTGCCGGCGTTGCCCAGCACGAGCAGGAAATCGTCACCGCCGCTACGCCCCAGCGTGTCCTCGGCGCCGAGCAGACTCTGCAGCCGCGTGGCCACCGCGCGCAGCAACGCGTCGCCGGTGCGGTGGCCGAGCGCATCGTTGACGGCCTTGAACTGGTCGAGGTCGAGCGCGAGCAGCGCGACGCGGCCGCCGTCGCGCACCGCGAGGCTGCTGGCGACGGTGAAGCGCTCGGCGACGAGTTCGCGGTTGGGCAGTCGCGTCAGCGCGTCGTGCAGCGCGAGGAAGCGGGCCTGCGACTCGGCCGCCTTGCGCGCGCTGATGTCCTCGCCGAAAATCGCGACGCCGACCACGACGCCGTCGCGGCGGATCGGGTTGAAATGGAGCTGCAGCGTCTGTCCGCCGTAGGCGGTCAGGTATTCGACGCGATAAGCGCCCTCGGCCAGCGCACGGCGGTAATACGCGCGCCAGATCTCGGCGTAGCCCGGTGCGTGGGCGAAATGCTGTTCGGGCGACATGCCGCGCGTCAGCTCGACCTGGTGCTGTTGCGCGAAGTGGTTGCGGATCGCGGCGTTGAACGTCAGCAGCGCGAAGTCGGCGGCGTCGACCGACCAGATCGGGCTCGCGGTGCTGTCGACCACCGCGCTCAGCAGCGCTTGCGAATTGGCCAGCGCGGCCTGCGCGCCGCGCCGGCGCGACAGTTCGCGCATCAGCTCCAGCGTGTTGCGCGTCAGCGCGTCGAAGGTCGACAGGATGATCTGGATCATCGCCTGCGTGGCGCCGCTCATGCGCTCGCGTGCTCGCCGCCGCGCTTCGTCCGCGCTCAGCCCTTCGCGCATGCCGGTCACGACGTAGGCCAGTTCGCGGTCGGACTGCAGGATATGGCCGGCCAGCCAGTGCACGAGGAAGTCGAGCATTTCCGCGGCCTGCGCGGAGTCGTGCGTCGGTCGTTCGCGCATGCCCCCGATGAACTCGATGAAGCGCGCGTGCGAGCGCCGGTGCGCGACGGTCTCGGCGGCGTCGGGCAGCGCTTCGTGCCACAGCGCCTCTTCGGTGCTGAAGTGGTAAGCGGCGTAGTCGGCCAGCGCCGTCAGCAGTTCATCGAACGACGGCGCCGCGCTGCCGAACGCGATGTGGGTGGCGAGTTCATTGAGCAGCGCGACCAGCCGGCGATGCTGGACGTCGATCGAGTCCAGGCCGGTGTTGAAGTGCTCGTTCCACGGAAAGATCTCGATCAACTGCATCGTTGCCCGTTCGAGGAGTCGCCGCGCTGATTCCGGATGCCCGTGGCGCTGACTTGCCGCCTACGCCTTTTTAACAGCTGTCGGATCGAATGCGCCAATCTCGATATAGGGTGAGATGGATCTGAACCAGTCATCCACCGAGGGACAGCACGATGATCTTTTTCTCGAAACGAACGCGGCATAGCGCCACCGCATGCGTGGTGCTGGTCGGCTGCATGCCGGCGGGGCCCACCGCGGCGGCATCAGCGGCATCAGCGGCCGGCGACGCAAGGCTGGCGCTGCGAACGCTCGCGGCGTTCGGCGCCCGGGACTACGAGCGACTGCGCGGCGACTGCGCGTACGGTGACGACGCGATGCAGCTCAGTGTCGAGCAGCGCGGCCGCACGACTGCCCGCCTGCGCTTTTGCTCGTCCTACGCGCACGCGCGCGCCGACCTGGTGCGCGACCGCAAGGCGCGTCGCTACCTGCTGCTCGAAGCGCAAAGCGGACGCGGCACCAACGTCGCCAGGCGCTACCTGACCTTGTACCGGATCGATGCCGAGGTCACCGAACTGCTGCGCACGCCGCTGTCGTGGCCAACCGGACCCGATCAGCGCTTCGGCTACCGCTACCGCGTCGAGCCCGACGGCGCCGCCGGTCTGCGGCTGCGCCTGCGCGGCGGCATCGAGCGCGGTGCAGGCGCGCCGGGACCCGGCGCCGCGGCGGCCGAACGCGAACGCATCATCCGCGTCGAGTGCGGAGCCTGAACCGCGGTCGGGTCGGGCGACACGGCACTAGACTGCGGCGATGTTGACCGTCTTCAGTACCCGGCACCGGCTGCACCACGGCAGGGAACTCAAGGACGGCGCGGTGACGCCGTCGCACGAAGCGCCGAGCCGCGCCGAGACCATCGTCGCGCGCGTTCGCGCCGCCGGGCTCGGTGACGTCGTCGAGCCCGACGGCTTCGATCGTGCCTGCCTGGTCGCCGCGCACAGCGAGCGCTTCGTGCGTTTTCTCGAAACCGCGTGGACGCGGTGGGCGGCCAGCGGCCGCCGTTGCGACGCGCTGCCGCTGGTGTGGCCGGTGCGCGGGCTCGACGCGCAGCGCGAGCCGGCGAGCCTCGACGGCCAGCTCGGCTTCTACGCGATGGACGCCGGCTCGCCGATCACCGCCGGCACCTGGGACGCGGTGCGCGGCAGCGCCGAATGCGCGCTGAGCGCGACGCAGGCCGTGCTCGGCGGCGCGCGCGGCGCGTTCGCGCTGTGCCGCCCGCCGGGCCATCATGCGGCGCGCGAATGCGTCGGCGGCTACTGCTACCTGAACAACGCGGCGATCGCCGCCGAGCACGCGCGCCGCCACGGGGCGGGGCGCGTCGCGGTGCTCGACGTCGACTTCCACCACGGCAACGGCACGCAGGACATCTTCTACGAGCGCGACGACGTGCTGTTCGTGTCGATCCACGGCGACCCGCGCGACTGCTACCCGTATTTCTCGGGCCACGCCGACGAGCGCGGCCGCGGTGCCGGCGACGGCTGCACGCTGAACCTGCCGCTGCCGCCGGGGACCGGCTGGGAGCGCTACCGCGACGCGCTGGACGTCGCGCTGGCGCGCATCGCGCGGCATGCGCCCGATCTGCTCGTCGTCTCGCTCGGCGTCGACACCTTCAAGGGCGACCCGATCAGCCACTTCCGGCTCGACAGCGACGACTTCCTGCGCCTGGGCGAACGCATCGGGCGCGTTGGCGTGCCGACCGTGTTCGCGATGGAAGGCGGCTACCAGGTCGACGAGATCGG
>JAJZHH010000043.1:0-11217 GCA_021804595.1 Pseudomonadota bacterium
CGCGTCGGGGCTGACCGTGGTCTACACGCTGGGCGCGCGCGCGCTGGCGTCGGACGCCGGCGCCGGCCGCCTGGGCGTGTTCCATTACGCGCAGCGCATCGCCGAGTTGCCGCTGCATACGGTGTTCGCGGTCGCCGCGGCGCTGGCGCTGGCGCGGCTGGCCGCGGCCGAAGCCGCCGGCGACCGCGCCGGCGCGCAACGGCGCGGCCGGCAATGGATGACGTCGATGCTGCGCGTCGCGCTGCTGCTGGGCGCCGGCGGCATGCTCGCGGCGCCGCTGCTCGTGCGGCTGCTGTTCGGCTGGGGCCGCATGGACGCCGCCGCGCAGACGCTGATCGTGCAGTCGATGCGCTGGCTGCTCGCGCTGCTGCCGTTGCAGGCCGCGCAGCTGGTGCTGGCGGCGCGGCTGAACAGCCACCGCCGCATCGCCGACCAGGTGCTGGCCTACGGCAGCGGACTGCTGGCCATGCTCGCGCTGGCCTGGTCGCTGCCCGACCTGTGGTGGCGTGCGCCGGCGGCCTATGCCTGCGCCTACGCGGTGGCCACGCCGTTGTTGTGGCAGCGTGTGGCGCACCACACGGCGGACGCGGAAGCGGCCAACCTGGCGCTGCTGGCCGGCGGCGTCGCCTTGCTGGTGCTGCTCGCGGCGCTGCTCGGCGGCCTGCCGGCGGCGCCGCTGGCCGGTGCGGCGCTGGCCGCCGCGCTGGTCGCCGCCGGCGGCTTGTGGATGCTGCGCCACGACGCGCTGGCCGCGCAGGTCGGCGCCAGGCTCGCTCGCCGCTAAACTGACGGCACCTATTCTTCCTCGTGGCCGAGCCCGATGCAGTGGATCCAAATCACCAACCGCGCTGAATTCGCCGCGCTCGCGTTCGGCTGCGGCGTCCAGAGGGTGATGGTCGACCTCGAGAGCCTGGGCAAGCAGCAGCGCCAGGGCGGGCTGGGCACGTTCATTTCCGACCACCGCCCGGAAGACGTCGCGCCGGTGCGCGCGGCCGCTCCTGGCGCGCACCTGATCGTTCGCGTCAACCCGTGGCACGCCGGCAGCGCGGCCGAGATCGACGCGGCGATCGAATCCGGCGCCGACAGCCTGATGCTGCCGATGTTCGAGCGCGCCGACGAGCTGCGCGCCTTCGTCGACACGGTCGCGCGCCGCGCGCACTGCATCGCGCTGCTGGAAACGCGCGCCGCGCTGCTGTCGCTGCCCGAATGGATCGGCAGCGCCGGCCTGGCCGAGGTCTACGTCGGTCTCAACGACCTGCACCGCCAGCTCGGCCAGCGCTTCATGTTCGAGCCGCTGGCCGACGGCACCGTCGAGCGCGTCGCGCGCGCTGCCCACGACGCCGGGCTGCGCTTCGGCTTCGGCGGCATCGCCCGGCTCGACGAGGGCCTGCTGCCGGGCCGCGTCGTGCTCGGCGAGCATCTGCGTCTGGGCTCGGACAGCGTGATCCTGTCACGAACCTTCAACCGCGAGATGCTCGAGGATCCGGACAGCGACTGGCAGGCCGTGTACCGCGCCGAAATCGGCCGTCTGAACCATTGCGCGCAGGTGCTGGCCGCGCGCAGCGCGGCCGAGGTCGACAGCGACCGGCTGCTCGCCTGCGAACTGATCGCCCAAGCCGCCGCCGCCCTGTCGCGATGAAGCGCGCGTTTGATTTCTGCGTCGCCGCCGCGGCGCTGGCGCTGCTGGCGCTGCCGATGGCGCTGATCGCCGTGCTGGTCTGGCTCGACAGCGGCCGCCCGGTGTTGTTCGCACAGACCCGCGTCGGGCGCGGCGGGCGTCCGTTTCGGCTGCTGAAGTTCCGCAGCATGGTCGTCGACGCCGAGGCGCGCGGCCCGCAGCGCACCGCCGCGGCCGACCCGCGCATCACGCGCAGTGGCCGCTGGCTGCGCCGCAGCAGCCTCGACGAGCTGCCGCAACTGTTCAACGTGCTGCGCGGCGACATGAGCCTGGTCGGGCCGCGCCCCGACGTGCCGGCGCAGCGCGCCGACTACGCCGACGCCGACTGGCGGCGCCGCTGCAGCGTGCGCCCGGGCTTGACCGGGCTGGCGCAGGCGCGCTACCGCTCGCGCGCCACGCCGCGCCAGCGCCTCGACGCCGACCTCGACTACGTCGCGCGCCACGGCTTGATGCGTGACCTCGAAATCCTGGCGATGACCGTCGCCCAGCTGCTGCGGCGCAGCGGCAACTAGACCCCCATTCCGACATGTGCGGCATCTACGGCTATTTCGATCGCGGCGGGCGCAGCCTGCAGGCGCGCGCGCTGGCGGCGATGGACGCCAGCCTGGTGCACCGCGGCCCCGACGACAGCGGCGTGCACGCGGTGGCCGGCGCCGCGGTGGCCAACCGCAGGCTGTCGATCATCGACCTGGCCGGCGGCCACCAGCCCTTCGTTTCGGCCGACGGGCGCATCGCGCTGGTGCAGAACGGCGAGATCTTCAACCACGTCGAGCTGCGCGCCGAACTGCAGCGCGACGGCGTCGCCTTCGCCAGCGACCACAGCGACACCGAAGTGCTGCTGCGGCTGTACGAGCGCTGCGGCATGGATTTCCTGCACCGGCTCAACGGCATGTTCGCGATCGCGGTGTACGACGCGCGCGACGCCGACGCGCCGGTGCTGCACCTGGCGCGCGACCGCGTCGGCGTCAAGCCGCTGTTCGTCCACGACGACGGCGCGCGCGTGCTGTTCGGCTCCGAGATCAAGGCGCTGCTGGCCGCGCTGCCGCGCGCGCCGCGGCTGCACCTGCCGGCGCTGCAGCACTTCCTGGCCTACAACTACGTGCCGCCGCCGCTGACGCTGTTCGACGGCGTGCGCCACGTGCCGCCGGGCTGCCTGCTCAGCGTCGACCGCCACGGCGCCCGGCTGCGCCGCTGGTGGAGCCTGGCCGAGCAGCAACCCGAATCGACCGACTTCGACCGCTGGCGCGACGAGTTCCTCGCGCTGTACGACGACGCGGTGCGGCTGCGGCTGCGCGCCGACGTGCCGTTCGGCGCCTTCCTGTCGGGCGGCGTCGACTCGAGCAGCGTGGTCGCGCTGATGGCGCGCCACCAGCGCGAGCCGGTGCGCAGCTTCTGCATCGGTTTCGACGACGCGCGTTTCGACGAGTCGCCGTACGCGCGCGACGCGGCCCGGCGCTTCGGCACGCTGCACCGCGAACGCGTGGTCGCCCCCGACCTGCTCGACGAATGGGCCGACGCGCTGTGGCACTGCGACCAGCCGCACGGGGACGCGTCGTTCCTGCCCACGCTCGAAGTGGCGCGGCTGGCCGCCGCCGAAGTCAAGGTGGTGCTGACCGGCGACGGCGGCGACGAGCTGTTCGCCGGCTACGACAAGTACGCCAGCTTCGCCGCCGACCCGGCGCTGGCCGCGCTGCCCGACGCCGAGTTCGCGCGCGCCTACGTCGAGCACACCGGGCTGTTCGGCGCCGCGGCGCGCGACGCGCTGCTGCAGCCGTGGCTCAAGGCGCGGCTGCGCGGCGTCGACAGCGTCGCCGACGTCGCCGCGCCGTGGTTCGACGAGGTGCGGCATTTCGACCGCGTCAACCGCATGCTCTACCTCGACATGATGCTGCTGCTGCCGGGCAACAACCTGGTCAAGCCCGACCGCATGGGCATGGCGGTGTCGCTGGAGGCGCGCACGCCGCTGCTCGACTGGCGCGTGATGGAGTTCGCGTTCCGCGCGCGCGGCGACACCAAGCTGCGCGACGGCGACAAGAAGCACTGGTTCAAGCGCGCGGTCGAGCCGCTGATCGGCCCCGAGCTCGCGCACCGGCGCAAGCAGATGTTCACGGTTCCGGTCGGCGAATGGTTCCGCGGCTCGCGCAAGGCGTGGCTGCACGAACTGCTGTTCGCGCCCGACGCGGTCGGCGCCCGGCTGTTCGACGCGACGACGCTGCGCCGCCTGTTCGACGACCACGCCAGCGGCGCCGCCAACCACACGCGCGAGCTGCGCGCGCTGGCCGCCGTCGAACTGTGGGCGCGGCGCTTCCAGCCGGAGATTCCGACGTGAACACCCGTCAGCGCAGGGTGCTCGCGGTGGCTTACGGCGGCGGCCACATCGCGATGTTGCTGCCGGTGCTGCGCGCGCTGCGCCAGCGCGACGCCGGGCTGCACGTCGACCTGCTGGCGCTGACCACCGCGGCGCGCGCGGCGCGCGCCGCCGGCGAGACGCCGCTGGGCTACGCCGACCTGCTGCACCTGCTCAATGAGGCCGAGCGCGCACGCGCGCTCGAGCTCGGCGCCGCGGCGATGGACGGCAACGCGCACCCCGACGTCGGCGCCGACGAGACGCGCGCCTACCTCGGCGTCAACCGGCTCGACCTCGAGTGGCAGTACGGCGCCGACGGCGCGCAGGCGCGCTACGCGCAGCACGGGCGCCACGGCTTCCACCCGGCAGGTTTCATGCGCCGCGTCGTCGACGCGCTGCGCCCCGACCTGGTGCTGACGACCAATTCGCCGCGCAGCGAGGAAGCGGTGGTCGACGCCGCGCGCGCCGCCGGCGTGCCCAGCGTCGCGCTGCTCGACCTGTTCGGACTGCCGGGCGACGCCTTCGCCGCACGCTCGCGCCACCCCGACCGCGTCTGCGTGCTGGCGCCGCAGGTGCGCGACAACCTGGTCGCCGCCGGCTGGCCGCGCGAGATCATCGCGGTGACCGGCAACCCGGCGTTCGACACCCTGCTCGACCCGGCGTGGGCGCAGCGCGCGGCTGAATGGCGCGCGACGCTGGGCTGGCAGCACAGGAAGGTCGTGCTGCTGGCCACGCAACCCGAAATGCGCGCCCACCCCGACGTGCCATGGCCCGCGGGCGATGCGCTGGCGCTGGCGATGGAGCACGCGCTGCGCCTGTGGGTCGGCGGGCGCGACGACGTCGCGCTGATCGTCCGCCATCATCCGAACCATGGGCATCGGCTGCCGGCGCAGGCGCCGGCGCCGAACGTGCACGTCAGCCGCGGCGCCGACGAGCCGATCGAGATGCTGATTCGCGCTGCCGACGCGGTCGTCGTGCAGGCGACCACGGTCGGGCTGCAGGCCGCGGTGGCCGGCGTTCCGGTGCTGGCGCTGCGCTGCTCGCCAGCGGTGCGCCACGGCATCGATTACGCTGCGCTGGGCGCCGCGCGCAGCGTAGCCGACCTCGACGCGCTGCCCGCGGCGCTGGCCGCGGTGCTCGGCGCGGCCGCCGCGCCGGGCCCGTGGGCGCGCCACGCGGCGGCGGCGGACGCCGTCGCGCAGCAGGTGCTGGCGCTGCTCGAAAGCCGAACAGGAACTTCATGAAGACCATCGCGACGATTTGCGCGCGCGGCGGCAGCAAGGGGCTGCCGGGCAAGAACCTGCGCGAGCTCGGCGGCCGGCCGCTGATCGTGCACAGCATCGCTTTCGCCCTTGCCCATCCGGCGCTGGACGCGGTCTACGTGTCGACCGACGACGCGGCGATCGCCGAGATGGCGATGCGAGCCGGCGCGCAAGTGCCCTATCTGCGCCCGGCCGAACTGGCGCGCGACGACACGCCGAAGCTGCCGGTGATCGAGCATCTGGTCGCGCATCTGGAAGCTCGCGGCGAGCGCATCGGGCGCATCGTCGACCTGCAGCCGACTTCGCCGCTGCGCGTCGCCGCCGACCTCGACGCCGCGCTGGCGCGCGCCGACGCGCCCGATGCGCCGGGGCTGGTGCTCAGCGTGTTCGACAGCGGCTGCAACCCCTATTTCAACCTGGTCGAGCAGCAGCCCGACGGCAGCGTCGCGCTGAGCAAGGGCGGCGGCCTGGGCGCGCGCCAGGCGGCGCCGGCGGTGTGGACGCTCAACGGCTCGATCTACGTCTGGCGCCGCGACGCGCTGGCGCGCGCCGCGCGCGACGGCATGTGGAGCGTGCGCGTGGCCGCGCAGCCGATGCCGGCGGCGCGTTCGGTCGACATCGACGACGCCGACGATTTCGCGCTCGCCGAATGGCGACTGCGGCAGCTGAACGAGGATTGACCCGATGACCGTCTCCGACAAGGTGTTCGTGATCGCCGAGGCCGGCGTCAACCACAACGGCAGGCTCGAGCTGGCGCTGCAGCTGGTCGATGCCGCGGCCGCGGCCGGCGCCGACGCTGTCAAGTTCCAGAGCTTCCACGCCGAGGACCTGGCGCTGCCCGGCGCGGCCACCGCCGCCTACCAGCGCGCCAGCACCGGCGAGCTCGACCAGCTGGCGATGCTGCGCGCGCTCGAACTCGACGCCGCGGCCTTCGCGCAGATCGCCGCGCATTGCCGCGCGCGCGACATCGAGTTCATGTCGACGCCGTTTTCCGAGGCTGCGGTCGACGAGCTGGTCGCGCTCGGCGTGCGCCGGCTGAAGCTGGCGTCGGGCGAAATCACCAACCGGCCGCTGCTGGAGAAGGCGGCGGCGACGCGGCTGCCGCTGCTGCTGTCGACCGGCATGGCCACGCTGGCCGAAGTGCGCGACGCGATCGGCTGGATCGACGCGGTCTGGGGCGACGCGCCGCCGGCCGGCGCGCCCGGCGTGCCCGGCGCGCTCGCGGTGCTGCACTGCACCTCGGCCTACCCGGCGCCCGACGCCGCGCTGAACTTGCGCGCGCTGCACACGCTGGCGCAGGCCAGCGGGCGCACGGTCGGCTATTCCGACCACAGTGTCGGCAACACCGCGGCGCTGGCCGCGGCCGCGCTCGGCGCGCGCGTGCTCGAAAAGCACATCACCGTCGACCGCAGCCTGCCGGGCCCCGACCATGCGGCGTCGAGCGAGCCGGCCGATTTCGCCGCGCTGGTCACCGAACTGCGCCGCGTCGAGGCGATGCTCGGCGACGGCGTCAAGGCGCCCAGCGCCGCCGAGCTCGACGTGCGCGCGGTGGCGCGGCGCAGCGTCGTGCTCGGCCGCGACCTGGCCGCCGGCTGCGCGCTGCAACGCGACGACCTGCTGCTGCGGCGCCCGGCCAGCGGCATCGCGGCGGCCGCGCTGGGCGACGTGATCGGCCGCCGGCTGCGCGTGGCGATGCGCGCCGGCAGCGTGCTGCAATGGGACATGCTCGATCCATGAAAAACGGCCGGCGCAGCATCCTATACCTGAGCGGGACGCGTGCCGATTTCGGGCTGATGCGCCACACGCTGCAGGCGATCGCCGCGCATGCGCAACTGCGCCTGGGCGTGGCCGCCTGCGGCATGCACCTGGAGCCGGCGTTCGGCCACACGGTCGACGAGATCGAAGCCGCCGGGCTGCCGGTGGTCGCGCGCATCGCCACCGACGTCGCGGCGCGCGACGGCGCCGGCATGTCGCGCGCGCTGGCGCAGACGCTGCTGGGCCTGACCGCGCAGCTCGAACACGAGCGCCCCGACCTGCTGCTGCTGCTCGGCGATCGCGGCGAAATGCTCGCCGGCGCCATCGCCGCGCTGCACCTGGGCGTGCCCAGCGTGCACCTGCACGGCGGCGAGCGCTCGGGCACGGTCGACGAACCGATGCGCCACGCCATCAGCAAGCTGGCGACCTGGCACTTCGCGGCGACCGAGTCATCGCGCGAACGGCTGATCGCGATGGGTGAGGAGCCGCGGCGCGTGTTCGTCGTCGGCGCACCCGGGCTCGACGACATCGGCGCCGCACGCGCCGCGCCGCGCGCGCCGATGCTGCGCGCGCTCGGCGTCGACGGTGCCCGCCCCTACGTGCTGGTGCTGTTCCATCCGGTCGTGCAACAGGCAGCGCAGGCCGGCGCGCAGACCGCGGAACTGCTGCGCGGGCTGGTCGACGCCGGCGGCGGCCGCCATTTCGACGTCGTCTGGCTGGCGCCGAACGCCGACGCCGGATCGGCCGCGGTGCTGCAGCAGCTCGACCATCTGCCCGGCACCTGGCAGCGGCACACCCATCTGCCGCGCGACCTCTACCTGTGCGCGCTGCGCGACGCCGCAGCGCTGGTCGGCAATTCGTCGTCGGGCATCATCGAGGCGGCCAGCTTTGGCACGCCGGTGGTCAACGTCGGGCTGCGCCAGCAGCTGCGCGAACGCAACGCCGGCACCGTCGACGTCGACGCGCTGGCGCGGCCGATCGAGCTGGCCGTGCGCGCCGCGCTCGGCGCCGGCCGGGGCGAGCCGCATAATGTCTACGGCGACGGCCACAGCGCGCAACGCATCGCCACGCAGCTCGCGGCGCTGCCGCTGGACGACGCGTTGCTGCTGAAAGCCAACCGCTACTGAAATGCCCGCCGATACCCTGCTCATCGTGTTCGGCGCCGGCGGCCACGGCCGCGTCGTCGCCGACGCCGCGCTGGCCTCCGGCGCCTGGCGCGGCGTCGTCGCCGCCGACCGCGACGCCGCGCTGTGGGGCGGCGAGCTGCTGCCCGGCGTGCCGGTGCTGGCGCCGGCGGCGCTGACCGATCTGCGCGGGCCGCTGGCCGTGCACGTGGCCATCGGCGACAACGCGAACCGCCGCGGCGAAGCGCAGGCATGGGCCGCGCTGGGCCCGCTGGCCAGCGTCGTGCACCCGAGTGCCGCGGTGGCGACCAGTGCCGAGATCGGCGCCGGCTGCCTGCTCGCCGCGAACTGCGTGGTCGCGCCGCTGGCGCGCCTCGGCGCCGGGGTGATCGTCAACCACGGCGCCATCGTCGACCACGACTGCGGCGTCGACCCGTGGACCCACATCGCGCCCGGCGCGCGGCTGGGCGGCGCCGTGCGCGTCGGTGAAAGCGCGTTGCTGGGCAGCGGCTGCACCGTGCTGGCCGGCCTGCGCGTCGGTGCCGGCGCTGTACTCGGCGCCGGCGCCGTGGCCACGCGCGACGTGCCCGACGCGCAGTGCTGGGCCGGCGTGCCGGCCGCACCGCTGCGGCGGCGCTGAATTTCCCGAGGAATACCCGATCATGGACAACCGTGTTTTCGATTCGCTGCTGCTCGACCCGCAGACCACGCTGCGCGACGCGATGGCACGGCTCGACGCGAGCGCGCAAGGCATCGTGCTGGTCGTCGACCCGACGCGCCGGCTGCTGCGCACCGTCACCGACGGCGACCTGCGCCGCGCCGCGCTGGCCGGCGTCGACGCGTCGGCGGCGCTGGCCACGCTGCCGGCGAAAGCGCCGCTGACCGCCGGGCTGCACGCGGCGATGCGCGACGTCGTCGAGTTGATGGACGCGCGGCGCATCGACCACGTCCCGGTGGTCGACGCCGACGGTCGCGTCGTCGACCTGGTGACGCGCCGTGAGCTGACGCAGCGCGTATGGCTGTCGTCGCCCCACCTCGGCGACGACGAGGCCGCGCTGGTGCAGGAGGCGTTCCGCAGCAACTGGATCGCGCCGCTGGGCCCGCACGTCGACGCGTTCGAGCGCGAACTGGCCGCCGCCGTCGGCGTCGCGCACGCCGCCGCGACCAGCAGCGGCACCGCGGCGCTGCACCTGGGCCTGCGCCTGCTCGGCGTCGGCCCCGGTGACATCGTGCTGTGCTCGAGCCTGACCTTCGTCGCCAGCGCCAACCCGATCCTGCAACTTGGCGCCACCCCGGTTTTCGTCGACTCGGAGCCGCAGGGCTGGAACATGTCGCCGCAGGCGCTGCAGCGCGCGCTGCGCGAACTCGAAGCGCAAGGCCGGCGCGCGAAAGCCGCCGTCGTCGTCAACCTGTACGGGCTCAGCGCCGAGATGGACGCGCTCGGCGCCCTGCTCGACGCGGCCGGCGTGCCGATGCTCGAGGACGCCGCCGAGTCGCTGGGTGCGTCCTACCGCGGCCGTCCCAGCGGCAGTTTCGGCCGCCTGGCGGTGTTCTCGTTCAACGGCAACAAGATCATCACCACCTCGGGCGGCGGCATGCTGGTCGGCGCCGACGCGCAACTGATCGCGCATGCCAGGAAACTGTCGACGCAGGCGCGCGAGCCGGCGCGCCACTACGAGCACGTCGAGGACGGCTACAACTACCGCATGAGCAACGTGCTGGCCGGAATCGGCCGCGGCCAGCTGCGCGTGCTCGAGCAGCGCGTGGCGGCGCGCCGCGCGGTGTTCGAGCGCTACCGCGCCGAGTTCGCGAGCCGCGCGCTGCGCTGGATGGCCGAACCCGCCGGGCACCACGCGACGCGCTGGCTGTCGGCCTTCGTGCTCGAACTGCCGCAGCCGCAACGCGCGCGCGATCTGCTGCTCGACTTCCTCGAGCGCCACAACGTCGAGGCGCGACCGGTGTGGAAGCCGATGCACCTGCAGCCGCTGTATGCGAACTGCCGCTACCACGCGCACGACGACGACGTCAGCGGCGCGCTGTTCGCCGGCGGCGTCTGCCTGCCGTCGGGATCGAATCTGGACGCGGCGCAGCTCGATCGCGTCTGCGCGCTGCTGCACCGCGGCCTCGACCTGGTGGAGGCGCAGGCATGACGCGGCGCGGATGGGTCGGCGCCGCCACCAGCCGCATCGGCTGGAAGCCGCCGCTGCACGACGCGATCGCGGTCGCGCTGGCCTGGCTGGCGGCGTTCGTGTTCCGCTTCAGCCTGCTGCGCAACAACGCGCCGCCCAATGTCGTGCACATCGTGCTGGCCAGCCTGCCGCTGGCGGTGGCGGTCTGGATTGGCTGCCTGCTCGCGTTCGGCGTCTATCGCACGCCGTGGCGCTACGCCAGCCTGCCCGACGTGCGCCGGCTCGCTGCCGCGTCCGGCGTCGCGGCGCTGGCGCTGGCGGCCAGCCTGCTGATCGCGCGCCTGCCGTCGTTCCCGCGCTCGATCGTGCTGATCCATCCGCTGCTTGCCGGCAGCGCCTTGCTGGCGCTGCGGCTGCGCGCGCGCAGCCGCGCCGAGCGCCGGCTGCTCGGCGCCGCGCAGGCCTTGATCGTGCTCGGCAGCGTCGACGACGCGGCCGCCGCGCTGGCCGCGCTCAAAGGCAATCGGCAATGGCGCGCGCTGGGCGTGTTCAGCCCCCTGCCCGAAGAGGCCGGCCGCAGCCTGCAGGGGCTCGACGTCTACGCGGCGCCGCAGACGCTGGCCCAGGCCGTGCAGGCGCTGGGCGTGCGTCACGCGCTGGTCGCCGCCGGCGCCGGCTCGGCGACCCGCCGGCTGCTGCTCGAACAGGCCAGCGACGCGCGCCTGGCGCTGTTGACGCTGCCGCGCGACGAGGACTGGCTGCCGCAGGGGCGCGCGGCGCCGCGCAGCCTCGAACTCGACGACCTGCTCGGCCGCGAGGCGGTGCAGCTCGACGCGCGCGGCCTGTCCGAGCTGCTCGCCGGCGGCTGCGCGCTGGTCACCGGCGCCGGCGGCTCGATCGGCTCCGAGCTGTGCCGCCAGCT
>JAJZHH010000043.1:11317-22237 GCA_021804595.1 Pseudomonadota bacterium
TCGACGACCTGCTCGGCCGCGAGGCGGTGCAGCTCGACGCGCGCGGCCTGTCCGAGCTGCTCGCCGGCGGCTGCGCGCTGGTCACCGGCGCCGGCGGCTCGATCGGCTCCGAGCTGTGCCGCCAGCTGGCGCGCTTCGGCGTCGGTCATCTGGTCTGCGTCGACAGCTCCGAGTACGCGATCTACCAGCTCGAGCAGGAGCTGAGCTCGCGCCACCCCGGGCTGCCGGCGACCTATCTGACGGCCAATGTGCGCGAAGCGGCTCGGCTGCGCGAATTGTTTGCCGTGCATCGGCCGCGCATCGTGTTCCACGCCGCCGCCTACAAGCACGTGCCGCTGATGGAGCGCGACAACGCGGTCGAGGCGCTGCGCACCAATGTGCTGGGCACGGTCAACGCGGCACGCGCCGCCGCCGCCTGCGGCGCGCAGCGCTTCGTGCTGATCTCGACCGACAAGGCGGTCAACCCGACCAATGTGATGGGCGCGAGCAAGCGGCTGGCCGAGCGCGCGCTGCAGGCGCTGGCGCGCGAGCACGCCGGCACGCGCATGGTCGCGGTTCGCTTCGGCAACGTGCTCGGCTCCAGCGGCAGTGTGGTGCCGCGCTTCGCGCAGCAGATCGCCGCCGGCGGTCCGGTGACCGTGACCCATCCGGACATCGTGCGCTATTTCATGACCATTCCGGAAGCCGCGCAACTGGTGCTGCAGGCCGGACTGATCGGCGACAGCGGCCAGATCTACGTGCTCGACATGGGCGAGCCGGTGCGCATCGTCGACCTCGCGCGGCTGATGATCCGTCTGTCGGGGCGCCAGGAAGACGAGGTGCCGATCGTGTTCAGCGGCCTGCGCCCCGGTGAGAAGCTGTTCGAGGAGCTGCTCGCCGACGACGAGACGACGTTGCCGACGCCGCATCCGAAGCTGCGCGTCGCACGCCACGCCGACGCCGGCACGCTCGCGCTCGACGCGCTGGCCACGCGCATCGAGGCGCTGACCGCGCCCGACGCGGTGCGCGCACTGCTCGCCGAGCAGGTTCCCGAATACCGCCCCGCAGCATGAACCAGGAGCAGGCGATGGACGACAGGCCGGTGCTGCGCGCGCGCAGCGTGCACAAGCGATATGAAGGCGGTCCGCAGACCATCGAGGTGCTGGCCGGCGCCGACCTCGAACTGGCGCCGCGCGCGACGCTGGCCATCGTCGGCGCGTCGGGCTCGGGCAAGAGCACGCTGCTGCACCTGCTCGGCGGACTGGAGCGCACCGACGGCGGATCGATCGAGGTCTGCGGGCGCGACTGGAATGCGATGTCGGCAGCCGCGCAAGGCGAGTGGCGCAACCGCCAGGTCGGCTTCGTCTACCAGTTCCATCATCTGCTGCCCGAGTTCAGCGCGCTCGACAACGTCGCGATGCCGCTGCGCATCCGCCGTGAGCCGGCCGCCGCCGCGCGCCGCGCCGCCGCCGCGATGCTCGAGCAGGTGGGCCTGGGCGAACGCGCCGAGCACCGCCCGGGCGAGCTGTCGGGCGGCGAGCGCCAGCGCGTCGCGCTGGCCCGTGCGCTGGTCACGCGGCCGGCGCTGCTGCTGGCCGACGAGCCGACCGGCAACCTCGACGCCGACAACGCCGAGCGCGTGCTCGAGCTGATGCTGCGCGTCGTGCGCGAGCTGCACGGCGCGATGGTGCTGGTCACGCACGACGTGCAACTCGCGCAGCGCTGCGACACCACGCTGCGGCTGCACAAGGGCCAGCTGGCGCCGGCCTGAGCGCCTCCGGCGCGGCGCTCAGCGCGACTGCGCGCGCAGGTATTCGCCGGCGCTGCCGAGCAGGTGGTCGAGCGCCGATTGCACCATGCTGTCGTCGGCGTCGGGGCCGGCGTCGATCCAGTCGCCGAACATCGCGTACAGCTCGGCGCAGGCCAGCGCCAGCGCGTGGCCGGGCCCGAGCCCGGCGCGCTGCAGCCACTGTCCCAGCGGGCCGGCCGCGGGGTCGCCGCGCAAGCTCAGCGGCGGCTGCGGCGCCGGGTAGTGCTGCGCGATCAGCCGCTCCATGTCGAGCACCACCAATTGCTCGGCGATGCAGCTGAGCAGCCCGCCACGGCGCTGCGCGGCTTGCGACGCCCAGCCCTGCACCCAGGCGCCGAACGCTTCGGCCGGCATCGGCCGCGCGATGCCGTAGCCCTGCGCCAGCGGCACGCGCAGCGCGCGCAAGGCGTCGACGATGTCGACGGTCTCGGCCCCCTCGGCGACGAAATCGACGCCGAGGCCGCGCGCCAGCTGGGTCAGGCTTTGCACGAAGCGCAGGTCCTGCGGCTGGTCGGACAGACCGCGGATGAAGCTCTGGTCGAGCTTGATGATGTCGATCGGCAATTCCTTGACGCGCAACAGCGACGAGTACGCGCTGCCGATGTCGTCGAGCGCGATGCGGCAACCGAACGCGCGCAACTCGGCGAGCGCGTCCTGCGCGCTGCTCAGCGACAGGAAGTCGCTGTGCTCGAGGATCTCGAGCACGATGCGCTTGGGCGGGAACGCCAGCTCGGCGACGATTTCGCGCACCGCGGCCAGCGCCTCGCCCGAGGTCAGCAGCAGCGGGTCGACGTTGACCGCGACCGCGACTTCGATGCCGTGCTCGCGTTGCCACAGCTGGGCGTCGCCGATCGCACGGCGCAACACCGCGACCGTCATCGCCGCCTGCGCGTCGCGGCCGAGCAGCGGGATGAAATCGGTCGGGCCGATCAGGCGCCCGTTGCCGTCGTCGAGCCTTGAAAGCGCCTCGACTTCGATCACGCGGCCGCTGAACGTGTCGACCACCGGCTGATACATCACGCGCAGCCCGCCGGCGGCGAAGCGTTCGCGCACCAGCCGCAGTTGGCTGAAGTGGTCGCGGTCGACCGCCGGCTGGTACAGCCGCCAGAACGGCGCCCCGGGCGATCGAGGTTGCTGCTTGATCGTGTACAGCGCCTGGTCGGCGTGGCGCAACAGTTCCTCGGGCTCGCTGCTGTCGTCGGGGTAGACGGTCAGCCCCAGGCTCGCGCGCACCTGCACCACCGCTTCGCCGCCGGGCAGCGGCACGTCGGCGTCGACCGCGCCGCGCACGCGCTGCAGCGTCGGCGCGATGTCGTCGCGCGAGTTCAGCCCCTGCAGCACGACGACGATCTCGTCGCCGCCCAGGCGCGCGACGGTGTCGGCCGGCCTCACCGCCTCGACCAGCCGCGCCGCCACCGTGCGCAGCAGCGCGTCGCCGGCGGCGTGACCGTAGCTGTCGTTGACCTGCTTGAAATCGTCGAAATCGAGGATGCACACCGCGACCTGCCCGCCCTGCGCGTCGACCTGCGCCAGCGCCTCCTCGAGCCGCAGGTGCAGCCCGCGGCGGTTGAGCAAGCCGGTCAGCGGGTCGTGCTCGGCCAGCCACGAGATGTGGCGGTGCTCCTGCTGCAGCCGCCGGCGCAGGTCGAAGGCGTCCATGCCGTGGCCGATCAGCCGTGCGACGCGCTCGATCAACTCGATCACCGGCGGCGTGAACACGCCGACTTCGTCGCATACCGCGCCGAGCATGGCCCAGCGGTGTCCGCCGCGCAGCACCGGCGCGATCGCCGCCGAACGCACGCCGGCCGCGCGTGCGCCGGCGTGCAGCGCGGCGAACGCCGGCTCGTGGAGATAGTCGTTGCACACCTGCAACTGCCCGCTGTTCCAGACCAGCCCGGCCAGGCTGCTGCTGGCGTCGGCGCCGAGCACGTCGGGCCGGTACCAGCTCTCGTCGATCGGCGCCGGGCCGGCCTTGGCCAGCAGATCCAGCCGCCCCTCCTGACCGGCGCGGCCGACCAGCACGCTGCCGAACAGGCCGCTGCCGGCGAGGCGCTCGCACGACTGCTGCAGCATCTCGCCGAGGTCGGTGGCGTTGAGCACCAGTTCTTCCTCGGCCAGCAGCGCACGGTATAGACCATCGGTGCGCGCGTACTGCGACTGCTGCGCGTGGCGCGCGCTGGCGTCGGTCGACAGCCCGGCGTAATGGGTGATGGTCCCGGCCGCGTCGCGCACCGGCGACAGGCTCAGTGCGTTCCAGAATTCACCGCCGTCGGCGCGCCGGTTGCGCAGCTCGACCTGGCAGCTGCGACCGTCGCGCAAGGCGTCGCGGATCAGCGTGCGCGCCGCGTCGTCGGCGTCGCCGGCGTGCGACGCGCCCTGCAGGAAGCGGCAGTTGCGCCCCAGCGCCTGCTGCTCGGTGTAGCCGGTCAGGCGCGTGAACGCGGCGTTGACGTAGACCAGCGGCTGCCCGGGCTCGCGCATGTCGACCAGCGTGACCGCGACCTCGGTGCCGTCGAGCGCGGCCTGCAGCAACTGCAGCGATTCGCCGCGCCGCAGCACGTCGCGGATGCGGCGCATGCGGCCGAGTTTGAGGCCGAGCACCTGGTGCAGGTGCCAGACCAGGCGCTGCACCGCGGCCTGCTGGAAGAAGCCCGGGCGCCGGCTGTACAGCGCGAGCAGGTCACGCTGGCCGTCGGCGCCGAGCAGCGGCAGGCAGACGACGCCGCACCAGCCGGCGCGCGCACCGCTTTCGCGCTGCGCCTCGGTGCGCGCGTCGCTGGCCCAGTCGACGACGATCTGCGGCAATCCGCTGCGCCAGGCCAGCGCGGCCGGGCCGCCGCCGCCAAGGTCGAACTCGACGCCGCGCAGAAACTCGGCCATGCCGTCACCGCCGACGGCGCCCAGCGCCAGCGCGCCGGCGCCGTCGGGGTGGCCGAGCCAGACGCCGTCGAGCCCCGCGCGCTCGAGCAGGAAGCGCAGCAGCTCGGGCTGCAGCGCGGCCTCGTCGTCGGTGGCCAGCAGCAGCAGGTCGAGCTCGTTGGCCAGTTCGATCGGAGGCGGAGCGCCCGGCGCGCGCGCGGTTTCGGCGGATTGCATGGCGCGTAACTTTAACGCCGCACTCGTGTTCGTGCGCGCAGCGATATGCGATTTATTCGACGTCTTCGACCGCTTCCAACAACATTCGCAACTGGACCCGTCCTTGCCACGTGTTCACATCGAGCCGCCACGCCACATGCGCCTGCGGCGGCAGGAAGCTGCTGCGGTTCCATGCGATCAGCTCACGGGTGCTGCCGGCGGCGCTGCCGTCGAGCACGCGCACGCGCGCGCGCAAGTGAGCGCTGCCGAGCTGGCCCTGCTGCAGCACTTCGACGCGGCTGGCGAATACCGGCGGTGCGAAACCCTGGCCCCAGACCTGGGACTGCAGCAGCGCGGCGACCTCGGCGTCGAACCATTGCGCCGGCAGCTCGCCGTCGACCTCGAGGCGCCGCGACAACTGCTCGCTCGACAGCAGCTCGGCGGCGACGCGCTCGAACACGGCGGCGAAGCGTTCGAAGCCGTCGCCGGCCAGCGTGCAGCCGGCCGCCGCGGCGTGACCGCCAAAGCGCAGCAGCAGCCCCGGCTCGCGCTTGGACACCAGATCGAGCGCATCGCGCAGGTGGAAACCGGCGATCGAGCGCCCCGAGCCGCGCAACTGGCCTGCGGCCGCCGGGGCGAAGACGAAGGTCGGCCGATGATGCAATTCCTTCAGGCGCCCGGCGACGATGCCGACCACGCCTTCGTGCCACTGCGGCGAGTACAGGCAGATCGACGCGCGGTCGGCGGCTTGCTGCGGCAGCGCCGCGAGCAACTCGAGCGCCTGCTCGCGCATTTCGCTCTCGATGCCGCGTCGCTCGCGGTTGATCGAGTCGAGGCTGGCGGCGAGTTCCACCGCGCGCTGCGCGTCGTCGGCCAGCAGGCATTCGATGCCCACCGTCATGTCGGCCAGCCGACCGGCCGCGTTGATCCGCGGCCCCAGCGCGAAGCCGAGGTCGAACGCGCTGGCACGGCTCGGGTCGCGCCCGGCAGCGTCGAACAGCGCGCGCACGCCGGGCTGCATGCGCCCTTCGCGGATGCGGCGCAGCCCTTGCGCGACCAGCAGCCGGTTGTTCGCGTCGAGGCGCACGACGTCGGCCACCGTGCCCAGCGCGACCAGGTCGAGCAGCGCGTCCAGCCGCGGCTGCGCGGCGGCACCAAACGCACCGCGCGCGCGCAGCTCGGCGCGCAACGCCAGCAGCACGTAGAACATCACGCCGACGCCGGCGAGGTGGCGGCTGCCGAAAGTGCAGCCGGGCTGGTTCGGGTTGACGATGACCTCGGCGGCCGGCAGCTCGGCACCCGGCAGGTGATGGTCGGTGACCAGCACGCGCATGCCCAGCTCGGCGGCGCGCGCGACGCCGTCGACGCTGGCGATGCCGTTGTCGACGGTGACGATCCAGTCCGGGCGCCCGCCGGGCATGGCGGCGACTTCGTCGGCCAGCGCCGGCGACAGCCCGTAGCCGGTGCGAAAGCGGTTCGGCACCAGATAGACGACGTCGGCGCCGAACATGCGCAGCCCGCGCAACGCGACCGCACACGCGGTGGCGCCGTCGCAGTCGTAGTCGGCGACCACGCACAGGCGCTGGCCGGCAGCGATCGCGTCGGCCAGCGCGCGCGCCGCCGCGTCGGCGCCGCGCAGCTGCGCCGGCGCCAGCAGCGCGCTCAAAGCCGGGTCGACCTGCGCCGCGTCGTCGACGCCGCGCGCGGCCAGCAGCCGCGCCAGCAGGGGGTGCACGCCGGCGCTTTGCAGCCGGTGCGCCGCGCGCGGCGGCACGTCACGTTCGATGAAACGCATGATCGTGCCCCCTGTCAGACCAGGCGCAGCAGCGCGTCGGCGTCGGCGCGACGCCAGACGCGCCAACGCCGCGCGCGTCTGAGCTCGAAGGCGATCCAGCGCTGCTCGCCGGCGAGCACGACGCGCGCGACGCCGTCGGCGCCCAGCGCCGCGTCGATGGCCTGCGCCGCTTGCGCGTCGAGCTCGGCGAGCACGCCGCCGAAGTCGACGTCCAGCCGCGTTGCCGCCGGCTGCAGCACGCGCAGCGGCGCGCGTGCGCAGTCCGCTGGCCACGCGTTGAGACCGCCGGCGGCCGCCAGCGCCCACGCCGCGTGCGCGTCGCGCGCATCGACCGCGAACGCGCCGCGCAGCGTGCGCGGCAGCCGGCCGCCGCCGTGCAGCCACAGCGTGTTGACGTCGGCCGCGCCGCGCGCGATTCGCGCCTCATTGACTTCGTGGTGCTGCCACACCATCTGCATCTCGGTCAGCAGGCGCCGCCAAGGCCGCGCCGCGTCGCCACCGGGCATCCAGCTGGCGACGTTGCGCCCGATCGCGCGCGCCGGATCGGCGCTGTCGACTTCGGCCAGGCTGGGGTGCGCCAGCAACCAGCTCCCGGGCTGCAGCGGCTCGATGCGCCAGCCGTCGTCGGCGAGCAGCCCGCGCACCGCGTCGAGCAGCGCCGCGGCTTCGTCGGCGCCGAGCTGCAGCCGCTGCGGGTCGTCGAGGCTGAGGCTTTCGCGGCCGAGTTCCAGGTGCACCGGCAGCGCCAGCGCCCACGCCGCGTCGCCGACGTCGAGTCCGTGGCCGAGCGCGGCCAGCGCGCCCCACGGTGCGCGCGGCGCGTCGCCCAGTCCGAGCTCGGCGCGCAGCCAGCGTTCGGCCGGGCTCAGCCACGCCGCCTCGGCGTCGGCGCGCGGCGCCTCCTCGGCGACGATGTCGGCCAGGCGCAACGCGCGGTTCAGGCGCGGCAGCACGCCGCGCCGCAGCGCGGCGTCCCAGGCTGGCCCGGTCACCGCCGCGGTATCGATCAGAATCGTGTGCATCGGCAAATTATCCGCTGCGCGCGTTGAGAGCCCGCCATCGCGTGCGGCCACGACGCACTACGATGGCGAGGTTCGATTCCCGTGCGACCGGAGCCCGTCCCACCATGCAAACCCCCAAAATCGCTGTCATCACCGGCGCTTCCTCGGGCATCGGCGAAGCCTGCGCGCACGCGCTGGCCGCCGCCGGTTTCCAGCTCGTGCTCGGCGCGCGCCGCGCCGACCGCCTGGCCGCAGTCGCCGCGGCCACCGGCGGCCGCGCGCTGCCGCTCGACGTCAGCGTGCGCGACAGCGTCGAGGCCTTCGCCGCGCAACTGCCCGAGCGCGTGCACTTGCTGGTCAACAACGCCGGCGGCGCACTCGGCCTGGAGCCGCTGGCCGAGTTCGACGAGGACGCGTGGCTGACGATGTACCAGAGCAATGTGCTCGGCCTGGCGCGGATGACCCGCGCGCTGTACCCGAAGCTGCTCGCGTCGGGCAACGGCCACGTCGTCAACATCGGTTCGATCGCCAGTTTCGAGACCTACGTCGGCGGCGCCGGCTACACCGCGGCCAAGCACGCGGTGCGTGCGCTGAGCCAGACGATGCGCCTGGAATGGCTGGGCCAGCCGCTGCGCGTGACCGAAGTCGACCCCGGGCTGGTCGAGACCGAGTTCTCGCTGGTGCGCTTCGCCGGCGACACCGAGCGCGCCGCGAAGGTCTACGCCGACACCCGGCCGCTGCTCGCCGGCGACGTCGCCGACGCGGTGCTGTGGGCGGCGACGCGGCCGCCGCACGTCAACATCGATGAAATCGTGCTGCGCCCGACCGACCAGGCGCGCGCCGACAAGGTGTTCCGCCGCACGCAGGGCTGAGCGCGCATGGAGCTGCCCTACGAACTGCTGATCGGCTGGCGTTACACCCGCGCCGGCCGGCGCGCGCGGCGCAATGGATTCATTTCCTTCATCTCCTTCGTCTCGATCGCCGGCATCGCGCTCGGCGTGGCCGCGCTCATCGTCGTCATTTCGGTGATGAACGGCTTCCAGCAGGAAGTGCGCCAGCGCATGCTCGGCGTGCTGCCGCACATCCAGGTGCTGTCGGCCGACGGCGGCGCGCTCGGCGCCGACTGGCCGCAGCTGCAGCAACGCATCGCGCACGCCCCCGACGTGACCGGCGTGGCGCCGTTCGTGTCGGGCCAGGCGCTGCTGGCGCAGGGCAGCCAGTTGTACGGCGTGCTCGCCTGGGGCATCGTGCCGGGCGATGAATCGCGCGTGTCGAGCCTGGGCCGCCACATGGTCGCCGGCAGTCTCGACGCGCTGCGCCCGGGGAGCTTCGGCGTCGTGCTCGGTGACGCACTGGCGCGCAGCCTGGGCGCCGGCGTCGGCGACCAGGTCACGATGGTCGTGCCCAGCGCCAGCCTGACCCCGGCCGGCATGATTCCGCGGCTGCGCACGCTTCGCGTGGTCGGCATCTTCCACGCCGGACACTACGAATACGACTCGAGTCTGGCGCTGCTCGACCTCGGCGACGCCGAGCGCCTGTTCCTGACCGCCGGGCCGACCGGGCTGCGCGTGCAGACGCGCGACGCCGACCTCGCTCCGCTGGTCGCGCAGCGGCTGCAGGCGCTGCTGCCGCCGGCCGACGTGGCGCAGCCGTGGACCGAGCAGAACCGCACCTGGTTCGAAGCGGTGACGATCGAGAAACGGATGATGTTCATCATCCTGGCGATGATCGTCGCGGTGGCGGCTTTCAACCTGGTGTCGACGCTGGTGATGACGGTGACCGACAAGCAGGCCGACATCGCGATCCTGCGCACCCAGGGCGCCAGCCCGCGCTCGATCATGGCGATCTTCGTCGTGCAGGGCGCGGTCACCGGCTTCATCGGCGTGGCCAGCGGGCTGGCGCTGGGACTGCTGATCGCGTTCCACGTCGACCCTATCGTTTCGTTCCTCGAATGGGTGTTCCACACCCAGTTCCTGCCCGCCAGCGTCTATCTGATCCACCGCATGCCCAGCGATCCGCGACTGGCCGACATCGCCACGATCACCACAGTCGCGCTGGTGCTGAGCCTGCTGGCGACGCTGTACCCGAGCTGGCGCGCGGCGCGCGTGCAGCCGGCCGCGGCGCTGCGCTACGAGTGAGCTGGCCACGCCGGCGGAAGGCTACGCTCACAATTCAGTAACACTAAGTAAACTCCGGGTTTTGGCCCTATCCACGACCCGGAACCATGAGCGAATCCGCCCTCCACGTCCACGCGCCGCATGACGAAGTGGTGCACCACGCCGCCGCTTCCGGCCGGCGCGACCTGAACCAATGGGTCGCGATGTTCACCGCGCTGCTCGCCGCACTCGGCGCGCTGGTCAGCTACCAGGGCTCGCGGCTGATGGAAGAAGTGCTGCTGTACAAGAACGAGGCGGTGCTGCAGAAGGCGCATGCGACCGACGAGTGGAACTACTACCAGGCGGTCAGCACCAAGTCGCATCTGATGGAGTTGTCGCGGGACCTCGCGCCGCCGGCGCGGCGCGACGCCATCGACGCCAAGATCGCCAAGTACGAGCAACAGAAACGTGAGCTGAAGGCGCACGCCGACGCGCTCGAGGCGGCGTCGGCCAAGGCTGACCGCGAATCGGCCGAATTGAGCCGGCCGCACGCGCGCATCGCCGGCAGCCTGATCGCGCTGCAGATCGCGATTTCGCTGGCGTCGATCACCGCGCTGACCGGCCGGCGCTGGCTGTTCGGCGCGGCGCTGGTCAGCGCCGCGGTCGGCGTCGTGGTCTGGCTCGGCGCACTGGCGCACCTCGGCCTCGTCGTGCTGTAACGCAGCGCCGGGGGGCGGCACCGCAGCGCCGCTACCATAGGCGCTTTACACCACCGCGCGACGCCGTGCCGACGACCCTGCCCCGGACCTTTCTGCGCCGATGACCAGCCGCAAGCCCTCCTTGTTCGACCTGCGTGCGGGCGCCGTCGACACGCTTTATCTGACGCCGCGCGGCAGCGATCTCGACGCGCTGCAGCTGGAACTGGCGCAGCGCCTCGAAGCCGCGCCCGAATTCTTCGGCGACGAAGGCCTGGTGCTCGATCTGCGCCGCCTCGACGCGCCGATCGACGTCGACGCGCTCGCCGCCTGGCTGCGCGAGCAGCGCCTGCGCCCGATCGGCGTGCTGGCCGATGCCGCGCAGGCGCCGTGGGCCGGCACCACGCTGGCGCGGCTGCACGACGCCGTGCGCAGCGCACCGGCGCCCGCGGCCAGCGAGGCGGCGGCG
>JAJZHH010000139.1:0-2776 GCA_021804595.1 Pseudomonadota bacterium
ATCGTGCTCGTGGTGCAGCCCGGCGACACCGAGGCGGCGACGCTGCTGGCGGCCGAGCCGACGCTGGCCGGCCGCGTCGAGCTGGCCGCAGTCGGCGGCGCCACGCGCGCGGCCAGCGTCGCCGCCGGCCTGGGCTGGCTGCTCGCACGCGGGGCCGGCGTCGACGACCGCGTGCTGGTGCACGACGCGGCGCGCTGCGGCCTCCTGCCGGCCGACATCGAACGCCTGCTCGACGCCGCCGGCGACGACCCGGCCGGAGGGCTGCTCGCGCTGCCGCTGCCCGATACCCTCAAGCGTGGCGAGGGCGGGCGCGTGGTGGCGACCTTGGCGCGCGGCGGCCTGTGGCTGGCGCAGACGCCGCAGCTGTTCGCGCTGGGGTTGCTGGAGCGCGCGCTGGTCGACGCCGCGGCGTCCGGCGCCGAAGTGACCGACGAGGCGTCGGCGGTCGAGCGCCTGGGGCTGCGCCCGCGCCTGGTCGAAGGCAGCAGCGCGAACTTCAAGGTGACTTACGCCGCCGACCTCGAACTGGCCGCGGCGGTACTCGAGCGCAGGCAGCGCACAGGAGGCGAGATGCCCACAAGCGATATCCGCGTCGGCCACGGCGACGACATCCACGCGCTGGTGCCGGGGCGCCGGCTGGTGCTCGGCGGCGTCGACATCGCCCACCACGCCGGGCTGCTCGGCCATTCCGACGCCGACGCGCTGCTGCATGCGATCACCGACGCGCTGCTCGGCGGCGCCGGTCTGGGCGACATCGGCAGCCATTTTCCCGACGACGACGCGCGTTGGCAGGGCGCCGATTCGCGCGCGCTGCTGGCCACCGCGCTGGCCGCGGTGCACGCTGCCGGCTGGAGTCCGGTCAACGTCGACTGCACGGTGCACGCGCAGGCGCCGCGCCTGGCTGGCCACCGCGACGCGATGCGCGCGTCGATCGCCGCGCTGCTGCAGTTGCCGCCCGACGCGGTCAACGTCAAGGCCAAGACCGCCGAGCGGCTCGGCCCGGTCGGCCGGCACGAAGCGATCTCGGCCAGCGCGGTGTGCCTGCTGGCGCGGCGGCGCTGAAGCCGCGCCGTGCCGCTCACTGCGGCGTCGGCTCGATCGGGCGGTGCCGGTACGGGAAGTTCTTCAGCCGCGTGTCGGTGCGCACCACCGGGTGCGCGACGACGAGCGCGGGGTCGACCCACTCGGCCCATTTGAAGTTCGGGATGACCTCGGCCTGGTAGCTGGCGTCGAGCGGATGGTCGAGGATGTCGTTGACGTGCTGCCACTGCTGGTGGCGCATCAGGTCGACCTGGTAGGGCGTCGGCGCGCCGCCGGCGTTCTTGACCACCGCCTTCAGCGCTTCGATCTCGTGCATCGACATGCTGGGCTTCCAGTCGATGTGGCCGGGCAGCATCACCGGTTCGCCGGGTATGTCGTTGATGCCCTGCTTCCAGGTGGCCAGCACGGCGACCCGGGTGTCGTCGCGGTACAGCACGATGGCATGGCTGTAGCGCTTGTCGCGGAAGAAGCCGAGGTTGCCGTACTGCAGCCGCGCGCCGGTCAGGTAGGCGACGGCGTCGGACCAGCACGGCGAGGGGCCGCTGATGCCCCACAGCACGCTGCGGTCGATGATGCCGTCGGGAAACAGGATCCTGAACGCGACCCAGGCGGCCGCTGCGGCGTGGACCGTGCCTTCGCAGTCGTGGCCGTGGAAGCGGATCAGGTCCTTCAGCGTGACCGGGTAGGTGTAGGCGTTGTAGCGGCCCTGCGTGCCACGTGTGGCCAGCATTTCGAAGCTCGGCGCGTAGCGCCTGCCGACCATCGGCGCGTACCAGGTCGGCGAGCGGTCGGGCGCCTCGACCCCGGTTTCGACGAAGATCGTGTGCCCCTGCACGTAGGTGGGGCCAGCCGCTTGCGCGGGCCATGCGGCGATGGCCGCCAGCGCGAGCGCGGCCGCGGCGAGGATCAGATGGCGTTTCAAGGCGGAGCTCCGGTTCGGCGCCGCGCCTGCGCTGCGCGGCCACCCTGGTCGATTTTCGGTCGGCGCCGGTGCGCACGGTGCACCTTGCGCACCGCCGGCGTGAGACAGATCAACGCTGCGCTGGGCGCACCGGCGCGTGCCACGGGCGTCGTGCGCGCCGCGCGCGCCGGGGCTAGCATCGAGCAGGGGCCGCGGCGGGCGCGGACCGGCGCGATCGAGGGGGAAACGATGAAGATGCGTGAGCTGGGCCGCAGCGGCCTGCAGGTGTCGGCGATCGGCTACGGCTGCATGGGCCTGAACCACGGCTACGGGCCGGGGCCGGGACGCGAGGCGGCGGTGGCGCTGATCCGCGAGGCCGTCGATCTCGGCGTGACGCTGTTCGACACCGCCGAGGTCTACGGGCCCTACACCAACGAGGAGATCGTCGGCGAGGCGCTGGCGCCGGTGCGCGAGCGTGTGGTCATCGCGACAAAGTTCGGCATGCACATCGTCGACGGCAAGATGGTCGGCACCGACAGCCGCCCGGAGCAGATCCGACGCGTGGCCGACGCGTCGCTGCGCCGGCTGCGGGTCGACGCGATCGACCTGTTCTACCAGCACCGCGTCGACCCACAAGTGCCGATCGAGGACGTCGCCGGCACCGTGCGCGAGCTGATCAAGGCCGGCAAGGTGCGGCATTTCGGACTGTCCGAGGCCGGCGCGCAGACGGTGCGCCGCGCGCACGCGGTGCAGCCGGTGACGGCGCTGCAGAACGAGTATTCGCTGTGGACGCGCGATCCCGAGCGCAACGGCATCTTCGACGTCTGCGAGGAG
>JAJZHH010000139.1:2876-5755 GCA_021804595.1 Pseudomonadota bacterium
GTCCGAGGCCGGCGCGCAGACGGTGCGCCGCGCGCACGCGGTGCAGCCGGTGACGGCGCTGCAGAACGAGTATTCGCTGTGGACGCGCGATCCCGAGCGCAACGGCATCTTCGACGTCTGCGAGGAGTTGGGCATCGGGCTGGTCGCGTTCAGCCCGCTGGGCCGCGGCTTCCTGACCGGCGCGATGGGCGCCGCCAGCGCGATCGCGGCCGACGATTTCCGCGCCCAGCTGCCGCGCTTCACGCCGCAGGCGATGGCGCACAACCAGGCGCTGGTCGACCTGCTGCGGCGCGTCGCCGCGGCCAAGTCGGCGACCGCGGCGCAAGTCGCGCTGGCCTGGGTGCTGGCGCGGCGGCCGTGGATCGTGCCGATTCCCGGAACGACCAAGTCGGCACGGCTGCGCGAGAACCTCGGCGCGGCCGCGCTCGAGCTCGACGCCGAAGAACTGGCCGGCATCGACCGCGCCGCGGCGGCGATCCCGATCGAGGGCGAGCGCTATCCGGCCAGCATGCAGGCCGCCACCGGGCGCTGAGCGCTCTGGTGTGCGCCGCGCACGCCGACCCTCATGCGGCGCGTGCGGCGTGTCGTTGATGTCGTCGGGCAGCGGCGCGACGCGATGGGCGCGCGCTGCAAACGACGACCGGGAGGACGCGCTTGCGCAAGTTGATGCTGCTGGTTTCGCTGCTGGTGATCGCCAGCGCCGGCCATCGCCAGTCGCTGTGGGGCGGGCTGGCGCTGTGGGGCGGCTGCGGCGCGCTGTTCGAGACCGCCAGCGACACCACCGCGGCCACCGTCGCCGCGCTGTGCGCGGCGGTGGTCGCGCTGCTCGTCGCCTGGTGAGCCGCACGGCGTGCCCTTGAGCGACGGCCTGGCGCCGTGCCTGCCGCATAATCGGGTCATGGCCCCGGACACTCCCGCCCACCGCATCGTCGCCTGCAGCGTTGAGCGCCACGCTACCGCGATCCTCGACATCTTCAACGACGCCATCGAGCATTCGACCGCGCTGTACGACTACCACCCGCGCACGGCCCAAAGCATGGTCGGCTGGTTCGACGCCAAGCGCGCCGGCGGCTTCCCGGTCATCGGCGTCGAGGACGCCGACGGCAAGCTGCTGGCCTTCGGCAGCTACGGCACCTTCCGCGCGTGGCCGGCGTACAAGTACACGGTCGAGCATTCGGTCTACGTGCACCGCGAGCATCGCCGCGCCGGGCTCGGCGAGCGCGTGATGCGCGAGCTGATCGACGCGGCGCGGCAGCAGCAGCGCCACGCGCTGATCGGCGCCATCGACGCCGACAACGGCGGCAGCCGCGCGTTGCACGAGCGCCTGGGCTTCCGTCACGTCGGCACGCTGCCGCAGGTCGGCTTCAAGTTCGGCCGCTGGCTCGACCTCGCGTTCTACGAGCTGCTGCTCGACACGCCGGCGCAGCCGGTCGACGGCTGAACGCGAGGCCGACGCGCATGCATCCCTTCCTCGTCTCGGCCGCGCTGGTCGCGCTGGCCGAAATCGGCGACAAGACGCAGCTGCTGTCGCTGCTGCTGGCGGCGCGCTACCGCGCGCCGGTGCCGATCATCCTCGCCATTTTCGTCGCGACGCTGGCCAACCACGGCGTCGCCGCAGGCCTGGGCGACGTGCTGGCGCACGCGCTGAGCCCGCGCGTGCTGGCCTGGGCGGTGGTCGCGTCGTTCGTCGCGATGGGGCTGTGGATCCTGGTCCCCGACCGCGTCGACGACGACGATATGCCGCAGAGCAGCCGCCGCGGCGTGTTCGTCGCCACCGCGCTGGCGTTCTTCATCGCCGAGATGGGCGACAAGACCCAGATCGCGACCGTGGCGCTGGCCGCGCGCTTCAGCGAGTGGGGCCCGGTGGTGGCCGGCACGACACTGGGCATGCTCGCGGCCAACGTTCCGGCGGTGCTGTTCGGTCATCGCTTCGCCGATCGGCTGCCGACGCGCTGGGTCCACCGCGTCGCCGCCGTGATGTTCCTCGTGCTTGGCGGCCTGGCCCTGCGTAACGCGCTGCAGGCGAGCTGAAGGCTGCGGCGCGCACCGTCTGCGATCAATGCTCCTGCACCGATTCGGCGAGCCGGCGCATCCAGTCGCGGTCGTAGGCGTTGCCTGGCGCGGTGACGTCGTCGCGCACGGACAGCGCGAAGTAGCGCCGCGGCGTGACCCAGACCAGCATCGACATCGCGCGACCGCCCGGTGCGCGTTGCAGCTTGAAGCGCGCCGGGGCGTCGCCGACCTTGGCGTTGAGCAATTCGCGCGTCAGCATGATGGCGCCGCCCGACTCGGCGTAGGCGACTTCCTGCAGATAGACCGGAACCCCGTCGTTGCGGCGCAGCACATGGGTCGCGCTGCCCCAGGGCCCGGGCATCGAGCGCGGCCCGGGAAGCAGCAGCCCTTCGGCGTGCAGATTTGCGGCGGCGGCGTTCGCGCCGCCGGCGAAAGTCGCCGGCGTGAAGCGCAACCGCGCGCGGGCTTCGTCGGGCGCGAGCAGGTCGGGCCGTCCGTTGGCATCGTCCCAGTCCCAGTGCGTCGCGTCGACCGCTTCGAAGCCGCGGCGGTCGATGTCGCGCTCCTGTTCGAGCGCTTCGCGCATCGCCGGCGGGTATTGGTCGATCGACAGGATCGTCACTCGACCTTGCTGAATGTAGGGCACCGGATCGATCCCGGCACGGGCTCCCGGCATCGGGATCAAAGCGGCGTCGGGCGGGCTCGTCGCCGTGGCGGCAGCGGCCAATGGGCACAGCATCCCCAGCGCGGCGCCGGCCAGGATTCGGCGTGGGTGTCTCATCGCGTATCTCCGGTGGAAGCGGCGCAAGGTTCCTTCATGGTCTTCAGCGGCTTATAGCGGGGCCGCGGTCGATCTGCGCGATGCT
>JAJZHH010000044.1 GCA_021804595.1 Pseudomonadota bacterium
ATGCGTCGCTGCACAACCGCGGCGAATTCGCGGTGGCGTATCCGGCGCTCGAACTGACACTCGACGGCGACGGTGATCGCACGCTGGTGCGCAAGGTGATGCTGCCCGCGGACTACCTGGCGCGGGGAACCGCGGCCGCCGACGGCCTGGCCGCCGGCAGCGATCTGCAGCTGCATCTGCGCCTGCGACTGGCCCAGGGCCGGGCCAGCGGCTACCGGCTGTACGCGTTCTACCCCTGAACCGCGGCGCCGTTCAGGCCGCGCGTTCGATCTCGTCGAGCGCAGCGCGGTAGGCCGCGTCACGCATCAGCTCGTCCCATGCCAGCGGCGGCTGCAGCGCCAGCAGCGCGCGGCGGCGTTGTTCGGCATCGCCATCGGCGCGCCATTCCCCAGCTTCGCGCGCCGTGTGCAGGCGCCGCAGCGCGAGGTCCAGCGGCGCGCCGCGATCGACCACGCTCTGGTTGCACAACAACGCCAGGTCGCAGCCGGCGCGCAGCGCCAGCTGCACGCGGTCGGCATCGTCGGCAGCGAGTTCGCGTGCGGCCTGCATGTTCAGATCGTCGCTGAACACCGCGCCGCTGAAACCGAAGTGCTCGCGCAGTTCGTCGCGCAACCAGCGCGTGCTGAAACCGGCCGGCATCGCATCGACGCGACGATAGACGACGTGCGCCGGCATCACCGCGCGCAGCGTATGGCGCAGCCAGCCGTAAGGCGCCGCGTCGGCGGCGCGCAGCGCGCGCAGGCCGCGCGCGTCGCGTGGCGCGTCGACGTGCGAATCGGCCAGCGCCCAGCCGTGGCCGGGAAAGTGCTTCGCGCAGTGCGCCAGCCCGGTGCGCTGCATGCCACCGATCAGCGCCTGCGCGAGCAGCGCGACGACGCGCGCGTCGGCATGCAGCGCGCGCTCGCCGATCACCGCCGAGCGCCCCCAGTCGAGGTCGAGCACCGGGGCGAAACTCAGGTCGACGCCGCAGGCGCGCAGCTCGGCGCCGAGCACCAGCCCGCAGGCCGCGGCAGCCTGCACCGCGGCCATCGCGTCGCGTTGCCACAGCCGCCCGAGCGCGGCCATCGGCGGCAGCGGCGTGAAGCCGTCGCTGCGGAAGCGCTGCACGCGCCCGCCTTCGTGGTCGACGCTGATCAGCAGGTCGGCACGCGCCGCCTTCAGCGCCGCGCACAGCGCGACCAGCTGCGCCCGCGACGCGAAATTGCGCGCAAACAGCACGACGCCGCCGACCAGCGGGTCGCGCAGCCGGCGCGCCTCGTGCGGCAGCAGTTCGGTGCCGGCGACATCGATGATCAGCGCGGCGTGCGACACGGCGGCTCCAGTTCGACGGGAACGATTTCGGCAATCGCGAACGCCAGCGCATGGCGGCTTTCGTCGCTCAGCGACACGTGCAGACGCAGCGAGCGCTGCGCACACCAGTCGGCCAGCGCCGCATGCAGCAGCACGCCGGGGCGGCCACTGGCGGCGTTGACGATCTCGCAGTGGTGCAAAGTCATCGGCGTGCGCAGCCCCAGCCCCAAGGCCTTCGCGCACGCTTCCTTGGCGGCGAAACGCGTCGCCAGGTAGAGGTGGCCGCGCGCGCTCGAGCGCGCCATGCGCTGCGCGAACACTTCGAGCTCGGCCGGGCCGAGGATGCGCTCGGCGAAACGCTGGCCGTGGCGCTGCCACGCCTGCGCGACGCGCTCGACCTCGCACAGGTCGGTGCCGACGCCCCACAGCGCGGCGCGCGGCGCCGACGCGGATGCGGCGTCGCCGGCGTCAGCCATCGCGGCGGGCGCGGGCGATCACCGCCTTGAAGTCGCGCACCGATTGCTCGATGCCGACCGCCAGCGCGTGACCGATCAACGCGTGGCCGATGTGCAGCTCGGCGATGCCGGGCAGCGCCGCGACGGTGGCCGTGCTGGCCAGCGTCAGGCCGTGGCCGGCGTGGGTCTGCAGGCCCAGCGCGTGGGCCCGCGCCAGCGCGTCGCGCAGCCGCTGCAGTTCGCGCGCGGCGAGTTCGGCGTCGGCGGCGTCGACCGCGTTGGCGTAGGCGCCGGTATGCAGCTCGACGCACGGCGCGCCGGCCGCCGCGGCGGCGTCGATCTGCGCCGCACCGGGTTCGATGAACAGCGACACGCGGCAGCCGGCGGCGGCAAGCCGGGCGCAGGCAGCGCGAACCCGCTCGACGTGGCCGGCCACGTCGAGCCCGCCTTCGGTGGTCAGTTCCTGGCGCCGCTCGGGCACCAGGCAGACCATCGGCGGGCGCACGCGCTCGATGCACGCCAGCATCTCGTCGGTGACCGCGGCCTCGAAGTTCAGCGGCGCCGCGCACTGCGTGCGCAGCCGCTCGACGTCGTCGTCGCGGATGTGCCGACGATCCTCGCGCAAATGGAAGGTGATGATGTCGGCGCCACCGCGCAGCGCGGCCTGCGCCGCGTCGAGCGGGTCGGGGAAGCGGCCGCCGCGCGCATTGCGCAGCGTCGCGACGTGGTCGATGTTGACCCCCAGCAGCGGGGTCGACGGCACGGGAGCGAACGGGTTCATAGCTGGTTGAGGTCGATCAGCAGCTGGCGCGTGCGCAGCGGCTGTTCGCCCAGATGATAGTGAAGGAGTTCGCGCATCAAGCTCTTCGCGGCGCGCGCGGCACCGGCCACGCTCCAGTCGCCGGCCTCGATCGCCAGCAGCTGGGCGCCGCTGGGCGACGTCGCGTCGGCCGCGCGCAGCACGCCGTGCTGGGCGTCGACGCGGTAGCGTGCCTGCGGCTGCAGCGGCGTGCCGCTGTCGCTCTCGCGGTCCAGCGGCGGCAGGTGGCCGAGACCGCGCAGCAGTTCGAGCTCGAAATGGCGCAGCAGCGGCTCGACCGCATCGCGACCTTCGCCGAGCCGGCGCAGCGCTGCGTGATAGGCGTCGAACAGTGCCTCGTGCGCGTCCTCGCGCGCCAGCAGGCGCAGCAGCAGTTCGTTGAAATAGAAGCCGCACAGCAGCCCGGTGCCCGCCAGCGGCGGCACGCCGCCGCTCCACTCGGCGCGCGTCAGCGTGCGCACCTCGCCGCGGCCGCTCCACGCCACTTGCAGCGGCTGCAGCCCGAGCAGCACTGGCCGCAGCGGCGAGTGCGGCCGTTTGGCTCCCTTGGCGACCAGCGCGACGCGACCGTAATGGCGGCTGAACACGTCGAGCACCAGACTGGTCTCACGCCACGGATGGCTGTGCAGCACGTAGGCGGGCTCGCCGTGCACGCGCTCGATGCGCCCCGCCCCCATCGCTGGCGCCGCTCTCAGTCCTCGTAGCCGAAGGCGCGCACCGCACGCGCGTCGTCAGCCCAGCCCGAGCGGGTTCGCACCCAGACTTCGAGGAATACCGGTGCGCCGAACAGCTGCTGCATTTCCTGGCGCGCTTCGCTCGAAATGCGCTTGAGCCGCTCGCCACCGGCGCCGATGACCATCGCCTTGTGGCCCTCGCGCTCGACCACGATCGCCGCCGCGATGCGGCGCAGTTCGCCTTCCTGCTCGAATTGCTCGATCAGCACCGCGCTGCTGTACGGCAGCTCGTCGCCGGTGAGCCGGAACAGCTTCTCGCGCAGGATCTCGGCGGCCAGGAAGCGCTCGCTGCGATCGGTCAGCGCGTCGGCGTCGTAGCCCCACTCGCCGGCGGGCAGGTACGGCGCGATGATCTCGAGCAGCCGGCGCACGTCGGCTTCGCGCCGCGCCGACAGCGGCACGATCTCGGCCAGCCCGCGGTGCGCGGCGCCGAGCTGCTGCAGCCACGGCAGCAGCGTTTCGCGCCGTGTGACGCGGTCGAGCTTGTTGGCCACCAGGATGGTCGGCTTCGCCTGCGGGATCAAGGCGCCGACACGCTCGTCGTCAGCACCGAGGCGGCCGGCCTCGACGACCCACAGCACGACGTCGACTTCGGCCAGCGCCGCGGTCACCGTGCGGTTCATCGCCCGGTTGAGCGCGCGCGTGTGGCGCAGCTGGAAGCCCGGGGTGTCGACGAAGGCGTATTGCACCTCGCCCTCGCTGCGCACGCCGAGCAGTCGGTGGCGCGTGGTCTGCGCCTTGTCCGAGGTGATGCTCAGCTTCATGCCGACCAGCGCGTTGAGCAGCGTCGACTTGCCGACGTTGGGCCGACCGACGATGGCGATGGTGCCGAAACGGCGCGTCATGCGGGGGCTCCCCGGTCGAGCAGGCCGATCATGGCCTGCGCCGCCTGCTGTTCGGCGCCACGCCGGCTGGCGCCGCTGCCGGCGCTGCGCAGTCCGAGCTCGGCGACTTCGCACTGCACGTCGAAGGCCTGCGCGTGCGCCGGCCCGTGCGTGGCCAGCACGGTGTATTGCGGCACGTTCAGGCGGCGCGACTGCAGCAGTTCCTGCAGCCGCGTCTTCGCATCCTTTGCACTGGCCTGCAGGTCGACGTCGCGCAGCCGCTGCGCGTACAGCCGCGCAACGAGCTCGCGCGCGGCGTCGAAGCCGCCGTCGAGCAGCACCGCGCCGAACAGAGCCTCGAGCGCGTCGGCCAGGATGGACGCGCGTTGCGCGCCGCCGCTGCGCTGCTCACCTTCGCCCAGCGCCAGGCTGGCGCCGAGGTCGAGCTCGAGCGCCAGCTCGGCCAGCGTGGCCTCGCGCACCAGGCTGGCGCGCCAGTACGACAGGCGCCCCTCGCTGGCCTGCGGCAGCGCGTACAGCAGCTGCGCGATCGCCAGCCCGAGCACCGAGTCACCGAGGAACTCGAGACGCTCGTTGTTCGTCGCCCCAAAGCTGCGGTGGGTCAGCGCCTGGCGCAGCAGCGCCGGGTCGGCGAAGGTGTAGCCGAGCCGCGACTGCAGCGCGTCGAGTTTGTGGCTCAATGCGAGTGGCCCGCGAATTTCAACACCAGGTACGCCGGGCCGAACAGATGGATTTCCTTCGCGTACGCGTACGAGACGACGACGCGGCCATCGACCTTGGTGATCGACAGGTCCTTGCCGCTGATCGAATCGATGTAGTCGACCTCGGCCATCTTGTCGAACGCAGTGCGGATATCGCCGACCGTGTCGCCGGCGCGCGCTGCCTTGTCGACGGCGCGCTGCACCGCGTACGACTCCTGCACCGCCGGCACCGTCTGCATGCCGATGACGAACGCGAACGCGATGATCGCGCCCCAGAACAGCAGGCCGATCAGCGTGATGCCCCGATCCCTGTGCCAACGCTTCATCGATCCCACTCCCTGCGCGATCAATGGATCAAACCGATGTTTTTCGGTGCTGTGAAATTCATCCAGACGACGAAAGCCGGGCCCGCGATATTGCGTGCGGGCACGAAGCCCCAGTAACGCGAATCGAGGGAATTGTCGCGATTGTCGCCCATCACGAAATACTCGCCCGGGGGCACCTTGCAGACGAAGCCCATCGCGTCGTAGCTGCAATTGTCGCGCCCGGGGAAGTTCTCCGGCCCGCCGATCACGTACGGCGGCGCCTGCGGGTTGAGCAGGATCGCGTGCCGGCGCTGGCCCAGCGTCTCGATGTAGCGCTTGTAATAGACCATCGAGCTGGGGTCGAACCACTCGCCGTCGGGCTGCTCGGCGACCGCGTGGCCATTGATCACCAGCTGCTTGTTCTCGTACGACACGGTGTCGCCGGGCAGCCCGACGATGCGCTTGATGTAGTCGATCGACGGATCCTTGGGCAGCCGGAAAACGATGACCTCGCCGCGCTCGGGCGCACGCCCCGGCGTGACGCGGTCGTACACCAGCGGCAGGCGAATGCCGTAGGCGAATTTGTTGACCAGGATCAGGTCGCCGGGAACCAGCGTCGATTCCATCGACCCGGACGGAATCTTGAACGGCTCGGCGACGAAGGAGCGCAGCACGAAGACGACGGCGATGACCGGGAACAGCCCGGCGGTCCATTCGAGCCACCACGGTTGGCGCAGCAATGCTTCGCGGCTCGCCGCGATGCGCTCGTCGGCCAGCGACGGGTCGGGCGCGATGCCCTGGCGCGCGAGTTCGTCGCGACGCGCGCGCAGGCTGTCGACCGCGACTTGCGCGGCTTGTCGTCGACGGGGTCGGAAATAGAGCTTTTCGGCCACCCAGAACACTGCGGTGACGACGAGCAGGACGAAAAGCAGGAGCGTGAAATTGACTGCCGGTGCTTCCATGAATGAGTTCAGTCCTCGACCTTGAGTATCGCGAGGAAGGCCTCCTGGGGCACTTCGACGCTGCCGACCTGCTTCATGCGCTTCTTGCCGGCCTTCTGTTTTTCAAGCAGCTTGCGCTTGCGCGTGATGTCGCCGCCATAGCACTTCGCCAACACGTTCTTGCGCATCGCCTTGATTGTCTCACGGGCGATGATGTTGGCCCCGATCGAGGCCTGGATCGCGACGTCGAACATCTGCCGCGGAATCAGCTCGCGCATCTTCGCCGCGACCTCGCGCCCGCGGTACTGGCTTTGCGAGCGGTGCACGATGATCGACAGCGCGTCGACGCGCTCGCCGTTGATCAGGATGTCGACCTTGACCACGTCGGCTGGCCGGTACTCGAGAAACGCATAGTCCATCGACGCGTAGCCGCGCGAGATCGACTTGAGCTTGTCGAAGAAGTCGAGCACGATTTCGGCCAGCGGCATCTCGTAGGTCAGCTGCACCTGCCGCCCCATGTAGGCCATGTTGCGCTGCACACCGCGCTTGGCGTTGCACAGCGTCATCACCGGGCCGACGTAGTCCTGCGGCATGAACAGCTTGACGGTGACGATGGGTTCGAGGATCTGCTCGATGCGGCCGACCTCGGGCATCTTCGACGGGTTGTCGACGGTGACGGTGGTGCCGTCGCGCAACTGCACCTGGTAGACGACCGACGGCGCGGTCGTGATCAGGTCCATGTCGTATTCGCGCTCGAGCCGCTCCTGCACGATGTCCATGTGCAGCAGGCCGAGGAAGCCGCAGCGGAAACCGAAGCCCAGCGCCGACGAGACCTCGGGCTCGAAACGCAGCGCGGCGTCGTTGAGCTGCAGCTTCTCGAGTGCGTCGCGCAGCGCGTCGTATTCGCTGGACTCGACAGGATAGAGCCCGGCGAACACCTGCGGCTGCACTTCCTTGAAACCGGGCAGCGCACGCTCGGCCGGACGTGACGCCAGCGTCACGGTGTCGCCGACTCGCGCGCTCTTGAGCTCCTTGATGCCGGCGATGATGAAGCCGACCTCGCCGGCGCCGAGCTGCTCGCGCGCCAGCGACTTCGGCGTGAACACGCCGAGCTGCTCGCAACCGTACTGCGCGCCGGTGGCCATCAGCTGGATGCGGTCGCGCCGCCGCAGCACGCCGTCGACCACGCGCACCAGCATCACGACGCCGACGTAGCTGTCGTACCACGAATCGATGATCAGGGCCTTCAACGGCGCGTCGACGTCGCCCTCTGGCGGCGGAATGCGCGCGACCACCGCTTCGAGGATCTCGTCGATGCCCAGTCCGGTCTTCGCACTGGCCAGCAGCGCGTCGCTGGCGTCGAGGCCGATCACGTCCTCGATCTCGCTGCGCGCGGCGTCGGGGTCGGCCTGCGGCAGGTCCATCTTGTTGAGCACCGGGACGACTTCGACGCCGAGCTCGATCGCGGTGTAGCAGTTGGCCACGGTCTGCGCCTCGACCCCCTGGCTGGCGTCGACGACGAGCAACGCGCCCTCGCAGGCCGACAGCGAGCGGCTCACCTCGTAGCTGAAGTCGACGTGCCCCGGGGTATCGATCAGGTTCAGCGCATAGACGCGGCCGTTGCGCGCCGTGTACTGCAGCGCCGCGGTCTGCGCCTTGATGGTGATGCCGCGCTCGCGCTCGAGCGCCATCGAATCGAGCACCTGGCTTTCCATCTCGCGCTCGGACAGGCCGCCGCAGCGCTGGATCAGGCGATCGGCCAGCGTCGACTTGCCGTGATCGATATGGGCGATGATCGAAAAATTGCGGATATGTTGCATGCGCTGGCCGGCGTCTTGCGCTGGGCGGACAAAAAAAAGGCGCGTTTGCGGGTCGCGCCTGCGAATAGAAAATATCCCGGCAACTGCTTGTCGGAACCCCATTTTAAGCGTTCGCGGCAAGCCGCCGCCACTTTGCCTGCGCTTGGCCGCTCTTGCTCAATGCGGCTTCGCCGCCGACGGCGAGCGCGGCGCCGTACGCGCGTGCGTGGCGTGGATGCTTGCGGGGGGTTCGCGGCGCGCGCCGCGCTCGTCGCGTGCCCACTGCGCCAGCACCTGCTGCGCCTGCGTGGCGACGCTGGCGGCGGTCGACGGCGCGCGCGCGCCACCGGTGGCGGCGACCCAGGCGTGCGGCCGCCGCACCGGAACGCTGTAGCACACCAGAGTCACTGCGGCCAGCCCGGCCACTGCGGCACCGACCGCGTTCCACGCTCGCCGGGCGACCTGCGCACGCAGCGCGGGTCGCGCCGGCGCCTGCGGCAGCGGCTCGTCACGCAGGCGCTGCGACAGACGCTGCACGAAACCCTCCTCGTCGGGCAGCGGCTGCAGCTCGGGCGAGCGCATCGCGTCGCCGATCTGGTGATAACGCAACCACGCCTGGCGCGCCTGCGGGTCACTGGCCAATTCGCGCAACGCGCGCTGGCGGTCGATGACGTCGGGCGATGCCCCGTCCATGAATGCCGACACCCGCCGTCTGGCGGCTTCGGCGTCGTGCTCGGCCTTGCTCATGTCGTCTGCTCCTCGCCTGCGCATCCTCACCAACGCCCACCCGGCTTGCGCCCCAGCAGCGGGCGCAACTGGCGCGCGATCGCTTCGCGCGCGCGGAAGATTCGCGAGCGCACTGTGCCCACCGGACAACTCATCGCCCGCGCGATGTCTTCGTAGCTCATGCCCTCGATCTCGCGCAAGGCGATCGCAGTACGCAGATCCTCGGGCAATCCATCGATCGCTGCGTTGACGGTTCGAACCACCTGGCGCCCGGCAAGCACAGCTTCGGGCGTCTCCAGGTCGCTTAGATGCTCGTCGAAGCCGGAAGTTTCACCACCGTCGCCCGGATGCTCATGCAAGGAGACTTCGCGCGCGCCTTCGGCGATGGCCTTCTTTGCGGTATTGACCGCAATCCGGTACAGCCAGGTGTAAAACTGGCTCTCGCCGCGGAATTGGGGTATCGCTCGATATGCGCGGAGGAAGGTTTCCTGCGCCACGTCTTCAGCTTGCGCAGGATCGCGTATAAAACGCATTATTAATCTGAAGATTCGGCGCTGGTATTTCATGACCAGCAGCTCGAAGGCCACCTGATCCCCCCGCTGGACCCGCTGCACCAGGATCTGATCGGGGGTGGGGTCCATGTCGCGCTCACATGGCCAGTCGCGTTCGCAACTCGCGCCAGGCCGTTGGGGGTATGTCGGAAGGCACCGGCAGCACGACGCGACCGCGGTCGCTCAGCCCCAGCACCAGCAGCAGGCCGGGCAGGCTGACGCCGCGCACTTGCGCGAGCTGGCTGCGCCGGCTGTCCTGCACGAGTTTCCAGCCCTGCTCACCGTGCAGCAGCGTGAACGGGCTGATCTTCCAATAGGGAAACTGCGCCGCCAGCACCAGCGCGAACATGCCCAGCGACAGCCCGGACATCATCGGCAGCTCGGCATGGCCGCTCCACTGCCAGGCGTTCCACGCCGCGGCCAGTGCGACCGCAGCGTCAAACGCACCGAGCAGTGCATGCCAGCGCGCAAAGCGCGCGACATGCAGCTGATACTGGCCAACCCATTTCATCGCCGCTGCCCGCGCTTGCCCGTCGCGTCGTCAGACGCGGCGCAGTACCAGTGAGCCGTTGGTGCCGCCGAAACCGAAGTTGTTCTTCAGCGCGTACTCGATCGACATCGGCCGCGCGGTGTTCGCGCAATAGTCGAGGTCGCACTCGGGGTCCGGGTTGTGCAGGTTGATCGTCGGCGGCGCGATCTGGTGGTGCACCGCCAGCGCGGTGAACACCGATTCGAGGCCGCCGGCGCCGCCGAGCAGGTGCCCGGTCATCGACTTGGTGGAACTGACCACCAGCCGCGGCGCGTGCGCACCGAACGCGGCCTTGATCGCGTCGGTCTCGTTCTTGTCGCCCAGCGGCGTCGAGGTGCCGTGCGCGTTCAGGTATTGCACCTGGTCGGCCGCGACGCCGGCGTTGGCCAACGCGGCGAGCATGCATTTGCGCGGACCGTCGACGTTCGGCGCGGTGATGTGGAAGGCGTCGCCACTCATGCCGAAGCCGACCAGCTCGGCGTAGATGCGCGCGCCGCGCCGGGTCGCATGATCCCAGTCCTCGAGCATCATCACGCCGGCGCCTTCGCCGAGCACGAAGCCGTCGCGTTCCTTGTCCCACGGGCGGCTAGCCGCCTCGGGGTCGTCGTTGCGCGTCGACAGCGCACGCGCCGATGCGAAGCCGCCGATACCCAGCGGGCACACGGTGGCCTCGGCGCCTCCGGCGACCATCGCATCGGCATCACCCGCCTCGATCAAGCGGGCGGCCAGTCCGATCGCGTGCAGGCCGGTCGTGCACGCCGTCACCACCGACAGGTTAGGGCCTCGGAATCCGTACTCGATCGACAGGTGGCCCGAGATCATGTTGATGATCGACGACGGCACGAAGAACGGCGAAATGCGCCGCGCGCCGCGATCGACGAAGTCCTGGTGCGTCTGCTCGATCATCGGCAGTCCGCCGATGCCGGAGCCGACCATCACGCCGACCCGATCGAGGTCGATGCCGCCTTCGGTCACGCCGCTGTCGCGCACCGCCTGCATCGACGCGGCCAGGCCGTAGTGGATGAAGGTGTCCATGTGGCGCGCTTCCTTCACCGGGATGTATTCCCCGATGTCGAAGTCGCGCACCTCCCCGGCAATCTGCGCGGAGAACGTCGAGGCATCGAACTTGGTGATGCGGCCGATTCCGGACTTGCCGGCGATCAGGCTGCTCCACGCGGTTTCGACCGTGTTGCCGATCGGCGAGACGATGCCCAGACCGGTGATGGCGATGCGGCGGCGCAAGCTCATAAGGCGGTGTTCTGCAAAGCGGACGTGTAGGGAAGCATAAGGCTGGTCACGCCTGCGGCGAGCGCCGCAAGCGATCGGTCACGCGGCGGCCCGGCGACGGCCGGACCGAAACGCGAGCTCAGGCCTTCTGATGCTGCATGGCGTAGTCGATGGCCAGCTGCACCGTCGTGATCTTCTCCGCGTCCTCGTCGGGGATCTCGATGCCGAACTCGTCTTCCAGCGCCATCACCAGCTCGACCGTGTCGAGCGAATCCGCGCCCAGGTCGTTGACGAAGGACTTCTCGTTGGTGACCTGGTCCTCGGCGACGCCAAGCTGTTCGGCGATGATTTTCTTGACGCGCTGTTCGATATCGCTCATTTAGTTCTCCAGAAAAAAGACCATCGGATTCTAGCAACGCGGACGCCGCGTGGCCGGGAAATCGGCAGCGCCGAATCAGGACATGTACATGCCGCCGTTGACCGGGAGTTCGGCGCCCGTGATATAGGCGCCGCCCGGGCCGGCGAGGAAGGCCACCGCGTGCGCGATGTCGGCCGCCTGCCCCAGGCGGCCAAGGGGAATTTTGCTCAACAGCGCCTTAGACGTATCTTCGCCCAAGGCTCGTGTCATATCGGTGTCGATGAAGCCAGGCGCGACGCAGTTCACCGTGATGTTGCGGCTGCCCAACTCCTGCGCCAGCGCGCGCGTCATGCCGGCCACGCCGGCCTTCGCCGCCGCGTAATTGGCCTGGCCCGCGTTGCCGCTGGCGCCGACCACCGAAGTGATGTTGACGATGCGCCCGCCGCGCTGCTTCATCATCGGCCGCATCACCGCGCGGCACAGCCTGAACACCGCGCTCAGATTGGTATCGATGACCGCGGCCCAGTCGGCGTCCTTCATGCGCAGCGCCAGCGTGTCGCGGGTGATGCCGGCGTTGTTGACCAGCACGTGCAGCGCACCGCGCTCGCGCACGACGCGCTCGACCAGCGCTTCGGCGGCCTGCGCGTCGGTGACGTCGAGCACCACACCTTCGCCGCGCTCGCCGAGCGCCTCGCCGATGCGGGCGGCACCGGCCTCGCTGGTCGCGGTGCCGACGACGAAGGCGCCGAGCGCGGCGAGTTCGGCGGCGATGGCCTGGCCGATACCCCGGGTGGCGCCGGTGACCAGCGCGATCTGCCCCTGCAGCGGGAGTGCGTTCATTGCAATGCCTCCTTGATCGTGGTCGCGCTGTTCGCGTCGACCAGCGCGTGACCGCTCAGTTGCGCATCGATGCGCCGCGTCAGTCCGGCCAGCACCTTGCCGGGGCCGCACTCGACGAGGTCGGTGCAGCCGGCCGCGGCCAGCGCCTGCACGCACTCGACCCAGCGCACCGCGCCGGCGGCCTGCGCGGCCAGCGCCGCACGGATCGCCTGCGGCTCGGCGTGCGTGGCCACGTCGACGTTGTGCACCACCGGAATGCGCGGCGTGCGCAAGGGCACGCCGTCCAGATACTGCGCCAGCCGCTGCGCGGCGCCGCGCAGCAGCGTGCTGTGGAACGGCGCCGACACCGGCAGCGGCAGCGCGCGCTTGGCGCCGCGGCTCTTCAGCAGCGCGCAGGCGGCGTCGACCGCAGCGCGCGTGCCGGCGATCACGACCTGCCCCGGCGCGTTGAAATTGACCGCCTCGACGATTTCGCCGCACTGCGCGGCGGCGTCGGCGCAGCACGCCCGCACCGCGTCGTCGTCCAGTCCGAGCACCGCGGCCATGCCGCCGCTGCCGGCCGGCACCGCGTCCTGCATGGCCTGCGCGCGAAAGCGCACCAGCGGCAGCGCATCGGCGAAATCGAGCGCCTCGGCGGCGACCAACGCGGTGTATTCGCCCAGACTGTGCCCGGCCATGCGCGCCGGCTGCGCGCCGCCCTCGGCCAGCCACAGGCGCCACAGCGCGACGCCGGCGGTCAGCATCACCGGCTGCGTGTTGGCGGTCAGGTTCAGGGCTTCGGCCGGCCCGTGCGCGATCAGCGCGGCGACGTCCTCGTGCAAGGCGTCGGCCGCCTCGGCCAGCGTGTCGCGCACCGCCGGGTGGTCGGCGACCGCGTCGAGCATGCCCACGCTCTGCGAGCCTTGGCCCGGAAAGACGAATGCGAAGGTCTTCATCGATCGTGATCCAGTGGTTCAGTAGTCGAGCAGCGCCGCGCCCCAGGTCAGGCCGCCGCCGACGGCCTCGAGCAGCAGCGTGTCGCCGCGCCGGATCTGCCCCGAGCGCACCGCGACGTCGAGCGCCAGCGGGATCGACGCCGCCGAGGTATTGCCGTGCTCGGCCACGGTCTGCACGACGCGTTCGGCCGGAATGCCGAGCTTGCGCGCGGTGTGCAGCATGATGCGGATATTGGCCTGGTGCGGCACCATCCAGTCGACGTCGGCGGCGCCGCGTCCGGCCTTGTCGAGCACTTCGCGCGCGACGCGTTCGAGCACGTGCACGGCCTGCTTGAACACGGCCTGCCCGTCCATGTGCAGGAACGGCGTGCCGCTGACCGCGCCGTCGCGCACGCGCCCCGGCGTGCACAGGATGGACGCCTGGCTGCCGTCGCCGTGCAGCGCGGTGGCGAGCACGCCGGGCGCGTCGGACTCGCCGAGCACGATGGCGCCGGCGCCGTCGCCGAACAGCACGCAGGTGGTGCGATCCTTGAAGTCGAGGATCGACGAGAACACTTCGGCGCCGATCACCAGCGCGCGCCGCGCCAGCCCGCCGCGGATGAACTGGTCGGCCACCGCCAGCGCGTAGACGAAGCCGGCGCACACCGCCTGCACGTCGAACACGGCGCTGCCGGACGCACCGAGCCGACCCTGGATCAGCGCGGCGTTGGACGGAAAGATCATGTCCGGGGTCGACGTCGCGCAGATGATCAGATCGACGTCGGCGGCGCTCAGGCCCGCCGCGTCGAGCGCGCGCCGCGCTGCCTGCTCGCCGAGATCGACGCTGCTGGTGCCGGCGTCGGCGAAGTGGCGCTGGCGGATCCCGGTGCGCTCGACGATCCAGTCGTCGCTGGTGTCGATGCCGTCGCGCGCCAGGCGCGCGGCCAGCGCATCGTTGCCGACGACATGGGGCGGCAGACAGCTGCCGGTGCCGAGTATGCGGGAGTAGCGCGACATGGGTTTGTGTAAGGGAGGAAACGCAACGTTGACGGCGCCGCGCAAGGCAGCGCGCCGGTTCACCCGATCACGATAGGGCCGCCGGTTGCGGCGGCGCGTGCAAGGTCGCCAGGATGCTTTCGATCTCGTGCACCACGCGTCCTTCGACCGCCTCGCGCGCGCGCTCGAGCGCCTGCTCGAAGGCGAACGCGTCGGCCGAACCGTGACTCTTGAACACCAGCCCGCGCAGGCCCAGCAGCGCCGCGCCGTTGTAGCGGCGGTGGTCGGCGCGACGACGCACGCGGCGCAGCACCGGCAGCGCGCACAGTGCGCCGAGCCGGCTGAGCAGGCCGCGGCCGAATTCCTCGCGGATCATGCCGCTGATCATCTGCGCGACGCCCTCGGACGTCTTCAGCGCGACGTTGCCGACGAAACCGTCGCAGACGACGATGTCGACGCTGCCGCGGAAGATGTCGTTGCCTTCGACGTTGCCGGCGAAACGCAAGCGCCCTTCGCGGTCGGCTTCGCGCAGCAGCTCGCCGGCACGCTTGATCATCTCGTTGCCCTTGATGACTTCCTCGCCGATGTTGAGCAGGCCCACGCGCGGACGCGCGTGGCCGCCGGCAGCGGCGAACGCGGTGCCCATCACTGCGAACTGCAGCAGATGCTGCGCTTCGCAGTCGACGTTGGCGCCGAGGTCGAGCATCAGCGTTGCGCCGCCCGCCGCGTTGGGCAGATAGGTCGCGATCGCCGGCCGGTCGATGCCCGGCAGCGTCTTGAGCACGTAGCGCGCCACGGCCATCAGCGCGCCGGTGTTGCCCGACGACACGCAGGCGTGCGCACGGCCGTCCTTGACCAGATCGATCGCCCGACGCAGCGACGAGTCCTTCTTGCGTCGCAGCGCGACTTCGACGCCATCGTCCATCGTGACCACTTCGCTGGCGGCGACGACCTCGACGCGCGGATGCGCGCCCAGGCCCTGCCGCTGCATTTCGTCGCGCAATGCGTCGGGCTGGCCGACGAGCAGCACGCGGCACTCGGGGTGCCGATCGAGCAGCGCCCGGCACGCCGGTACGGTGACCGACGGTCCGTGATCGCCGCCCATGACGTCGACGGCCAGGATCGGCGTCACGGCCTGACGCGTCACTCTTCGGACTTGGTCTTCACGACCTTGCGGCCGCGGTAGTAACCGGTCGGGCTGATATGGTGGCGCAGATGGACTTCGCCGGTGGTCGGCTCGAGTGCCATCGGCGGCTGGCCCAGATGCTGGTGGGCACGATGCATGCCGCGCTTCGACGGCGACTTCTTGTTCTGCTGGACGGCCATATTGCTACCCCATGCGAAAAATCGAGCAATTGTACAGCAGCCTGGGACGCCGGAGCCCTCCGCCGTCGCGCCGCGACGTCAGTCGCGCTTGAGTCGGGCCAGCGCGGCGAACGGAGACGGCGTCGCCACCGTGCCGCCGGCCGGCGCCGCCAGCGGCTGCGGGCAGCTGTCGTGCATCGGCACCAGCGGCAGCGCGAGGAGCAGCTGGTCTTCGACCAGCTCGTGCAGGTCGACCGGAGCCGCCGCGCACAGCGCCTCGTCTTCGGCCTCGAGCTCTTCGGCGTTGAGTTCGGGTTCGACGTCGACCAAGCGGAAGCGCGCGCGGTCGACCACCGGCACGCGCACCGTGGCCAGGCAGCGCTGGCACTGCAGCGGCACTTCGGCGTCGACTTCGAGTTCGGCGACCGGCTGCGCGCCGCCGCCGGGCTGCGCGCCCAGCTGCGCGCGCAGCGTCCAGCGCACCCTCGCCACACCGGCAGGCTCACTCAACGCGGACGCGAGCCGCGACATCGATGCCAGCGCGAAACTGCCGTCGAGCACGGCACCGCGGCGCGCCAGTTCGCGCAGATCGACGCGGGTTTCGCCGGCGTCGGCGGCGAGCGGACGGTCTTCGTTCATGGCCGGCAGTTTAGCCCCGCGCTGCACGCGTCGCGGTACTGCCCCTACACTTCGCGTGACGCGGTGCGCGCCGCGGAATACACACTTGGGGGTATAAAGTCCGATGCCATCGATCGCACAGTTGTTTCCGACCGGCTGGGTTCATTTCCTCGGCGGCGGCGTCGCGATCGGCGTCGGCGTCAGCCTGCTGTTCGCGCTGACCGGATTCATCGGCGGCATCAGCACGACCTATACCGCCGTGTGGTCCTTCGTCAGCCGCTGGTCGCATTTCCAGCAGGAGCGTTTCGTGGCCACGCGCAACTGGCGCCTGGCCTACGCGCTCGGCCTGATCGGCGGCGCCGCGCTGTTCGCACTGCTGCGCCACGCCAGCTTCGTCACCGCGGTGCCGCGCTGGCAGCTGCTCGTCGGCGGCATCATCGGCGGCTTCGGCGCGCGCATGGGCGGCGGCTGCACCTCGGGCCACGGCATCTGCGGGCTCGGCTCGCTGCAGCTGCCATCGCTGGCCGCGGTGATCACCTTTCTCGCCACCGCGATCGTGACCGCGCACGTGGTGCGCGCCCTGGGCGGATTCTGAACGATGAAGCACCACGCTCACCCGATCCCGATCCTGATCTCCGCTTTGGTTGCCGGCGCTTTCTTCGGCTACGGCTTGGCCTGGTCGACGATGGTGCGACCCGAAGCGATTCTCGATTTCCTGCTGTTGCGCAACTTCGGCCTGCTGCTGGTCATGGGCGGAGCGGCCGGCACCTTCCTCGTCGCCTACAACCTGCTGCCGCGGCTGCTGAAGCGCCCGCTGTTCGGCCTGGGCTGGAGCACGCGACCGACAGCGTTCGACCGCCGCCTGCTGATCGGCTCGGCCCTGTTCGGCATCGGCTGGGGCTTGAGCGGCGTGTGCCCGGGGCCGGCACTGGCCGGGCTCGGTGTGGGCAACTGGCCGCTGGCGCTGGTCGTCGTCAGCATCCTGCTCGGCGCCTGGCTCGAAGGCCGCTTCTTCGAGCGCTGACCATGACTGCCTCGACCGTACCGACGCTGGTGCTGGCGTCGACTTCGCGCTACCGGCGCGAGCTGCTGCAGCGCCTGCGCCTGCCGTTCGACGTGCAGGCGCCGCATACCGACGAGACAGCCCACCCCGGCGAAGCCCCGGAGGCGCTGGCGCTGCGCCTGGCCGAAGCGAAGGCACGCGCGGTCGGCGCGCTGCGTCCCGGCGCCTGGGTGATCGGCTCGGATCAGGTCTGCTGCAGCGCCGGCCGCGTCCTGGGCAAGCCGGGCAGTCACGCCGCCGCGCTCGAGCAGCTGCAATGGATGCGCGGCCGCGACGCGGTGTTCCACACCGCGCTGGCGCTGCTCGACGGCGCCGGCGCCGTGCACCGGCGCAGCGTGCCGACGGTCGTGCGCATGCGCGATCTCGACGACGCCCAGCTCGACGCCTATCTGCGCGCCGAGCAGCCCTACGATTGCGCCGGCAGCGCGAAATCCGAAGGACTCGGCATCGCGCTGCTCGAATCGCTGCGCAGCGACGACCCGACCGCGCTGGTCGGCCTGCCGCTGACCGCGCTGTGCGAACTGCTGTTCGCCGCCGGCTACCCGCTGCTCGGCTGACGATGGCGGCCGGACGTCTGTTGCTGGTGCCGACGCCGCTGGTCGACGTCGCGCTGACGCCGCTGGCGGCGGTGTTGCCGCAAGCGACGATCGACGCCGCGGCGACGCTGCAATACTGGATCGTCGAGAACGCCAAGACTGCACGCGCCTTCCTCGGCGCGGTCAACGCGGTGCGGCCGCTGCGCGTGGCGCTGCAGCAGCAGCGCCTCGACGAGCTGCCCAAGCACGCGGCGCTCGACGCCGCCGCTGCCGCGGCGCTGCTGCAGCCGGCGCTGCGCGGCGAGGACGTCGGGCTGCTGTCGGAGGCCGGCGCGCCGTGCGTGGCCGACCCGGGCGCAGCCGTCGTCGCCGCCGCGCACGAACTCGGCGTGCCGGTGCTGCCGCTGGTCGGCCCGAGCAGCATCCTGCTCGGGCTGATGGCCAGCGGGCTCGACGGTCAGCGCTTCGCGTTCCACGGCTACCTGCCGCAGCAGCGCGAAGCGCGCGCGCAGGCGATCCGCCAGCTCGAGCGCGAAAGCGCGCAACGCCGCCAGACCCAGTTGTGCATCGAGACACCCTACCGCAACGGTGCGTTGCTGCAGGCGCTGTGCTCGACCTTGCGCGGCGACACGCGCATCACGGTGGCGTGCGCGCTGACCGCGCCGCAGGCCTTCGTGCGCACGCGCCGCGCCGCGCAGTGGCGCGACGAGCTCGCCGCGCTGCCCGACAAGGTGCCGACGCTGTTCGGCTTCCTCGCCGCCTGAGCGGCGAGGAAGCCGCGCCGCTCAGCGCAGCTGCCAGTCGGCCGGCAGCAGCGCCTGTGCGGCGCCACCGCCGAAGGCCGCGCCCAAGCGCCTGGCCAGCCGATCGACGACGTTCTCGCGGTGGCTGTAAGTGACGATGGTGTCCTCGTGCACGACCTGGCGCGCGACCTGGTCGGTGTCGCCGTAGGCGTCGGCCAGACCGCGCGCGACGGCCTGCTGTCCGGTCCACACCAGCCCGGAGAAAGTCTGCGAGTCGACTTTCAGCCGGCTGCCGCGGCCCTTCTCGACTGCGGCGATGAATTGCTGGTGGATCTGTTCGAGCATGGCCTGCGCGTAGGCCTTCTGCGCGTCGGGCATCGGGCTGAACGGGTCGAGGAAGCCCTTGTTGGCGCCGGCGGTCAGCAGCCGGCGGCTGACGCCGAGCTTGTCCATCAAACCGGTGAAGCCGAAGCCGTCCATCAGCACGCCGATCGAGCCGACCATGCTGGCCGGGCTGACGTAGATGCGCTCGGTGGCGACCGCGGCGTAATACGCGGCCGACGCACAGAGATCGTCGCACACGGCATAGATCGGCACTTTCGGGTAACGCTGGCGCAGACGACCGATTTCGTCGTTGATCTGGCTGGCCTGCACCGGACTGCCGCCGGGGCTGTTGATGCGCAGGATCACCGCGCGCGTGTCCGGATCCTTGAACGCGTCGCGCAACGCGGCGTTGATGTTGTCGGCACTGGCCGAAGCGCCGGCGGCGATTTCGCCGTCGAGCCGGACCACCGCGGTGTGCGGCCCGCGCTGTTCGGAGGCGCTCCAGCGCGACGACAGCACCGCGCCGACGATCAGTGCCAGCAGCAGCAGGCGAAAGAAAATCGACCAGCGCCGCGCCCGCCGGCGCTCGCGCACGGTCTCGAGCACCAGGCGTTCGAGCACTCGGCGCTCCCAGGCGCTCGCGCCAGCTTCGCTTGCGGGGTCAGCCATCGTCGTGTCCGTGTCTTTGCGTACGGCCGGCGGCCGCATCTCGCTGCCCAGCATAGCAAGCCAGCACGCCCCGCCGCCGGCATGCCCATGCACAGAATGTGACTTGGCCGCACGCGCGACGCCGCGACGCGCGGCCGACGCTCATCGACGCACGCGCGTCAGCGATCGAGCAGGAAGGCATGCAAGGCCGCGATCGACTCGGCCACGCACAGCGGCTGCAGCGCCGCCAGCGTTGCCGCGTCGTGCGCGCCGTAGGCCACCGCGACTGCGTCGCAGCCGGCGTTGCGCGCCATTTGCAGGTCGTGCGTGGTGTCGCCGATCATCAAGGTCTGCTGCGGCGCGTAGACCAGCTCGCGCATCAACTCGTCGAGCATGGCCGGGTGCGGCTTCGACGCGGTCTCGTCGGCGGTGCGCGTGGCGTCGAACAGCCCGCGCAGCTCGACGTGGTCGAGCGCGCGGTCGAGCCCGGCGCGCGACTTGCCGGTGGCCACCGCCAGCGCATGGCCGGCATCGCGCAGCGCGTGCAGCAGCTCGAGCGCGCCGGGAAACAGCACCAGCGCGTCGTCCTGGGCAAAGTAGTGCCGTCGATACGCTTGCGCCAGCCTCGCATAGTCCGACGCCGGCAGCGTTGGCGCGACATGGCGCAGCGCATCGTCCAGGCCCAGGCCGATGACCCAGGCGCAGTCGGCCACGGCCGGCGCCGGCAGCCCCAGCTCGGTGCACGCGGCCTGGATCGAGCGCGCGATCAGCGCCGTCGAGTCCATCAGCGTGCCGTCCCAGTCGAACACGATCAACGGATGTCGCATCCCTCACTCCTTCTCAACACGTTGCGCGCAGATGTTGCATCCACGCGGCGTCGACGCGCGGCCACTCGGCGGCCAGCACCAGCTCGTCGCCGCTGCGCGGATGGTTCAGCGCCAGTCGCGCGGCATGCAGGAACATGCGCGCGTTGCGCGGCAGCTGCGCGCACAATTCGCCACGCGCAACGAGCTGGTTCAGTGCCTCGTTGCCGTACTTGTCGTCGCCGAGCACCGGGTGGCCGAGGCTTTGCAGGTGCACGCGGATCTGGTGCGTGCGTCCGGTGTGGATGCGCGCCTCGACCAGGCTGATGCCGTCGACCCCGCTGCGCGCGGCCAGCGCCGGATCGCGCCAGCGCAGGCGCCACAGCGGCCTGAACTGGCTGCGCGCGCTTTGCGCGTCGGCCTCTCCGGCGGCGGCCACGCGCACGCGGCGCTCGCCCGACGCGGTGAGGAACTTGTGCAGCGGCGTCGTCACGTTGACGCCGTCGCCGCGCCAGACGCCTGCAACCAGCGCCTGGTAGCGCTTGTCGGCCTCGCGCGCGCGCAAACAGGCATGCAAGGCGGTCAACGCGCTGCGCTTGCGCGCCAGCAGCAGCACGCCGGACGTATCGCGGTCGAGCCGGTGCACCAGCTCGAGGAAGCGATCGTCACGCGCGCTGCGCAGCGACTCGATGACCCCCCAGCTGACCCCCGAGCCGCCGTGCACCGCGACCCCGGCCGGCTTGTCGATGGCCAGCAACGCGTCGTCTTCGAACAGCACCGGGTAGCTGCGCGCCGGCGCGGCCGCCGGAGCGTCGGCGACGCGCACCGGCGGTACCCGCACCTGGTCGGATCCGGCCAGCTTCTGCGCGGCGCTGGCGCGCGCGCCGTTGACGCGCACTTCGCCGGACCGCACGATGCGGTAGATGTGGCTGCGCGGAACGCCCTTGAGCACGCGGGCGAGAAAATTGTCCAGGCGCTGGCCGGCGGCCTCGTCGCCGACGGCAAGCACGGTGGCTCGGGCAGATTGCATATAATGGAAACGCGAAGCGCGCCGGAAACGGCTCGGCCGAGCGAGTCAGCCGCAGTTGAAGTGCTGGAAGTGCAGGAAGTGCAAGCTGCAGGATACGCGTCCGAAAATCGACTCGTCCTGCCCTGATCCGTCATTTTAGGCCCGTGCCCGAAGTGCCGCCGCATGCGGCGAGACGCTGGCGCGACACGACGCGGATCCTGCCCCGGCGCGACACGCGGCTCGCCTGCCGCCGTTGCGCGCGCCGCGCCGACCCCGGCGACTCTGCCGGGCCGGAGCGAACAGCGAACGCCTCAGCAGTACGAACAGAATGCCCACCGACCCGGCCTTGCGCCGTGGTCCACGTCCCGCAGCCCGAACACCGTGCCCCGCACCACCCGATCCGCCCACGCCAGCCGCCCCGGAACGCTCCGGGACGCGGCACGTGCGCGGCCGCGAGCACGGAAGCCGCGCCCCGCATGCCGGGGACGCGGCGCGCTGTGGGGCTGACGGCGGCGCTGCCGCCCGTGGCCGTTCTCCAGTCCTGCCGAAACGCCAACGCTGCGCGAGTCGGGTCCACGTGACCCATTGTTCATCACGCAGCCCGTCGGCGACGACGGGATGGAGAGTACGCAAATGAAACGCATGTTGTTCAACGCGACGCAGGCCGAGGAGCTGCGCGTCGCGATCGTCGAAGGCCAGCGCTTGCTCGACATCGACATCGAGCAGGCCGGCCGCGAACAGCGCAAGGGCAATATCTACCGCGCCGTCGTGACCCGCGTCGAGCCCTCGCTCGAAGCCTGCTTCGTCGATTACGGCGAGGAACGCCACGGTTTTCTGCCGTTCAAGGAAATCTCGCGCCGCTATTTCAAGGAAGGCGTGTCGCCGTCGCAGGCGCGGATCCAGGACGTGATTCGCGAAGGCCAGGAAATGCTGGTCCAGGTCGAAAAGGAAGAGCGCGGCAACAAGGGCGCGGCGCTGACCACCTTCATTTCGCTCGCCGGCCGTTA
>JAJZHH010000140.1 GCA_021804595.1 Pseudomonadota bacterium
CGCCTTGACCGCGATGCGCAGCGCCGAGCAGGTCGATTGCACGGCGTCGCAGCTGCCGTTGCGGCTGGACGTGTTCGGACCCGAAGCCGGCTCCTTCGGCGTGTGCATTTCGGCCACGCCGACGTCATGGACCTTCAACGCTGCGCAGCCGTCGTCGGTCGATATCGTGCTGGGACTGCTCTCGGGCGGTGCCGTGCAGCCGCCGAGCCTGAGCGCGGGCACCTGGACGGCGCTGCCGAGCACGCCGTTCATCCTCAGCCTGAACCACGGCAGCATCACGCTGAGCGGGGCCTCGTTCACCGGCACCGGCTACCACGTGATGGGCTCGCGGTCGCTGCTGCTGTCGACGACCCGCGGCACGGGCTCGAATACCTCGACCCACAACATCACGATCGCCATGCACGGCCCGGCACTCGACACGCCGCCGCCGCTGGCGAGCGCGAGCGACGCGACCGTGGCCGGCGCCGCCCCCGATGCCACGCAGAGCAGCGGGCATCGCTGAGGCGGCACACGCATGACGACGGCCGGGTGCTGCACCCGGCCTTTTTTTCGCCCGTGCACGCTGCGGCGCGCAGCTTCTTGTTGACTGGTAATTTTTCCCAGTTATCATCGACTCCGAGCAGCCGCCTTCGCTGCGCCTGCCCCCTGCCTATCGAAGGAGACCCGATGAAAACGAACCGATTTGTCCCGCGCCCGCTGGTGCTGGCGCTCGCCGCGTGTGCCGCCCTGAGCGCCTGCGGCGGCGGCGGCGGCGCCGCTGGCAGCGCGGCCAGCCTGACCACGTCGCAGCTGACCTCGCTGCACGGCACCGCGGTCGACGCGCCGATTGCCGGCGCGCAGATCACCATCACCTCCGGTGCGCCCGGCGGCGACGCCGGCGCGACGGTCATCGGCACCGTCACCGCCGACAGCAACGGTGTCTACACGGTGCAAGTGACGCTGCCCAGCGGCAGCGTGCCGGTGTTCGCCAACGCGGTCGACCCGAGCAACGCCACACTCGTGCTGAGCAGCTATCTGGGGCAGTCCGACGCGCTGGCCGCGGCCGGCACGCTGACGGCGAACAACCTGCCCGACCTCGACGTCAGCCCGGTGACGACCGCGGCGCTGGCGGTCTACGCGCAGATCAACGGCGGCTACGCCGCACTGACCCCTGCCACCTACGCGAACACGTTGCAGACCTATGGCAGCGACGTGCTGGCGATCGCCGCGGCGATCAAGGCCGTCGGCGACAATCTGTGCGTGCCCGGCAACACCTTCGCGTCGACGACCAACCTGGCGGCTGCGATCGCGCAAAGCGCCAATCTCACTTCGTCGAGCCCGGTCACGCTGAGCGCGGCCATCACCGCGCTGGGCGGCAACTGCGCCGGCGTGCTGGCCGGTCTGCCGAGCGCGATTTCAGCCGACCCGGTCTCCGGCCCCGAACTCGACCTCGGCGACTTGATCGACGCCGGCGCCACCGTGGTTCCAGCCGGCACCTACGTGCTGCAAGGCGTGGTCGCGCAGACCGGTTTTGCCGCGACGCCGGCGCTGCTGAGCTCGACATTGACGAGCCCGGCTGTGGTCAGCGCCGCCGATGTGTTCAACGACACTGCGGTCACCGTGTCGAGCAACGGCGCGATCACGTCGACCGACGGCAACGTCAGCGGCAGCGTGGTCGGCAACCTGTTGACGCTGACGCTGCTCGACCCGGCCACCCAGACCACCTACACGCTGCGCGGCAAGATCGGCTCGATGCCCACGGCGATGACCGGCGGCACGCAGGCCTACGCGGTGCGCAGTGGCGGCACCTACACCGCAAGCGGCTCGAGCATGCTGGCGAAGTTCAACGCGGTGCTGGCGCCCGCCGCCGCGACGGCGGCCTGGGGCGGTGTCGCCGCGCCAAGCACGACGACGCGCACCGAAGGCGTCAGCTGTGCGGCCGGCAGCTTCCCGTTGCGCCTGGACGTGTTCGCCGCGCGTGACGGCGGCGGCTCGATCGGCGAGTGCGTCGCGGCGAGCGCGGCGGGCTGGACGCTGAGCGCGCCGAGCTCGACCAACCAGGGCGAAGATTTCACATTCGATGGCCAGTCTGGACTCCTGCCCACGACTGCGCCGACCTTGAACGCGACAAACTGGGCCCCGACCACCGGCGCACCGTACGTGCTCAGCGCCTCGGGCGCGTCGGTCACGATCAACGGGGCGACGACCAGCGGCACGCTGTATTACGTGATGGGTTCACAAACGGTGGTGATCGCCGGCACTACCGGCAGCAACGTGTTGCTGCACCTGCACGGCAACGCGCTGACGCAGGTCTCGGAGGCGTCAAGCAACGGCGGCGATGCCAACACGAGCGGCAGCGGGTTGATGGGCGACGGCGGCAGCAGCACCCACCAATCCGACCATTGAACGCGCCACCGTCTCGCGGCGACCGCGTCGCCGTGAGACGGCGTGCGATACTGCACGACGGGCGCTGCGGCGCCCGTTTTCCTTCGACACCGACGATGCATCCGATGCCGACTTCCGACCCCTGGGCCGACTGGGTGCTGCATGCGCGCGACGGCGGCTGCCGCGCGCAGGCGCGGCGCACGCGGGCCGAGATCGCCACGCACGCGCAGCGCCTGCTCACGCTGGCCGAGCTGCGCCCGGGCCTGGTGCTGGCCGACGTCGGCTGCGGCGAGGGCTTGTTGAGCTGGCAGGCGCTGGCGATGACCGGCGGCGCGCTGCACGTCGAGCTCAGCGACGTGTCGCCGCGGCTGCTGCGCCGCGCGCGCGCGTTCGCGCGGCTGCAGCGCTGCAGCGCACAGTGCCGCTTCGCCAGCGCCGACGCCACCGACCTGGCCCACCTGGCCGAGGCCAGCGTCGACGTGGTCGCGCTGCGCGCGGTGCTGGCCTACGTCGACGACAAGGCCGCGGCGCTGCGCGAAGCGTGGCGCGTGCTGCGTCCGGGTGGCCGCCTGGCGCTGGCCGAACCGGTGTTCCAGGACGCCGCGCTGGCCGCCGCCGAATGGCGCCGCGCGCTGCAGTTCGGCAGCGCGCGCGACCCCTTGCTGCCGCTGCTGCTGCGCTGGCAGGCGGCGCAGTTCCCGTCCGACACCGCCGGCATCGCGCGCAGCGCGATCTGCAGCCACAACGAACGCGACTTGCTGCGGCTGGTGCGCCGCGCCGGCTTCGGTCGTGTGCACCTGGAATTGCACATCGACCAGCGCCCGGCCGGTCCCGACGCCTGGGACGCGTTCATCGAGCGCGCGCCGCACCCGCTGGCGCCGAACTTGCGCCGCATCCTCGCCGAGCGCTTCGATGCCGCCGAGCGCGCCCGCTTCGTGCGCGCGCTGCGGCCGCAAGTCGAGGCCGGCACGCTCGAGGCCGACGACCGCATCGTCTATCTGGTCGCGCACAAACCGGGTTGACACCGACGCGCGCGCATCAATCGGCCACGTCCTCGATGCTGAACAGCAGGTCGGGCCGGCGCGGCGCCTGCGGCGCCTCGCCCAGGTGCAGCGCACCGCTGGTGCCCAGCGCGCACACGCCGTGCTGCAAGTGCACCCGGCGTTCGTGCTGCGCATCGTCGATCCAGCTGCCGTGCTGGCTGGTGTCGGTGTAGACGAAAGCCCCGTGGCGCCAATTGATGACGGCGTGCTGGCGCGACACCGCAGTGCCGCTCAACACCACGTCAGCGCGCTCATCGCGGCCGATGCGGATCGGGCGCTCGGCGCCGAAGGTCAAGTGCACGCGACCGTCGGGGCTGCGCAAGGTCAGCCGCATCGGCGCGGCGTGCGCATCGTCGCTGCCGCAAGCGTGTGCCCAGGCCCGCCGCTCGCCTTCCGGGCCGCTGGATTGCAGCAACTGCAGCCGCGCTCGCACCGGCTCGGGCAATGCGTCGCGCACTGCGTCGTCGAGCAGGATCTGGCCATCGCTGGCTGCGGTGGCCAGCGTCGATGCGCGCAGGATGGTGTCGCCTTCATAACGCGGCGGACGGCACAGCACCGCACCGAAACTCAGGCCCACGTCGAGGTCGAGTCGCAGCCGGCGGTCGACGTTGGCGCACCAGCGCCGCAGTTCGGTGCGCAGCAGGCAAGCGCATTGCAGTGCGCCTGCAGGCTGCTCGAACAGCACGGTCAGCGAGCTGTTCTCGGCGCGCGCAACCAGTCCCGACGCGGCCGCTGCGCGGTGCGCCAGCCGGTTGACCGCATGCTCCATGAACGCGCGCGCACGTGCCTCGCCGAGCAGCAGGAACAGGCTGTGCGTCTGCGGGATCTGCGCGTTCAGCGCGACCATCGGTTCGGTGCGGCGCGCACCCAGCAGCCTTTCGAACATGGCAGCCTCAGTCCGCGCTGCGCAGCACGCTGATCCAGCACGGCGCCTGTGCATCCTCCGGGCGGTGGCCGGCGCGCGCGCCGGCCAGGCGCAGCGGGCGCGCTTCGTCGTCGAGCAGCCATGAACCGTCGGCCGGCAGGGCCTGCGCGGTGACCACGCAAATTCCGCCCAGCGCATCCTCGCCGACCTGCATCACGACGCGTTCGCCTCCGCCGACGGCGTCGCGCAGCACGCGCGCACGCGGCCGGAAACGCCCGCGCGGGTCGAGCAGCAGCGCGTCGACCTCGGCGCGCAAGCGCGCCGCGTCTGCCCCCAGCTCACCGTCGTCGTGCGTCCCGCCTGCCGCGTCGCTCGCCGCACCCATCGTCGTCCCCTCGGCCGTCCTGTTGGCGTCAGCATAACTCGATGGAACCCGGCGAGGTATGGTCGCCGCCCGCGGCGAAAACCCTGCCGTTGACAGGTCGCTTGGCCGGGCGCGCCGCCACGCCTATATTGGGCCGACGCACGAGGTGACCGCCATGCAAGTACGTTTGAACATCGACGACGCGTTCATGCGCGACATCCAGGACAAGGTCGGCGCCCAGACCGGCGTGGCCGAGTTGGCGAAGGACGCGTTCGCGGTGTTGCGCTGGGCGATCGACGAAGTCGCTCGCGGCCGTGTCGTGCTCAGCGCCGACTGCCGGGGTTGCGAGCTGCAGCGTCTGGTGCTGCCGACGCTGGCCCGCGTCGAGGCTCGCGCGCGCGCCGCCGAACATGGCTGAGAAGCTGCCGCTCGACTTGACCGCGGCGCGCCCGGTCACGCCGGCCGAGCCCAGGCTCGGCGCACTGGCCGGCGCCGGCATCGGCCTGGCGCGCATCACGCTGTGGGTGATGGCCGGCGTGCTCGTGTTCCTGATCGGCACCTTCGTGTATCAGGAAACGACCTTCAGCCGGCTGACCAGCGACGCGTACCGCGACGCGATCGGACGCGCCGCGCACGGCGAAGCGCGTGCGCTGTCGACCCGCGACGCTGCGCTCGAAGCGCTGCTCGACGCGGCGCGCGCTCCGGGCACCACGGCGTCGCGTGCCGCGGTGCGCGACGCCGCGGCGGCGCTGAGCGCACTGGCCCCGGAAGGCGCGGCCGGCGCGCCATTGCGCACGCTGGCCGGTGAACTGCGCGACGACGCGCCGCCCGCGGCCCTGCGTGCGGCCGCCCGCCGCGCCGCGTTGCTGCTGCCGACCCCGGGCGCCCAGGCCAGGCTGCAGCAGCAGGAACTGCTGCGCGCGTATCTCGAGGCGATCAACGCGACCCGCGAATACTGGGCACGCATCGCGCAGCTGATCCTGCTCAATCTGTTGTTGCCGGTGCTGACCGCGCTGCTCGGCTATGTCTTCGGCTCGAACCAGCTGCCGCGCTGAAGCGCACGTCGCCGTGCGCTGCG
>JAJZHH010000141.1 GCA_021804595.1 Pseudomonadota bacterium
AGAAGCCGCCGACGACGTAGCGGTCCATCATGTAGACGACCGGCTCGCACACCGCTTCCTGCAGCCGCTCGATGCTGGGCACGCCTTCCTGGATGATGACGTCGCGCACCTGCATGCCTTCCTTGACGACGCTCATCTTGTTGCGAGTGCGCCGGTTCAGGTCCTTCATCTCGGCCGCGTCGTGCACCATCATCACGCCCATGCCGTAAGTGCCGGCGTCGGCCTTCACGGCGACGAAGGGCTTGTCGTGGATGCCGTACTCCTTGTACTTCTTGCGTACCTTGGTCAGCACCTGGTCGACCGCCTCGGCGAGCTCGTCCTCACCCTGGCGCTGCTGGAAGTCGATTCCGCCGCACTGCGTGAAATACGGGTTCAGCATCCACGGATCGACGCCGATCAGCTTGGCGAAACGCTTGACCACCGCGTCGTAGCTGCGGAAATGCGCCGACTTGCGCCGCGTCTTCCAGCCGGCGTGCAGCGGCGGCAGCAGGTATTGCTCGTGCAAGCCCTCGAGGCTGGTCGGCACGCCCGACGACAGGTCGTTGTTGAGCAGGATCGTGCACGGATCGAAGTCCTTGGTGCCGAGCCGGCGGCGGCCACGAACCAGCGGCTCGAGCAGCAGGCTCGAGCCGTCGGGAAGCGGCACCCGGGTCGGCTCGGTGATCGCGTCGTCGACCGTGCCGACGTGCACGTTCAGTCCGGCCTGGTGGAAGATCTGCGTCAGCCGGCCGAGGTTCTCGAGGTAGAAGCTGTTGCGCGTGTGTCGCTCGGGAATCAGCAGCAGGCCCTTGGCCTCGGGGCAGATCTTCTCGATCGCCGCCATCGCCGCCTGCACCGCCAGCGGGATCATGTCGGCCGACAGGTTGTTCCAGCCGCCGGGAAACAGATTGGTGTCGACCGGCGCGAGTTTGAAGCCGCCGTTGCGCAGGTCGACCGAACCGTAGAAAGGCGGCGAGTGCTCCATCCACTCGAGCCTGAACCAGCGTTCGATCGACGGTTGGGCTTCGAGGATGCGTTGCTCGAGTTCGAGCACCGGCGCGCTTTCGCTGGAAACGAGGTGGGGAATCATGCTGGTGGAATGTACTGGGCCGCGTGGCGCGGCGACGCCCAGCATTGTGACAGAGGCGGCGCCGGCGCGTCGGCCGCGCTCGCGCCGCGCGCAGCGCGCCGGATCAAGGCGCGGCGTCGCCGCGCAGTGCGTCCAGATCGACGCCGACGGCGCGCAGATTGCTGCGCACGCTCGACTGCTCGTCGAGCACCTTGCTGTTGTAGACGCCCATCTGCGCTGCCGGCAGCAGATGCTGGCGCAGGTCGAACGCAGGGCGCGGCTGCGCGTCGACGTACAGCACGACGTCGGCGACTTCGCGCGGCGTCAGGTTGGCATTGCCCAGCGGCATGTTGTGCTCGACCCAGCTGGCCATCTTCACCGGCTTGCTCATGCCGGCGCCGGCGTTGTACGAGTTCTTGCCCCACACCGGGGGCGTGCTGCCGACGCCGGCGCCGTCGGCGCCGTGGCACGCCGCGCAACGCGCTGCGTAGACCTGGGCGCCGTGCAGATAGTCGGCGTGGGTGGCGCGCTTGAACATCGGCGCGTACTGCGCATCGGGCCAGCGCGACGCGAACAGCGGCGTGACCGGCTTGACCGGGTTCATGTGCATCGGCTGCCCGTCGGACAGCCAGGTCACGTAGGCGGCCATCGCGATCGACGCTTCGCTGTCGATGATCGGGCGCTTGCCGTTCATGCTGCGCATGAAGCAGTTGTCGATGCGGTCCTGCAGCGTCTGCACCGTGCGCTCGCGCTTGGACCAGGCCGGAAACGCGGTCGCGGTGCCGACGAAGGTGCCCGGCGTGTTCGTCGTGCCGCCGTCGATGTGGCAGCTGGCGCAAGTCAGCTTGTTGCCGACCAGGTCGCGCGTCAGCGGCGCGGTGTCGGTGTGCAGGATCAGCTCGCGGCCGAGCTTGACCATGCGGCCGAGCTCGCCCGGCGGCGGCGTGGTCGGCAGCGGCGGCAGCGGCGGCAGGTCGGCAGCGGCGGCAGCGGGCAGGGCGAAGGCGAGCAGCAGGGCGGGCAGGCGTGGGCGCATGGCGGATTCGGTCAGTCGTGACGGGCGGCGGAAATCGTGCTGCGGCGCAGCATCGCGATCTTACGCAGCACCCCGCGCCAGCGGTTGTATGGCGCCGGCAAACTTGATCGTTGTCAATTCGGAATGAAAAAAGCCCGGCGCTCGGGCCGGGCCAATACCACTGGAGATGCGATGAAAAGGTTCAGAGCACCTGTTCGCCGTGCAGGCTGACGTCCAGGCCCTCGCGCTCCTGCTCCTCGGTCACGCGCAGTCCGATCAGCATGTCGACGACCTTCAGCAGCACGTAGCTGACGACGGCGTCGTAGACGATGGTCACCGCGACGCCCTTGGCCTGGATCAGCAGCTGCGCCGTGTTGCCTTCGAGCACGCCGGCGGTGCCGCCGATCGCCTTCACCGCGAACACGCCGGTGAGCAGCGCGCCGAGGATGCCGCCGATGCCGTGCACGCCGAACGCGTCGAGCGAATCGTCGTAGCCGAAGATCTCCTTCATGTAGACCGCGGTCCAGAAGCAGATCACGCCGGCGGCCAGGCCGATGATCAGCGCGCCGGTGGGGCCGACGAAGCCCGAAGCCGGGGTGATCGCGACCAGTCCGGCGACCGCGCCCGAGCAGATGCCCAGGATGGTCGGCTTGCCGCGAGCGATCCACTCGGCGAACATCCAGGCCAGCGCTGCGGCGGCGGTGGCGATCTGCGTCACCGCCATCGCCATGCCGGCGCGGTCGCTGGCGGCGCCGGCCGAACCGGCGTTGAAGCCGAACCAGCCCACCCACAGCAGCGAGGCACCGATCATCGTCAGCACCAGGTTGTGCGGCGGCATCGGTTCGCGGTGGTAGCCGACGCGCTTGCCCATCACCAGCGCGGCGACCAGGCCGGCCACACCGGCGTTGATGTGCACCACGGTGCCGCCGGCGTAGTCGAGCACGCCGTCACCGCCGAGCCAGCCGCCCGGGCCCCACACCATGTGCGCGATCGGCGCGTAGACCGCGAGCAGCCAGGCGCCCATGAACACCAGCAGCGCGGAGAACTTCATGCGGTCGGCGAACGAGCCGACGATCAGCGCCGGGGTGATGATCGCGAACGTCATCTGGAACGTCATGAACGTGCTCTCGGGAATGGTCCCGGCGATGCCGTTGACGCTGTCGAGCCCCATGCCGGCGAGAAAGAACCGGCTCAAGCCGCCGATGAACGGTGACCCGTTGGTGAACGCCAAGCTGTAGCCCGCGATCATCCACAGCACGGTGACCAGCGCGGTGATCGCGAAGCTCTGCATCAGCGTCGCCAGCACGTTCTTCTTGCGCACCATGCCGCCGTAGAACAGCGCCAGGCCCGGAATCGTCATCATCAGCACCAGCGCGGTCGACGTCAGCATCCACGCGTTGTCGCCGGAATTGATGAAGGCTGCCGGATTCTTCGCCGCCGACGCTGCGGCCGCGGGCGCGGCCGGTGTCGCCGCCGGAGCCGCTGCGACGGCGGTGGCCGCCGCCGGAGCTGCGACGGACGCCGGCGCGGTCTGCGCGCAGGCCGCACCGCCGAAGGCGGCCAGCGTCAGCGCGAGCATTGCAAGAAATTTTTTCATGTCGTTGACCTTTCAGCTGCCAGGGTTGTCACAGCGCGTCGCTGCCGGTCTCGCCGGTGCGGATGCGAAGCACCTGCTCGAGTCCGGCAACGAAAATCTTGCCGTCGCCGATCTTGCCGGTGCGCGCCGCGGTCTCGATCGCCTCGATGGTGCGCTCGACCAGGGTTTCGGGAACCGCCGCCTCGATCTTCACCTTGGGCAGGAAGTCGACGACGTACTCGGCGCCGCGGTACAGCTCGGTGTGGCCTTTCTGGCGCCCGAAGCCCTTGACCTCGGTGACCGTGATACCGGTCACGCCGATGCCTGAGAGCGCTTCGCGCACCTCGTCGAGCTTGAACGGCTTGATGATGGCCGTGATCATTTTCATGGAGGACTCTCCTGGGTTGGCGTGGCGGCGCTCAGAACGAGTAGGCCGCCATCAGTTCGAACGAGTTCTGCTTGGTGGTCGTCGTCGCGCCGTTGGCGAACAGCGGGTTGTCGGCCTTATCCTGACGCAGTTCGGCCGACAGTTTCAAGTGCGCGACCGGCGTGTAGTTCAGCGCGACCGTCAGCTCCTTGAGCTTGTTCGCCGAGCCGGTGATCAGGCCATCGTCGTCGGTCAGGTACTCGCCGCGTCCCGACAGCGTCAGCTGCCCGGTCAGCGCGTAGTTGGCGTACAACGCGTAGCCGTTGGCCTTCTTCGTCGTGCCGGCGAGGTCCTTGCTGACCAGGTCGACGTTCAGCCCCAGGCTCAGCGCGTCGGTGGCGTTGTAAGTGCCGACGAAATCGAACAGGCCGGTCTTGCCGGGCGCGCCGCCGTAGTAGCTGTTGGTGCCGGCGTAGTAGTAGGCCAGCGAATACGACAGCTGCTTGGTCGGTGCGCCCGCCGCGCCGAGCTCGACCAGCTTGGAATCGGCGGTGCCGTTGCTGCTGTAGTTGATGCCGTTGCTGACGCCGCCGGTGAGGGTCAGCGCGCCGCTGACCGCGTAGCTGGCGCGCAGGCCATCGTGATAGATCGGCTCGAGGTCGTAGAACAGCAGCGAACGCGAGATCTCGTTGTTGGCCACCGGGTTGACGACTTCGGCGCCGGCCAGCGTCGGCAGCCGCCCGGCCATCACGGTCAGCGCGCCGACCGCGTATTGCGCGTACGCGGTGGCGACGCCGACTTGCGGCGCGCTGGCCGCCAGGTAGCTGGCGTCGTCGCCGCCGAGCAACGTGACCGAAGCGCCGGCACCGCTCGACGGCAGGTAGGACGCGGTCACGCTGGCCTGGTTCAGCGTGAAGCCGTTGGTCTTCAGGTCGAACTGGCGCTGGCCGACCGTGCTGGTGTCGAAGTGCGTATAGGTCGACGCGACGTAGCCGGTGAGGCTCAGGCCCGGGGTGGCCGCCAGCACGGCACCCAGGCTCGGCGCGGCGGGGGCGGCGGGGGCGTCGTCGGCCAGCGCCGGCGCGGACACGCCGAGCGCGGCGGCAAGACTGGCGGCAAGCATGCTCTTTTTCATCGAAGCGTTCTCCAAGGAAGCGTGGCAGTGCGGAAGAGGACGAAAGCGGAAAGCGGGGGCCCGCGTTAGCTCTGCAGCTTTCGTGCCAGGTGTCGGCGCCGCAGGTCGCGCGCATGTCCGCCTCACAACGGTGCGCGCTTCCCGCTCGTGGTGCGCAGACGCGGTCGCGCACGGCCCCGCGCGGTGCGCCGAGGGTGCGGCGTGGTGCGCGTCGGCGCCGCGCGCCGCGCCCGCGACAAGGGCTATGCGCCCGGTCGACGCGCTTTGCCGCGACAATACGCACCGAGGGCGCGGCCATCGCCGCGCCGCCGTGGAATCGACGATGAACGCTCCGAACCCGAACTCCCCCCGCGACTTCCTGCACCGCGCCGCAGCCGCGCTGGAGAACTCGCCGCTGAAGGACGTGCAGCGCAACGCGAAGGCGCTGGCGCAATCGGCAGCCGGGCGCCTCGACCTGGTCACGCGCGACGAATTCGACGCGCTGCAGGCGATGCTGCTCGCCGCGCAGGCGCGCATCGCTGCGCTCGAAGCGCAGGTCGCCGCGCTCGAGGCG
>JAJZHH010000045.1 GCA_021804595.1 Pseudomonadota bacterium
GCCGGCGAACGCGTCGCCGAGCGACAGCGCGAACAGCGCCAGCGCCAGCGCGCCGGCCAGCGGCGCGCGACGCCGCCTCGACAGGGGTGATTCAGGGGTAGGCATGGTCAGGATCCTCAAGTTGCGGATCCCGCACGACGCAGGATCCTGTCCTTTGAATCCAGCGTCCGCCTTGCGTTCAGCCAAGCCGTTTCGATAAAAACAAACAAACCGAATAGGCTCGTCAGGCGCGCGTGAGCCTCGCGCCGCCCGCTGCCGCTTACTCAGACGACTTCGAACGACGACATCATGCAGTTGTCCTCGTGCTCAAGCACGTGGCAGTGGTAGGGGTAGGTGCCGGAGTAACCGGGCGGGAACCACAGCAGCAGCTCGACCACGGTGTTCGATTCGACCAGCACGGTGTCCTGGCGTGCGACGCGGTCGAGCGGCTCGGGCGGCGCCGGGCGCAGTTCGCGACCTTCAAGCCGCCAGCGCCGCAAAACGACGAACTGCACCAGATGCACGTGAAACGGGTGCATGTCCGGCAGGTCGTCGGTGACCGCGAGCGGCTGGTCGTTGCCGACATTGGCGACGTACCAGCGCTCGTAAGTCCCGGCGCGGGCGCGTATGGTCGGCGCGTGGATGCGCGGATAGGCGTGCGTGGTCGCGATGTCGGGCGCGTCGGCGCGCGCGAAGAAGGTGCCGCGTGCCACCGTGTACGCCACCTGCGCGGCGCTGGGCGCGCCCGCGGCGGGGTCGGCGCGGGCAGCCAGGTCGACAGCGAACGGCAGCCGCCACTGCGGACCGTCGCCGCCGGCGGCGCTCAGCTCGAAGATCTGCACGTCGTTCCAGCCCGGCCAGCCGGGCGCCACCTCGACCTGCCCGGCGTCGTCGCCGACCGTGTTGCTGATCAGCAGGATCAGCCGGTTCGGCCCGAAGCGCGCGCCGCGCCGCGGACGCAGCGCGCGGCCGTCCCAGAGGTAGTCGTCGTCGCTCGCCGCAGCCGCGAGCAGGCGGTCGAACTGGGCGTGGCGCGGCGTCGGCACGGTGGCCGCGGCGCGGTCGACGTCGAGGTCGGCGACCCCCGCGCGGCCGTCGTCGAGCACGCGGTACAGCGTGGCGTCGACCGCGTTGTAAGCCGCAGCGGACGGCTGCAGCACCGACGCCGCATAGCTCGAATAGATGTCTTCGGGTCGCTCGGCGCTCGAGCGGGCGAACGAGCGCAACGCGACGTTGACCAGCCGCAGCCGCCTCACGCCCGGCGGCAGCGAGGCGAGGTCAACGACGAGGTCGCGGCGCTGCGCCGGCGCGATCACCACCGTGTCGGTCGCGCGCAGGCCGACGCTGCGCGCGAGCAGGCCGCCGTCGCTGCCGATCACGCGCAGGCGGTCGCTCCACCAGACGCGGCCGCGGCCGCGGCGCAGCGCGTCGACGTCGCACAAAGCCAGCGCCACGGTGCGCGCGTTGCAGCCGTTGAGCAGCCGCAGCCGCCAGGCGCGCGGCGCCAGCGCCAGCCGCGGCGGCGGACGCCCATTGACGAACAGGCGGTCGCCGAGGAACTCGGGGCGGCCATGCGGGCCGCTGTCGGGCGTTCCGGCGTCGTAGTCGAAACCACTGCCGTCGGCCTTGACGATGCGGTCCTGGATCACCAGCGCGAGCTCCTGCGCGGCGCCGCCGATCGCCGCCAGCACCGCGTCGTCGGCCGCATCACGGATGAAATACAGCCCGGCCAGCCCGGCGTGGACGTGCGGGCCGGTGTGGTCCATCGCATGGTCGTGGTACCACAGCAGCGTCGCGCGCTGGTCGTTCGGGTAGTGGCAAGTGTGTTCGCGCGCGAAGCCGTAGGGGTTGCCGCGCAGGCCGATCGGCACCAGCGGCCAGCCGTCGCTCTCGAGCACGCGCCCCGCCACGTGGCCTTGCACGCGCCCGCCGTGCAGATGCGCGACGACGCCGACGTCGGTCTGCGCGACGATGCCGCCGCACGAACTGCGGTCCAGCGGCGACGCGCCCGGCGGCGTCGGCATCGCGCCGTCGCGCGGCGGCAGCGCGTTGACGTAGGTGACGCGGCACGGCAGCGCGCGGCGCTGCTCGAAGGTCGGACCCAGATAGTTCGCCAGCGGCGCGTCGCTGCCGGCGTCGGCGCAGTAGACCCAGGCGTTCGCTTCGGCGGGGGCAGGCGAGCAGCCGATCTGCACGCGGCGCGCGCGCACCGCCAGCGTCGCCTGCGCGCCGCGCAGCGGCGCCGGCAGCGGCGCGCTGGCTTCAGGCGCGCGCGCCAGGCTGGGCAGCCCGGGCAGCAGCGCAGCGCCGGCAGCGCCGGCCCAGCGGAAGAAACGCCGGCGCCCTGCGAGCGGCGCTGCGGATTCGGTCACTTCGCTGTATTCGCATATCACACGCTTCATAACCCAACCCCATGACGCTTTTATTAACCATCATGGTACGGTGGATATTGACCGGTGACGACCCGGCGCAACGGCGGCCGGCTCCGCACGCGGGTCACGACGCACGGAGCCGGGAGCGATCGCCGATGTCGATCCGTCGAGCAGTTATTTCCGGTGGAAATACGGCTCGTAGACCACGTACTCGACTTGCGTCATCGTCAGCTTCCCGGCGTCGAATTCATGCTCGTCGTATCCGAGTTCATGCCAACCGTAGCCGAGCGACTTGAAGCCGCCGGGAGCGTCAAGGCGATTTGACGCATCGATGTGCGCGACGACGTAGCGCGGGCTCCGCGTCGTCGAGTCGGTCACTCGCGCCACGACCGCGACGATGTGTTCCGGGTACGGCAGCTGCTGGAACGACATGGCGTTGGGAAGTTTGAATCCGAACACCCGCTCCTCCCATAGCTTTACCTCGACCTCTTGTTTGAACAGGTGCTCAAACGTGTAGATCTTGACCGACTCGCTACGGCCAGCGAGATCGAAAGTCTTCCCGGCCATGGTCTCCCACAAGTGCCCGAAGTCCTTCGGCAGTTCTGGCTCGTCCAGCAGAGCCTTGATTTGCTCGTGTGCTAGATCCCTGCCCGCCGCGTCAAGCCCGAACAACGCCCAGGCGTCGTCGGACTTGAGCAGCGCAAGCGCAGCTTCAGCTGCCGAAAGGTCCTTCAGCTCGACGCCGCGGTAGCTAACCGGATGCGGGAGCGCTTGCCGTTCGATATCCAGCGCCTGGTTGTTCTGGACGCCCTCCAGATCCGGATCGCCATTCTCCACCACGATCGTGGGCAGCTGCTTGCGGGTCGGCTTCGGATGCCGCTGCGCTTGACTGCCACTGGCGTACGCCACGGGATCAAAGCTGGGGAGGGGCTTGTAGCCGTAACGGGCAAGGGCTGGCCTGGGCAGATCGCTCCGGTCGTCCACGCCCCGGCTCTGCAGCTGGCGGCCAGGCTCGGCCCGGCCCACGCCAGGCCACCGTGTGTCGACGATCTTCGGGACGACCTTCAACTTCGCCGGCGGCCTGTGTTGCGCCAGTTCGTCGATGCGCTTCATATCGAGCTTGCGCGGCTTGGCGCCGCCTTGTGGGCCGACGACCTCCGGGGCAACCTTCGCTTGCGGCAACGGCTTGGTTTGCGCCAGTCTGTTGATGCGGTCGATATCGACCTTGCGCCGCGCGCCGTCTTGCGCCGTGGCTTGGTAGCGGTGCGCCTGGGTCTGCATCGCGCCATGCGCATGGCCGGAGCCAGGCTGCGCTCGCTTGGTGCCGTACATCCCGCGGAGCATGTCGAGGCGATTGCCGGCCTCTTGCCTGCCTGCGACACCCGTCTTCTTCTCTGCTGCGCTCGAGCCCGCATACGCGTCGACACCGGCTGCGCCGAGCATCATCGTGGCCAGTGCGGCGGCCAGCGGGGCGCGTCGTCCGCGCGCATCGAATAACTTCGCCATCGTTCACTCCGTTGCGACACCCGCTGGCGCGCCACGCGGCAAGCCCCATCACAGGCCGCGCGTGCCGGGGTGTCGCAGTGCGCGCGGCAGATCGGGCGAATTGCCGGATCTACAGCGTTAGATGCGGCATCGGCAAAAAGTTTTAGGGCAAGAGTTTTATGCGCATGAAATCGGGAACAAGTTTGCGTGCAGCGACCGGCGCTCGAAGCTCGCAAACCGCAGATTGCGCCGCGATCGACGCGCACCTAACGACAAGCACGGAACTGCTAGCGCCGTCTGGGTCAAATCTCGAAGATCGAGCACTTTGCTGGATCTGCCGAAGCATCAATGCTTCAACACGATGTCATCGGCTTCCACTGGGATGGACTCGCGCCCGGCGCGAGACGACACACGGAAATGGAGATCCTGATCATGCACCCGGACAAAACGGCTCGCTCGATGCGCGCACCGCTGGCCGCCGGACTGGTCGCGCTGATGCTCGGCAGCGTCGCCACCGAAATCGGCGCTGCGCAGGCCGCCGACGCCAAGCGCAGCGCTACGTCACAACGGCTCGAGAAAAGCAAGCCGCGCATAAGCTCGAAAGGCCCCGCGATGAAAGGCCGCTCCGAATCGGCGGAGCCGACGAAGAACGATCGCGGAAATGCCGCTGCGGCGCACCGTGACGAGACGAAGAAGGTGGCGCGCAGATTGCCGGATCGACGACGCCTCGATCATCTGGTGACCTCGAGGAAGCCTTACTCTCCCCAGGGCTCGCCGACCGGCCCACACGGCTTTCTGGTCGCGAGCCGCGACGACTTCGACACGCTGACCCAACCCCAGCCGGCAGCTCGGGGCAAGCCGGAAGCGACGTCCAAGGTTCACCGCCGTGCCGGCGCCGCGAGCGACTTGCGTGGCCGGGAAACGGTATGGGATCGGCTGCACAGGCTTGCCGAGGAGCGCAAGCCCGTGGAAGCGGCGAAGGTGCGCACGATCAAGCCCCACCAGGTCGGCCGCCAGCTTCCGTGGGAGGCGCCGCATCCGACGCGAATGGCAAGGCCTGCGGTCTCCCCCCAACCCCAGGTACACCAGACAGCGCACACCGCGCGCCAGTCCCAGCCATCCAGCGTGCAGGAGGAATATGGAGGTGACGAGTCCGACGCCGCGCCGGCAGCCGGCGGTGACATCGTGCATATGTCGATCACCGCGGAGGAGCTCGGCATCGACACGCTGCCCGACTCGTACCACTTGCCGGTGGCCCAGGCGGTACACCTGTTGCTGCATGTGTCGGGGATCAAGCCATCGGATTCGTCGGCGCACTCCAAGGCGTCGCTCGCATCGCGCACGACGTCTGTATTCAACGAGTGTCTCGCGCAATATCCATCGCGATCCAGCGACGTCCGGCGCAAGGTGATCACGCCCAAAGCCCCAGGGTTGCCATTGTCCGAAATCGACGGCACCCCCGGTATCGTCGCGCTGATCGCTCGCGTCACGTCCGCCAGCGACGAAGCGGTGTACGCCGTCTTGCGTCATTCGACTTACGGCAAGGGCTGGGAGGCGGTGACGTTCGCCGAGCAGCCGGAAAGGTTCAACGGCGAGGTCGTTTCGGAACTGCTCAGTGAGCCGATCGACGAGAGCTTGATCCGCTCGATCGTGGCGTACGTGCAGGACAAGCCACCCGAAGGGTCGTGACCGGATTCTGGGTGACGGCCGGGCTGGGGTCTGTACCCCGGCCGCGTGCCACTGAAGCGTCGGAACCGCCTCCCGTCACTCGCCCCGTTCCGACGCTGCTCCACCGGCCTGCGACGCGCAGGCCTCTCGCTGACTTGCTCTTGCGGAGATTGCCATGACGAAACGCCACCATCGCCTGCAGCCCTTGCCGCTTGCCGCAGGACTGGCCATGATGCTGCTCGGCAGCGTGTCGGCCGAGGCCTGGGCGGCGCAGCCCGCGACCGGCAACAGCGGCCAGCGCTCGACGCAGGCCCAGCCCTACGACGACCGCGAAGCCGCCGACAGCGGGGCGCGCCGGCCCAAGCTCAAGCGCCGGCCTCCGGGCTACGACCAGCGCCTCGCCGAGTTCCACCAGCGCATCAAGGCGCGCCGAGCCGAGGCGAACTTGGAGCTCGCCGCCAACGCCCGGCAGCTGCACGACGATGAGCCGTCGAACGCGCTGCCGGAGGACGATGCGCTGCCGATCCCGCGGCCGGAACCCGGCGTACCGCAGCCTGCCGTGTACGAGGGCCTCTGGTACGGACAGCTCGACGAGTCGCGTTCGCCGTCCGCCTCGACGCATGCGCTGGCCAGGATCAAGCGCCTGCAAGACCAGCGCACGGCGGCCGAGGCGCAGGCCGCGGCGATGGCGCGCTTGCAGAAGCTGCCGCAGCGCCGGCTCGATCACGCGCCCGAAAAGCGCCAGAGCCAACCAGTGCGTCGCCCGGCAAGCCAGCTCTACTCCGACCCGCCGCGCAGCGGTCCAAGTCGCACCGCGACCGTCACCGCGCCGGCCGCCAAAGCTGGCCCGAAACCGCCACAGCCCCAACCGGGCGCGCGTCAGCGCAGCTTGTACCAGCTGCCGGCGCATCGCGACGCCATTCGGCGCGAGCTCACGCCGACGATCGCCGAACGACGCGCGCAGGCGCAGCGCGGCCCACGTGCACGCGTTCGAGCCCCTGTGCAGGACTGCGCCAAGTCGCGCCACGCCCTGGGGTCCGGCGGACACGGCGAATCGAGGCTGGAGCAGCAGCCACTGAACCTCATCGTGCCAGGCATCGTGTTTCCGACCGGGGCCACCAAGCAGCATCCGGCCCAAACCGACGTCGTGCAACGCACGACGGCCGAAAGCTCGCCGCAGGCCTGTGCGCCTTCAAGGCCTTCGCGCGCGGACGACGCGCAGGCGGCTCGGTGGGCGTTGTCGGAGGTCGACGCGTTGGCGCTGGTGGGCCAGCTCTCAGGCCTGCCTGCGGCAGCACCGGGGACCGCACCGTTGCCGAGCTTGGGCGAGGCGTGGGACGAATCGGCCGTTGACGATCGGCAGAGCGTGCATCTGAGCGTCGACCCCCGCCAAACCCTCTGGAGAGAAGAAATCGCTGCCTGGCGAGAGTTGTTCGCCGACCAAAAGCGGACGCTTGAGGTTCGCTTCGAGCAGTCGATCGATATGGCGCAGGTCCCGCAGCGCGAATCGATCGTCGCCGCGCTCGTTCGAATCGAGAACGACGGCGACGGCGCAGCAAACTACGCCGTCGTGCGTCGCGCGCACGGCGACGCGCACTGGGAGCTGCTGGGCATCGATGAACCCGCGCCTGGCGACGCCGGTGGCCGCGGGCCGACGGTCATCGCCTCGGAGATCGGGGAAAGCCAACTCAGCTGCGTCGAGCTCGTCGTGTACCAGCCGCTGGACGAATGACGCTCGCCTGCGGCGTCGGGGTCGACGTCGTTGCGCGACGTCTCCCGGCTCCGCTGGACCCGGCCGGGGACTACAGCACCCCCGGATAGGCGCCGCCGTCGAGCACCAGGTTCTGGCCGCTGACGAAACCGGCCGACGCGCTGCACAGGAAGGCGCAGGCGGCGCCGAACTCGGCCGGGTCGCCGACGCGCCCGGCCGGGTTGTCCGCCGCGCGCCGGGCCAGGATCTCGGCCGTCGAGACCCCGGCGGCGGCGGCCTGCGCTTGCGCGACAGCGCTCAGACGGTCGGTGGCAAAGGGGCCCGGCAGCAGGTTGTTGATCGTCACATTGTGGCGCACGGTCTTGCGCGCCAGACCGGCGACGAAACCGGTCAGACCGCTGCGCGCGCCGTTGGACAGGCCAAGCACGTCGATCGGCGCCTTCACCGCGGCCGACGTGATGTTGACGATGCGGCCGAAACCGCGCTCGATCATGCCGTCGACACTGGCCTTGATCAGCTCGATCGGCGTCAGCATGTTGGCGTCGAGCGCCCGCATCCAATCGTCGCGGCTCCAGTCGCGGAAGTCGCCGGGAGGCGGGCCGCCGGCGTTGGTCACCAGGATGTCGATCGGGCCCGCGGCGCGCAGCGCGTCGGCGCGGCCTTGCGGCGTCGTGATGTCGCCGACCACTTCACCGACCTCGACCCCGCAGCGCTCGCGGATCTGCCGCGCCGTCGCCGCCAGCGCCTCGGCGCCACGCGCGGTCACGGTCACGTGGACCCCCTCGGCGGCCAGCGCGAGCGCGCACGCGCGCCCCAGACCCTTGCTCGACGCGCACACCAATGCGCGGCGTCCGGCGATGCCCAGATCCATGCCCTGCTCCTTGTCCTGATTCGGTACGCCGACCCGCGGCGGTGCCGGACCGCGTCGATCGAGCGCCGCGTGCGCGTCAGCCGGCGGCCAGCTGTGCGAGTTCGGCCTCGCCCAGGTAGCACCACTGCCCTTCGGCCAGCGCCAGCGCCTCCAGCCGCAAGCCGCCGATGGCCACCCGCCGCAACGCCACGCAGTGGTTGCCGGCCGCGGCCAGCATGCGCTTGACCTGATGGTACTTGCCCTGCTCGAGCTCGATCGCGATGCGGCACGCATCGAGCTGTTCACAATGCACGGCGGCCAGCGGCGCCGGCTCGTCGTGCAGTTGCACGCCGCCCAGCAGCGCCGCGACCAGCTCGGGCGTGACGGCTTCGGCGGTGTCGGCGACGTAGAGCTTGCCGACCCGGCGCTTCGGCGACGACTGGGCGTGGATGAAGGTGCCGTCGTCGGACAGCAGCAACAGCCCGGTGGTGTCGTGGTCGAGACGGCCGACCGGCTGCACGCCGCGCTGCCGCAACGGCTCGGGCAGCAGGCTGAGCACGCCGGGGTGATGGCTGGGGCGGCGCGAACACTCGTAGCGCGGCGGCTTGTTCAAGGCCAGGTAGACGTGTTCGCGATGGATCCAGGCTTCGTCGAACACGGTGAACGCCAAGCCGGCGGTCTCGATCACCGCGGCCGGGTCGTCGATCGGTTCGCCGGCCACGCGCACGTGGCCGCCGGCGACCAGTTGCTGGCAGTGCCGGCGCGTGCCGAAGCCCTGCGACTGCAGCATGCGGTCGACGCGAAGGTGGCTCATCGGCGCCAGTCTAGCGGCAGCGCCGCGGCAGCCTTCAGGCGCTGCGCAGCCTCGAGGCGACTTCGGCCACGCGCCGGCCGTAGCTGTGCGCGGTCGCCAGGTCGCCCTGCGGAATCTCGTCGACGCTCGCGTCCGACGGCGACTGCACCAGCAGCCCGACCGATCCGCCGAGGTTGTTCGCATCGTTCCGAGTGGCGGCCTTCGCATTGCTCGGCGGCAGGCCGAGGCTGACCCAGATTCCGCCGTGCTGCGAAGCCAGCGTCTGCATCGCGATCAGCGACACCTGCTTGTCGCCGTTGAGGCTGGCGCTGTTGGTGAAGCCGCCGAACACCTTGTCTTGCCAGGCTCGCGTGAACCAGGCCTTGCTCGTCGTGTCGGCGAATTTCTTGAACTGCCAGCTCGGGCTGCCCATATAGGTGGGCGCGCCGAAAATGATCGCGTCGGCCGCGGCCAGACGCTCGAACGCACCGTCCGGCACGTTGCCGTCGGCGTCGATCTCGACGAGTTCGGCGTTCGCGCCGCGCGCGACGTGCTCGGCGACGCGGCGCGTGTGACCGTAGCCCGAGTGGTACACAACCATGACCTTGTTCATCGATGTTCTCTCGTTTGCTGGGGAGCGCCGCCTCCCGATGACGCGGCACAACGATAATTTAGTTCGTCGTAGAACTATATGCCCGGGCAAGGTCTTTCCGCGTCGGCGCGTTTCGTGATAGGCGCGCGAATAGCATGATGGATTCCGGCCCTCGGGTCTTCTTCAAGTGCGAGAACTTCCAGCGCGTTGGCGCGTTCAAGTTCCGCGGTGCGTTCAACGCGCTGTCGACGTTCACGTCAGCGCAGCGCCGGGCCGGCGTGGTCGCGTTCTCGTCGGGCAACCACGCGCAGGCCGTCGCGCTGTCGGCGCGGCTGCTCGGCATGCCGGCGACGATCGCCGACGGCGCGCAGACGCAGCAGCTCGGCGACATCACGTTTGCGATCATCCAGCGCGACGTCGACGACATCGTCACCGTGACCGACGCCGAACTGGTCGACGCGATGGGCTTCCTCGCCGCGCGCATGAAGATCCTTGTCGAACCGACGGGCTGCCTGGGTGTCGCCGCGGCGCGTCGTGCTGCGGTCGCTGCGCGGGCGCGCTACGCTGCGCCGATGACTTCCGATCTGCTCGCGCTCGCCGCGATCGTGCTGTGGGGCTCGCTGGCCACCTTGGGTGTCGCGCTGGCCGGGGTGCCGCCGTTCCTGCTCACCGGCAGCGGGCTGCTCGTCGGCAGCCTGCTGGCGTGGCCGCTGGCGCGTTTCGACCTGCGCCGCTGGCGCGTGCCGGCCGGCACGCTGGCGGTCGGTGCCGGCTCGCTGTTCGGCTTTCATTTCCTGCTGTTCATGGCCCTGCGCAGCGCACCGGCGGTGCAGGCCAACCTGATCAACTATCTGTGGCCGCTGGGCATGGTCGTGCTGGCGCCGCTGCTGCTGCCGGGCATGCGGCTGCGCGCCGGGCACGTCGCGGCGGCGCTGCTGGGTTTCACCGGCGCCGCGATCGCGATCCTCGGGCGTGCGCCGACCGGCGCGTCGCTGCACGGCGGCTGGCATGGCGGCTACCTGTTCGCGTTCGGCTCGGCGCTGATCTGGGCCTGCTACTCCTTGCTGACGCGGCGCCTGCCGCCGTTTCCGACCGCCGCGGTCGGCGGCTTCGCCGCGATCGCCGGCTTGCTGGCGCTGCTTTGCCACGTGCTGCTCGAGCCGTCGGTGAGCCTGGCGTGGAGCCAGTGGGCCTTGATCGCGCTGCTCGGCCTGGGACCGCTGGGCGGCGCGTTCTTCCTGTGGGACGCGGCGCTCAAGCGCGGCGACCCGCGCCGCATCGGGCTGCTGGCCTTCCTGACGCCGCTGCTGTCGACGGTGCTGTTGATGGCCGTCAACCACCAGCGCCCCAGCGCCTCGATCGCGCTGGCCACCGCGATGATCGTCGGCGCGGCGTTCTGGGGCAGCCGCGTCGGCGCACGCGGCTGACGCGGTGCGCGTGCCGGGCACGCAAGCTACTGGCGGGACGCGAGAAGGCCGTAAACGAGGGCCTTGGCGACGGCCGAAGCCTTGTTCACCGCACCCATCTTGGCCATCGCGTTGCGCAAGTGGAAATTGACCGTGTTCGTCGAGAGACCGAGTATGGACGCGATCTCGAACGAAGTCTTGCCGTCCGCCGTCCAGCGCAGCGTTTCGACCTCCCGCGCCGTCAGATGCGGCCGCGCGGCAATCCAGTGCGCCGATGCGACGTGCTCGGCGAGAAAGAGCTCGGCCATCTGGAGCAGCCATTCGAAGTCCGACGCTTTCTCGACCACCTCGACCACGCGCGGCGGCGCCGTGCCGCGGAACAGGGTCAGACACGCGCGGCGGCTGTTCGGGCCGAGGCTGGCCTGCGTCCAGCCCGCCAGCAGGCCGTGGGCGCGCGCGCAGGCCGACAGCTGCGGGGCCGACTCGAAGGCCGCAAGGTCCCAGACCAGCGGCGCCAGCGAACTCCAGGCATGCTTGACGACGGGATCGGTCGCGGCGAAATCGTGTTTCCGGTAACGATACTGCCAATCCTCCGGCGTGTTGCTGACCGAATGGAATGCCGGCTTCGATACCGGTAGAGGCATCCAGAGTCCATAGGTGAAATGGTCGAATCCGAGTTCCTGCACCGCGCGCGAGATCCGCTGCTTGGTTTGCACGTGATCGGCGGTTTCACGCAGCGCAGCGAACAGGTCGGCCTTCCACGCGGTCAAGGGTTTCGCCAATACATCCATGGGTTTTCAGGGTCGAGATGCGCTCGCGGCACGCCGGAAGCGGACACCCCCGGCTCGACACGAGCTCGTGCGCGTTGTGACGCCGCGGCGACCCAATCGTTCGGTTCGCGCCGCCGGCGGCGGCGCATCTCATGCGGCACGAAGGGGAAACAAACGCTGGGCGGTGTCAGCGGTGCGCAAGACGGTCGAGCATCTACGGCCGCGGCCCGGCAAAGTAGGCGTCGTAGCTCGTGCGCAGCACCAGAAACCCGACGACGACGATGAAAACCGTGCGTACGAATCGCGTTCCGAAGCGAAGGGCGACCGAGGTGCCGATGAGACTGCCGATCACGTTGGCGACGAGCATCGGCAAACCCAGCTGCCACCAGACCCGCCCGGACGCCGCGAACACCGCCAGCGCGCCCAGGTTGCCGCCGAGATTGAGCACCTTGGCCTCGGCGGCGGCATGCAGGAAGTCGCGCCCGAGGCAGCGGACCAGCAGGAACAGGAACAAGGTCCCGGTTCCCGGGCCGAACAAGCCGTCGTAAGCGCCCATCATCAGCGCGATCGCAGCGGTGATGACAAGCTCCCTGCGTGGGCAGGGAATCGGCCGATGCACCTGTCCCAGATCCTTTCGCGAGATCGTGTAGACGAGGATCAGCAGCAGCAGGATCGGCAAGGCCCGGCGCAGCAGCATCGTGTCGAGCAAGAGCGCCGCACGCGCGCCAAGCACGGCGCCCAGCACCGCGGCGAACAGGGCCGGCACGAGCACGGTGAGCCGCAACTGGACGCGGAACAGGAACCTCAACGCCGCCGTCCCGGTCCCAAACACCGCAGCACACTTGTTCGTGCCCAGCAGGGTTGCCGAGTCCGCGCTCGGGTAAAGGGTGAACATTGCCGGCAACAGGATCAAACCACCGCCACCGACGATGGCGTCCATCAAGCCCGCGAACAGAGACGCCACGCAGGCCTCGGCCAATTCGAACATCGTGTACTCCTGCCCCCGACAGGGGCGCGCGCCCCAGGGATCAGCGGGAAAGGTCGACGGTCGCCCCGCACCGTTGTGTCCTTGATCCGTAGCAACGCAGCAGATGTCGCTTGCCCTGGCCAATCGCGCGACGTCCGTGCAGACACTCGCGGTTGTTCACCAGCAGCAAGTCGCCGGCACGCCAGCGATGGGCCGCACGCGCCTGATTGGCGCACTCGACAAAGCGCTGGAAGGCCGATGTCGCCGCCGCCGTCAGCGGCTGGCAGCTGTGCGTGGCGACCTTGACTTCCCAAGCCCCGTCGACGCGGTCCAGGATCGAGCTCACACGATCCTTCGCCGACCCCAGGAAGGAATCAGGCGCGCGGTGAAGAAAATTGGGCGCCGCCAGTTCTTCAATGGCCTCGGCCGGAAGGTTCCTCAGTACATCGGGAAGCGCGGCGACCTCGGTCTCGGTCGAGCTCTCGTCAACCAGGCACAGGAAACTCAGCAGCTCGGGCCGCAGGTCCCGGCCAAGGCACGCGCAATCCGCGTGCAGGGAGAAGTCCATCACGCCTGAGCTCGATATGCTGGTTCGTGCGCCAGGTTCAGGCCGAACGTCGTGCACCAGCGAACCCGCTCGCTCCTGCACGAACGCGTAGGGCTTGAAGCCCAGCGCCGCGGTGAAGCCGAGGAGTGCCGCGGACGCGATCGTGCGCGCCCGATCCGTGCATGGCGCGGCGCCGCACTCCTGCGACGCGCCGAACTCCTGGATCAACAGACACTTGGCGCCACCGGCGAACCTCGCGCCGACCTCGGCCATCACGTCGGGTGTGCTGCGTCGATAGATCCCGGCCAGGTCGACGATATGCTCGCTGCCGAATTCCGCCGCCTCGTTGAAACCCGCACAAAACTCGGTGATTTCCTGCTGCGCACTCCGACGACGAGGCGGTGCAATTCTGATGCGATCCATTTCTGCGATTCCCAAATTTACCGGCATGCCGCGACGCGAGGCGATCCTTCGAAATCCGGAAGAATCGCCCATGCCGGGCCGCCGCGTGGCCCGGCATTCGGCCGCGTCGAAAGCACCATTGGAGTGCCGGCGCGCGCAGAACAAAACCATCAACTTTGCCTAGCAAGCTTGCCAGCTTGCCAGCTTGCCAGCTTGCCTGGCGGCCGCGAGTTCGTGCGCGGTCGGCAGCATCGCGCACTGCCGCCGCGCCGCCGCAGCGTGCCCGAAGTCAACTGCGGACCTCGTGCCGCTCACCTATAATGGGAAAAATTCCCGTCTTTTTGGCAGCGTCGCGCCGGGTAACCGGCGCCGCTGCGCCGAAGCTCCGCATTGTCCGAGGAGACCACCATGGAAGCACTGCGCAACGAGCCTGGCACGAGGCGCGAGCCCGACGCGTCGAGCGGCGCCGAGCGGCGCGGTTCAGCGCGCACCTTGCGTTTCCGCGCGAGCTACGACCGCGACGGCCGCTACGCCGTCGACGCCGTGCTCTATCAGTCGGCGCAAGGCGTCGTGGCCGTCGTGCACGACGATGTGTTTCGTCCCGGCGATGTGTTCTACGTCGTGATGAGCACACGCGTGGCGCGTTTCCTGATCTTCGAGATTCGCTCCGGCTCGCGCCCGCAGGACGCGCGCGTGACCCGGGTCCTGTACCTGCATCTCGAATGATGGGCGCGCCGGCGCAGGCGATTGACCTGCATGCCCCCCTTTACCCGGAGATCGATGTCATGAGCAGATTGCGCATATCCAGGACCATGCGAACAGGCGCGATCGTCGCCTGTCTGCTGAGCACGGTGCCGGCCCACGCCGACGGCTGGCACGACGAAGACGGCGGCGGAGGCGTCGGCTTCATCGCCGGGCTCGTCACCGGCGCGATCGCCGCGCCGTTTTTCGCGCCCCGGGTAGCTCCGGTCTACGCGCCGCCCCCGGTGGCCTACGTACCTGCCCCGGCCTACGGCTACGCGCCGCCGCCACCACCGGCGACCTATCTGCCTGCCGTGCCCGCCTATGGCTGGGCGCCGGCCCCGGTCTATCGCTGGCGGCGCGAGCATGACGACCGCCGCGGCTGGCGCCGCGACGACGACCGCTGAGCGGCGCCGGCCGTGTGCCGATCCGGCTGCGCCGCAGCGTAGCGCCGCCGTTCCTCGACGGCGATCAAGCCTTCGAGTCCGGGGATCGTCAACGGGCGCCCGCCGCAGCGTTGCGACCGCACCCAGCTGCGCAACGTCGGCGTTGGCGCCTGCGGCGAGGCACGCGCCGCTTGGCGCTGCCAGACCTGCGCCAGGGCCCGCGCGTCGCCGCGCGCGATCAGGCGCCGCCAGCGACGGCGGCACAGCGCTGCGCGCGCGGCCAGCGTCGCCAGACGCAGCAGCGCCAGCAGCAGAACCAGCGCGCCGACCGCGGCGATCGCCGCGAGCAGACGCGCGGGCCGCGGGTCATCCGCCTGTGCACCGCCCCAATCCGCCACCGCCAGCGCTGGGGCGCCGCGCCGGGGGTCGTAATAGGGCAGGCGCAGACGCGGATAGACCACGGGGCCAGCCGCATCCACGCGAAAGGCCAGCGCGACGTGCCAGACGGGAGTCAAGGCATGGGCTGCCCCGGGCTCCCGGCGCAGCCGCGGCGGGTACAGGCGCAGCCCCAGCTCGCTCCCGGTTGCCTGCACCAGCGCGCGCAGCAGCGCGGCGCGGCCGATCTGCACACCGCCGAGGGTGGCGTGCAGCACACCATTCGCGCCCAGTTGCAGGCGCTGCGGCGCGCGCTCGATGCGCCAGCGAGCGTGTCCGATCGCGGCGTCGTCGGGCCAGTAGGCGGGCAGCGGCTGGGCACGGAGATGCAGCGGCGCCAGCGGATAGACCCGCAACTGTCCGAACGGCGTGGCGCGCAACAGCCCGAAATGGATGGTCGTGTCGCCGGCCCGCAGCGGCGTGAAGCTCCAGCTCTGGCGTTGCACGGCCACGCGGCCGCCACGCGACACGACCTCGGTCGACAGCGTCGACAGCGGCCGCACGACGCCGTCGTCGCTGGCGGCGCGCACAGGCTGCCAGTCCAGCGCGCCGCCGGCGCCGAGGTTCAGATCGACGCGAACGGCCTGCCCGACCACCGGGCTGGCATCCCCGACGTGCGCGGCCATGAACTGTGGCGCCTGCCCGTGCGCGGAGCTGGCGATGCGAAGCGCCCGGCGTGGGCAGCTCAGCGTACCGGCATGCAGCGCCGGAAGCCGCAGCGTGCCGATGGCCATCGGGTAGAGAGTGAGTTCCAGGATCTGCGACGACCGACCGCGCCCGCTGGCCGATCGCTGCGCGGTCTGGCCCTGCAACAGCCAGTCGGGGGCGAGCTGCGCGGCCCGCAGCAGCGGCAGTTCGGGCAGGTTCACCGCACGTATCGTCCACCGCAGCGGATGGCCGAGCACCGGGTGCGGCGGCTGCAGCGTGCAGCGCAACGACGGCGAGGCGGCGTGCGCGCCCCCAGCCGCCGCGAGCACGGACAGCGCAAGACCCAGCCCGAGCCGGCGCGGCGTCAAGGCGCCCGGGCGAGGTCGGCGGCCTCGCGACTGTCGCGCTCGATCCAGCCGTCGAGCAACATCGCGCGGCGGTCGTGCAGCAGCCGCATGCCGCGCCGGGCCGCCGCGACGTCCGCGGGCGACAGCGTCACCCGGCGTCGTGCCGGCGTCGCGCCGGCGGCGTCGGCGGCGTCGGCGCGCAGCATCCCGCCCGCTTGCAGGCGCTGGTTTGCATAAGCTTGGGGCCGCTGCCTGTCCGCGTGCCTTTGCTGGCTCGGCGCGGTATCCGAGGTGTCGCCGAACGGCACCGGCGACATCGGCGCCCCGCGCTTGCGCATGCCCACGATCTCGTACTCGGGATGCTCCTGCGTCCACTGCGCCTGCGCCAGGCGCAGGTTGTGCCGTACCGCGGGCGTGCCGGGCAGCAGCACCAGACTGGCGCGATAGGCGTCCAGCGCTTCGCGCAATCCGCCGGAAACGTGAAAAGCCGCATTGCCCAGGTTGTACAGCGCGACGGCGCGACGGCGATCGTCGGCGGCGACCAGCATCGCGCCCCGGAAGGAGTCGAGCGCCCGCGCGTAGCGCCCCTCGCGGTATTCGCAGTCGCCTTCGCCGAGGCGCGCGTCGTAGCCGGCCTGCGCGGCGTACAAGCGGGCGCAAGCGCGATAGTCGGCGTGCCGCCAGGCCTGCCACGCCCGCCAAGGCGTCGCAACTTCATCGGCGCGGGCGTTCGGTGCCGGCAGCGCACCCCACGCGCACGCAGCCCCCAGCACCATCACGCCGGCCCATGACCCGACATGAGGCGCACGCGGCGTCCCGGCGCCGCCGCGGCGCCGGCGCATCCACTCGGCGACGAGCAGCAGCAGCAAGGCGGCGGACAGCGGAACGGCGTACAGCTCGCGCCACGCCAGCTCCATATCCGGCTGCGGCGGGTTGGACGGCAGCCGTGCGATGCCGTGGTCGTACAGCCGGCTCCAGACCCCGGGGCGACCCAGCCTGGCCGTCGCGCCGGCGCCGCGTGCAAACAGCGACGCCAGTTGCGGCCCCGGCTCGCCCGCGCCGCTCCAGGCCAGGAACACCGCAATGCGCGCGGCGCGCAGCGCTGCGGCCTGGCGCCGCAAGCGCTCGGGTGCAGCGGCGCCGGGCGCGCCGCTCGCCGACGGCCCGGCCAGCAGCAGCAGCGCGCGTGAAGGCCCGGGTTCGCGCTGCAGTTCGCGGCGCGCCAGCGCCAGCGCCCCGGCCAGCCCCGGTCCCCGCTCGCCTTGCAGCATGGCGGGGCTGACGCGGCCCAGCGCGGCGTCGAACAGCGCGTCATCGCGCGTGCAGGGCAGCAGCAAGCCGACGCCGGCGGAGTACACCATCAAACCCAGGCGCTCGCCGCGCAGGCGCTGTTGCAGCTGCTGCAGCGCCAGGCGCCGGGCATCGAGCGCCGCGTCACCGCCGGACGCCGACGCCGGCACCTCGAGCAGCACCAGCAGATCGATCCGATGCTGCGACCGCGCAAGCCCGGACGAGTCGACGACGCGCAACTGGCGTGGTCCGGCCAGTGCGGCAGCCAGCAGCAGCCAGACCGCCGCTTCGAGCAAGGCGTGGCCCGACGTCCGCCGCGCGCCGCGTTCGCGCACCGCCCAGCTCCGCATGGCCGCATCGGCATAACCCGGAGCCGGCCCGGCGCGCCCCTTGAGCCGCCGCCAGGCGCCTGGCACGAACGCAAGGGCTACTGTCGTCCAGGCCCACGGGTGCGCCCACTGCAGCGCAAGCTCAGGAGTCATGGCGCAGGCCCAGGCCAGCCGGCGTCGCCGCAGGCGATCGCGGATCGCGCGCTGCGCGCGCGCGCAGCGCCGAGCACGGGCGCGACGCGGGCCAGCGCGAGCAGCAGCATGCCCAGGCCCAGCGGCCACGCCGCGAGCTCGCGTGCCGAGCGCCGCCGCGGCGGCGGCTGCAGCGTCGGCGCCCGTTGCGCAATGGCCTGCACGGCGCGCTGCTGGGCCGTGCTGCTGGCAGCGTAGAAATACCGGCCACCGGTCAGCGCTGCGATCGCGCGCAGGTCGGGTTGCGCCGCGCCGAACGCAGGCACTTCGTAGCTGGCGCCGGACGCCGGCGCGCCGCCGACCTGGATCGTGAACACGCGTACCCCCAGCGCCGCGGCCAGCGCAGCGGCCTGCGCCGGGCTCACGTGACCGCGCCGGCTCCAGCCGTTGTCCGAGACCACGACGAGCACCGGCTTGAGCTGGCCGCGCGGCGCCACCTGCCGCAGCGCCAGGCCGATGGCGTCGCCAAGGCAGCCGCCGTCGCCCAGCAAGTTGGCGTGCGCCCGCATCAGCATCTGCTGCGCGAGCCGGCGATCGAAAGTCGGCGGCAGCAGGGTCGCCGCATGGGCCCCGTAGGCGATGAGCCCGAAGCGGTCGCCAGGGCTTTGCCGCATGAAACGCGACAACACGCTTTGCGCCACCGCCAGGCGCTGCGCCGGCTTGCCGTTCCAGCGAAGGTCCTCCAGCGTCATCGACAACGTGGTGTCGAGCAGCACGACGACGTCGCGCCCTTGCGCCGGCGGCAAGACCCATGCGCCGAGCCATTGCGGCCGTGCCAGCGCGCCGACGAAGCAGACCACCGCCGCGGCCACCCCAACGCTCGCGGCACGACCCCCGCGTGCCAGCGCGGGCGCCGGCGCCAGTCCGTGCAGATCGGGATGCAGCAGGCGCGGCGCCGCCGCGGCCACATCCCGGCGCCGCCCCAGCCAGAGCAGCCCAGGCACCAGCGCCAGCAGGACGAAGGCCCACGGCCGCCCCCAAGCCAGCGGCGCCAGCGCGTCCGACAAGAACCCCGCGATCATCGCTCGCCGCCGCCGTCGCCACGCCTGTGCGCAGCATCGACGCCGCCGCGCGGCCCGCTGCATCGGGTGCGGCTCATGCGCGCAGTTGCTGCAGCAGTTCGCGCAGCGCTTCAGGCGACTTCTCACGCGCATAGAGCAGGCGCTCGCGCAGCCGCCGTGCCGAGCCCGGCCAACGCGCGGCGACGAAGCCTGCGCGCTCGATGTCGAGCCACACCGCGGGCAGGAGCGCAGCGATGTCGACGTCCGTCGTCGCTTGCCGCAGCCGCAGCGCCAGGCGTCGAAGGCGGCGCCGCGCCAGCATGCGGCGCAGCCGGCGTGCACTTGCAAGCGCCACACCCAGCGCCGCGACGACGGCCACCGCGCCCAGCAGCCAGCCGGTCGAGCCGTGCCACCCGGGCCCCGGCAGCGGCTGCGCGACCTGGCTCGGCGCGACGATGTCGGCCAGTGCGGCGACGCGATCGATCATCGCAGCAGCTCCAGCAGCGCGCCGCGCACGGGTGCTGCCGCATCCGGGGCCAGCACCTGCGCCACGCGCGCGCGCAGGCCGCGCAATGCGGCGAGCGTGCGTTCAGTGCGCTGTCGTGCGAGCCGGGCGAAGGCCTCGCGCTGCTGCGCGCCCGATTCGAGCCAGACCTCGCCCGCGGTCCTCGCGTCGACGAAGGCCGATGACGGCAGCGCGGGCAGATCGAGCTCCACCGGATCGAGCACCCGCAGGCAGGTCAGCTGCACGCGCGCCACCAGCGGCCACAGCGCCGAGCGGGCGGCATCATCGAGCCAGGCGAAGTCGCTGCAGATGACGATGCGGCCAGGCGCAGGCCGGTGCCGCGCCAAGCGCTGCGCCCAGCCCCGCAGCGCCTGCAGCGATTCCTCCGCGCCGGCCACGGGCAGGTCGGGGGGCGCGATGGAGGCCTGGCCGAGCCAGTGCGCGGCGCGCCGTACTGCGGGGTATCCGCCGCCGAAGTCGCGCGTCTGCACGACGCGCCCCGACCAGAGCGACAGCGACAGGCTCGACGGTGCCGAGACCGCCACCTGCAGCCCGGCGGCCAGCACCGCGGCACGCGCTGCCTGCGTCGCCTTGGTCCGCGTGCGCGTGCCGAACAGCATGCTGCCGTGCACGTCGACCAGCGCGTGCCAGGGCGCTGCGTGCTCCTCGTCGTACTCGCGCACGTAGGGTCGGCCGGTGCGCGCCAACAGCGACCAGTGCATCGCGCGCATGTCGTCGCCGGGCTGATAGAGGCGGCTTTGGGCGTAGGCCAGGCCTTGCCCACGCAGCGGCGAGCGCCCGTCGCCGGCATGGCGCCGGCGCGCTTGCGCTGCCTGCATGGACTCCTGCGGCGCCTGTGCCAGCGCGGCCGCCAGCTCCTCCCAGTCGCCGTTCGTCAGCAGGCTGCGCGACTCGCCGCGCCGCTCGCGCGCGCTGCGGCGCCACGCGTGCGCCAGCACCTGCAATGCGCCGGCTGGCCTGGACTCGGGCATGGGCGCCTTTCAGTCGAAGCTGCAGCGCTGCAGCAGCTGGCCGATCAGCGCATCCGCATCGACCCCGCGCAGCTCGGCCTCCAGGTTCAGCACGATGCGGTGGCGCAGCACGTCGGGGGCGAGTTCGACGATGTCGTCCGGGATCACGTAATCGCGCCCGCGCAGATACGCCAGCGCCTGCGCCGCATGCGCCAGCGCGAGCATCGCGCGCGGCGACGCCCCCGCGGCGACCAGCCCCACCCGCGATGCGTCGTGCCGCTCGGGATCGCGCGTGGCGCGCACCAGCGTGACGATCGCGTCGCGCAGCGACTCGGCCAGATGCACGCAGCGGACCTCGGCGCGAGCCTCGAGCACCGTCGCGGCGTCGACCGGCGGCTGCGCCGCGGCGCGCTCGCGAGCCGACACCGCGTCGGCCAGATCCTTGTCCAGAATGCTGCGCTCCTGCGCCTCGCTCGGATAGTCGAGCACCACGTGCAGCAGGAAGCGGTCGAGCTGAGCCTCGGGCAGCGGATACGTCCCCGACTGCTCCAGCGGGTTCTGCGTGGCCATCACCAGAAACAACGGCGGCAGCGCATGCGTCGTGCCACCGACGGTGACCTGGCGTTCCTGCATCGCCTCGAGCAGCGCCGACTGCACCTTGGCCGGGGCACGGTTGATCTCGTCGGCCAACACGATGTCGTGAAACAGCGGTCCGGCGACAAACCGGCTGCGCCCCTCGGCCGGCAGGAACACGTCGCCGCCGGTGATATCGCCCGGCAGCAGATCGGGCGTGAACTGCACGCGCTGGAAACTCGCATGCACGGCGTGCGCGAGCGCCTTGACCGCGGTGGTCTTGGCCAGGCCCGGCAGCCCCTCGACCAGCAAGTGCCCGCCCGTCAGCAGGGCCACCACCATGCGGTCGAGCAATGGCTGCTGGCCGACGATGCGGCGTGCCAGGCTGGAGCGCAACTCGACCATGCGGCGCTGAATTGAATCCATCATGCCGAATATTCGTCGACACTTATTCTTTGGGTCAAGCGCGGGTATCCCCTAGGGCGCTGATCGGAACCAGAAACCATGGCCATGCCGTGGCCGACCGCGGAGCGTGCAGCGCGCGCCGCCGGCGTCGCGCTGCCGCTGCTGGCCGAGCTCGGCTACACGCCCGGAACCTCCTCGCCCGGGGCCTTCGCGCCGCTGGTGCTCGCGTACTGCCTGCTGCCCGCGGCGCTCAAGCTTGCCGCGGCGGGCCTGCTGTGGCTGGGCTGGATGCGGCAGCGCGGCGCCCCCGATTGACCGGCTCCCCGATGGCGATCGCCACCTGCCGGCATGCGCTGCGCCGATCTGCGTGGCTGGGCACCACCCCGGACCTCACCGCGCTGAGCGCGATGCACGCCGCGCGCCGCGCCGAGTTGCTGCGCAAGGCGGGGGCGTGAAGGTCCGTTGGGCTCTCCAGGCCGAACAGGAAGGTGTCGTATGGCTGCTCTTGGGGTGCGG
>JAJZHH010000142.1 GCA_021804595.1 Pseudomonadota bacterium
GGCCGCCGGACAGATTGGCCGGGTTCAGCGGCGCCAGGTTGATCGAGCCGGGGTGGGCGATCAGCATCGCGACCGCGCCGACCAGCAGCAGCACCAGTTCGAAGATGAAGAAGATGCCGGCCCAGCGAGTCGACAGGCTGATGCCGCGCGACACCAGCACGCCGACGAAGGCGGCGACCAGCACGCTGATGATCTGCCACGGCACGTTGATGCCGAGGAAGGTCTTCAGCGCGTCCTGCGCCCAGCCCCCGGAGATCACGACCACCGCGGACGCCGCGGTGATGTAGCCGACGACGACGAAGATCGAGGTCGCCGCAGCGGCCGAAGGGCCGAACGCGCGGCCGATGAAAGTGACGAACGACCCGGCGCTCGGATGGAAGCGCGAGAACTCGGCCATGGTGTTGGCCAGGAACAGGATCGCGACCATCGCCACCGCGATGGTCAGCGGCGCGGCGACGCCGGCGCCCTGCACGATGGTCGCGAAGCCGAAGTAGAAGCTCATCGCCGGGGCGATGTTGGCCAGCGTCGACGCGACGATTTCCGGCAGTCCCAGCGCGTTGCGTCGCAGCCGGTTCTTCGAGTGGTGGTGGTGCCCCATCTTGAGAGTCTCCCTTGGGTTTGTGGATGTTCTGGTACCTGCCTCCGGGGCGTCCGTGTGCGATCCCTGACTCGGAGGTGAGCGCCAATGCTAGGGCGGGCCGGCCGCGCCGATGGGTCCACTTCGCGCACGGCGCACGGAGCCGGTTTGCCGGCGCCATGGAGCCGGTCGGGTCGGTGCGACGGTGCCGCTTCAGGCCGCCGCGGCGCGCTGCAGCCAGTCGGCGAAGCCGTCGAGCACGGCGTCGTCGACGTCGTCGGGGCGCACCAGGTAGTAGGCGCGCTGGCCGTGCAGTGGCCGCGCGCAGGCCACGACCAGACTGCCGCAGGCCAGCTCGTCGCCGATCAGCAGCGTCGGCAGCAGCGCCACGCCCAGGCCGTGCACCGCGGCGGCGGCCTGCAGCGAGAACAGCTCGTAGCGCGGCCCGGCCGCCGCGGCCGGCGCGGCCACGCCCTGCGCGGCGAACCACTGGATCCACGCATCGGGACGCGTCGACTGCTGCAGCAGTGGCAGCGCGGCGAGCTGCCCGGGGCTCAGCTCGGCGCCGCCGGGCAGCAGCGCCGGGCTGCACACCGGCAGCACCTGCTCGTGCAGCAGCAGCTGCGCGCGCGCGCCGGCCCAGCGCCGCAGCTGCTGCGGCGTGCCGGCGAACAGCGCGGCGTCGAAGCCGCTGTCGGCGAGCACGAAGGGGCGCGTGCGCACTTCGATGTCGATCTGCAGCCGCGGCTGCTCGCGCTGCAGCGCCGGCAGCCGCGGAATCAGCCAGCGCGTGGCGAAAGTCGGCACCGCGGCCAGCTGCAGGCGCTGGCCGCGGCCCTGGCGGCCGACCAGGTCGACGGTGTCGCGCGCCAGCGCGTCGAGGCTGTGCGCGACGCGCGCCGCGTACTGCGCGCCGGCCGCGGTCAAGGCCATGCCGTGGCGGGTACGGCGGAACAGCTCGACGCCGAGCTGCGCCTCGAGTGCCGCGACCTGGCGCGACACCGCGCCCTGGGTCAGCGCCAGCTCCTGCGCGGCGCGCGTGAAGCTGCCGTGGCGCGCCGCCGCGGCGAAGCAGTTCAAGGCGTGCAGCGACGGCAGGCGCATCGTGGGCCTCGGTTCAAGATATGCGTAATGCTCATGAATACCTGCAGAATTTTCGTTTGCTGAAGCAAAGTCAACGTCTTAGGCTCGTATCCCAGCGCAAGTTTTGTGAGGATAACGCATGAAAACGACGATGCCTTTCGACTGGCAGGATCCGTTCGGAATCGATCGCCAGCTCAGCGACGACGAACGCCAGGTGCGCGACGCCGCGCACGCCTACTGCCAGGAGCGGCTGCTGCCACGGGCGCAGCAGGCGTTCCGCGACGAACACACCGACACCGCGATCTTCCGCGAAATGGGCGAGCTCGGCCTGCTCGGGCCGACGATTGCGCCCGAATACGGCGGCTCGGGGCTGAACTACGTCTGTTACGGACTGGTGGCGCGCGAAGTCGAGCGCGTCGACAGCGGTTTCCGCTCGATGATGAGCGTGCAGTCGTCGCTGGTCATGGTGCCGATCGAGACTTTCGGCACCGAGGAGCAGAAGCGCAAATACCTGCCCAAACTCGCCACCGGCGAATGGATCGGCTGCTTCGGGCTGACCGAGCCGAACCACGGCTCCGACCCGGGCGGCATGCGCACCCGTGCACGCAAGGTACCCGGCGGCTGGCTGCTCAGCGGCTCGAAGATGTGGATCACCAACAGCCCGATCGCCGACGTGTTCGTCGTCTGGGCCAAGGACGACGAGGAGCAGATTCGCGGCTTCGTGCTCGAGCGCGGCTGGAAGGGGCTGAGCGCGCCGGCGATCCACGGCAAGGTCGGGCTGCGCGCGTCGATCACCGGCGAGATCGTGCTCGACGAAGTCTTCTGCCCGGCCGAGAACGCCTTCCCCGAGGTGCGCGGCCTGAAAGGCCCGTTCACCTGCCTGAACTCGGCGCGCTACGGCATCGCCTGGGGCGCGCTGGGCGCCGCCGAGGACTGCTTCGCGCGCGCCCGCCAGTACGTGCTCGACCGCCAGCAGTTCGGTCGCCCGCTGGCCGCCAACCAGCTGATCCAGAAGAAACTGGCCGACATGCTGACCGAGATCGCGCTCGGCCTGCAGGCCTGCCTGCGCCTGGGACGGCTGAAGGACGAAGGCGGCGCCGCGGTCGAGCTGACCTCGATCGTCAAGCGCAACAGCTGCGGCAAGGCGCTCGACATCGCGCGCATGGCGCGCGACATGCTCGGCGGCAACGGAATCAGCGACGAGTTCGGTGTCGCCCGCCACCTGGTCAACCTCGAGGTCGTCAACACCTACGAAGGCACCCACGACATCCACGCGCTGATCCTCGGCCGCGCGATCACCGGCATCCAGGCCTTCAACAACTGATGGAATCGTCCCGCACCGACAACCCGCCGCGGCCGCTGGCCGGCGTGCGCGTGCTCGACCTGTCGCGCGTGCTCGCCGGCCCGTGGGCCGGGCAGATGCTGGCCGACTACGGCGCCGACGTGCTCAAGGTCGAGCGCCCGGGCAGCGGCGACGACACGCGCAGCTGGGGCCCGCCGTGGTGGGGCGACGGCGACGCGCGCGTCGCCGCCTATTACCTGTGCGCGAACCGCGGCAAGCGCTCGGTGGCGATCGACCTCGCCGCGCACCCCGAGCGCGTGCGCGAGCTCGCCGCCCAGGCCGACGTCGTGATCGAGAACTACAAGGTCGGCCAGTTGGCCAAATACGGGCTCGACGCGGCCAGCCTGATGGCGCTGAACCCGCGCCTGATCTACTGCTCGGTGACCGGCTACGGCCAGACCGGGCCGCTGGCGCACAAGGCCGGCTACGACTTCGCGATCCAGGCCGAAGGCGGCCTGATGAGCCTGACCGGCGAGCCCGACGGCGAGCCGCAGAAAGTCGGCGTCGCCGTCACCGACCTGATGACCGGCGTGTGGGCGTGCAGCGCCATCCTCGCCGCGTTGTATGAACGCGAGCGCAGCGGCCGCGGCCGCGCCATCGACATGGCGCTGTTCGACGTGCAGGTGGCGATGCTCGCCAACCAGGGCGCCAACCACCTGGTCGGCGGCGGCACGCCGCGCCGGCTGGGCAACGCGCACCCGAACATCGTGCCCTACCAGGTGTTCGCCACCCGCGACGGCCACATGGTGCTGGCGGTCGGCAACGACGGCCAGTTCGCGCGTTTCTGCGCCGTCGCCGGTCGCGCCGAACTGGCCGCCGACGCGCGTTTCGCCAGCAACCCGGCGCGCGTCGCGCACCGCGTCGAGCTGGTCGGTCTGCTCGCGCAGTGGCTGCTCGAGCGCGACACTGCGGACTGGATCGAGCAGCTCGACGCCGCCGGCGTGCCGTGCGCGCCGATTCTCGACGTCGCCGCGGTGCTCGCGCATCCGCAGGTCGCCGCGCGCGGCCTGCGCGTCGATGGTGCGCCGCCGATGGTCGCCAGCCCGGTGGTGTTCGACGGCGTGCGCGCGCTGGCCGCGACGCCGCCGCCGGCGCTCGACAGCGGCGAGCCGCGCTGGCTGGCCGCGCGCTGAGCCGCGGCGCACTCAGCCGCGGCGGGCCGGCAGCAGGTCGGCCAGGGTATGGCCGTCGAGGTGTTCGAGAAACGCGCGCAGCGCGCCGCCGAGCACTCCGGTGAGGCGGCAGCGCCCGGTCAGCAGGCAGTGCGAATCGGGCCCGAGGCATTCGACCAGGTCGAAATCGGGCTCGACGCTGCGCACCACCGCGCCGATGTTGATCGCCTCGGGCGCGCGGCCGAGGCGGATGCCGCCGCCCTTGCCGCGCACGGTGTCGAGCCAGCCGGCCTGGCCGAGCAGCTGGGTGATCTTCATCAGGTGCGCCTCGGAAATGCCGTAGGCGCCGGCGACCTCGGCGATCGTGCACAGCCGTTCGGGGTGCTGCGCCACGTACATCAGCAGGCGCAGCGCGTAATCGGTCATCGTCGTCAGGCGCATCGTGGTCTCCGGGCGCGACGGCCGCAGGGCCGCTCAGCGTCGCACCAGCTGAGCGTACAGCATGCTCAGGCGCAACGGCAGCTCGGCGGCGTCGCGCACCAGCGCGTAATGGTGGCGGCCGAACAGATAAGGCAGATAGTCGCCGGCCTCGCGGTCGACGGTGACGCAGAACGGGCGCAGCCCGGCGCGGCGCGCCTCCAGAAACGCCTGGCGCGTGTCCTCGATGCCGTGGCGCCCTTCGTAGATGTCGCGGTCGTTGGGCTTGCCGTCGCTGAGCAGCAGCAGCACGCGCTCGCGCGAGCCTTCGCCGCGCAGCTCGCGCGCGGCCATGCGCAGCGCCGCGCCCAGGCGCGTGTAATGCCCGGGTTCGATCGCCGCGACGCGGGCGCGCGCGGCGTCGTCGTAACGCTGCTCGAAACGCTTGAGCGCGTGCCAGCGCACGTCGAGGCGGCCGCGCGAACTGAAGCCGTACATCGCGAAGCGCTCGTGTCCGGCGGCCAGCGTTTCGCCGAACAGCAGCAGGCTGTCGCGGATGACGTCGATCACGCGTCGCGCGCCGTCGGCGGCGGCGTCGGTCGACAGCGACAGGTCGGCCAGCAGCAGGCAGCTGAGGTCGCGGCGGCGCGCGCGGCGGTCCAGGTACAGGCGCTGCGCGCAGCCACCGGCGGCGCGCTGCTGCACGACACGGTCGAGGTCGAGCTCGTCGCCGTCGGGCTGCGCACGGCGCCGCGCCGTCGGCGGCGCCAGCTGCGCGAAATGCGCGCGCAGCTGGCGCCGCGCACCGTCCAGGCGCGGCGGGAACGCCAGCGGCGCCAGCGCTGCCGCTGGCTGCTCGCGCACGCGGCAGCGGTCGTCGACCAGCACGCGTCGACGGTGATCCCACTCGGGCAGCGCGATGCCGTCGGCAGCGGTCGCGTCGTCGTCGGCGCCGGCGGCGACGTCGAGCTCCATGCGCAGCGCGGCGGCGCGCGCTCCGGCGGCCAGCGCCAGCGTGTCGAGATCGTCGGCGGCGCCGCCGCCGGCGTCGCCGTCGTCGGGCTGCAGCGCCAGCGGCGCGTAGTCGGCCAGGCTCAGGATCGCTTCGGCGCGCGGCTGGAACAGCCCGGCGCCG
>JAJZHH010000046.1:0-7751 GCA_021804595.1 Pseudomonadota bacterium
CGAGCTGCAGCCGCTGGCGGTGGCCAAGCTGCTCAAGGCGGTGGTCGACAAGGAACAGCCGCAGCTGGTCATCCTCGGCAAGCAGGCGATCGACGACGACTGCAACCAGACCGCGCAGATGCTCGCCGCGCTGCTCGGCTGGGGCCAGGCGACCTTCGCGTCCAAGGTCGTCGTCGACGGCGCCGCGCTGGCCGTCACGCGCGAAGTCGACGGCGGGCTGGAGACGGTCGGCGTGCCGCTGCCGGCGGTGGTCAGCACCGACCTGCGCCTGAACGAGCCGCGTTACGTGACGCTGCCCAACATCATGAAGGCGAAGAAGAAGCCGCTCGACACGCTCACGCCCGAGGCGCTGGGCGTCGACGTCGCGCCGCGGCTGAAGACGCTCAAGGTCGTCGAGCCGGCCAAGCGCGGCGCCGGCGTCAAGGTACCCGACGTGGCCACGCTGGTCGCGAAACTGAAGAACGAAGCCAAGGTGATCTGAAGGAATGCCCATGACTGCCCTCGTCATTGCCGAACACGACCAACAGACCCTGAAGGCCGCCACGCTGAACACGGTGGCCGCGGCCGCCGCCTGCGGCGGTGAAGTGCACGTGCTGGTCGCCGGCCACGGCTGCGCCGCCGCCGCCGCCGCGGCCGCGCGCGTGGCCGGCGTCGCCCGGGTGCTGTGCGCCGACGCGCCGCAACTGGCCGACCAGCTCGGCGAGAACCTGGCCGCGCAGATCGTCGCGCTGAGCTCGAGCTACAGCCACATCCTGGCACCGGCCACCGCGTCGGGCAAGAACGTGATGCCGCGCGTCGCCGCGCTGCTCGACGTGATGCAGATCTCCGACATCATCCGCGTCGACTCGCCCGATACCTTCGAGCGCCCGATTTACGCCGGCAACGCGATCGCCACCGTGCAGAGCGCCGATGCGATCAAGGTCATCACCGTGCGCACGACCGGCTTCGACCCGGTCGCCGCCGACGGCGGCAGCGCCGCGGTCGACGCGGTCGACGCGGTCGCCGACACCGCACTGAGCCGGCTGCTCGGTCGCGAGCAGACGAAGAGCGAGCGCCCCGAGCTGTCGGGCGCGAAGATCGTCGTCTCCGGCGGCCGCGGCCTGGGCTCGAAGGAGAACTTCGACGCGGTGATGACGCCGCTGGCCGACAAGCTCGGCGCCGCTTTGGGCGCCAGCCGCGCCGCGGTCGACGCCGGCTACGCGCCGAACGACTGGCAGGTCGGGCAGACCGGCAAGATCGTCGCGCCACAGCTCTACGTCGCGGTCGGCATTTCCGGCGCGATCCAGCACCTGGCCGGAATGAAGGACAGCAAGGTCATCGTCGCGATCAACAAGGACGAGGAGGCGCCGATCTTCGGCGTCGCCGACTACGGCCTGGTCGCCGACCTGTTCAGCGCGGTGCCCGAAATGGTCGGGGAGCTTTGACATGAGCACCTACACCGCGCCGCAGCGCGACATGCTGTTCGACCTCGAACATCTGGCCGGCCTGGCCGAGATCGCCGCGCTGCCCGGCTTCGAGGACGCCACGCTCGACACCGCGGCCGCGGTGCTCGAGGAGTGCGCGCGCTTCAACCAGGACGTGATCGCGCCGCTGAACCGCGACGGCGACGTGCGGCCGTCGAGCTGGGCCGACGGCGCGGTGACGACGACGCCGGGCTTCGCCGACGCTTTCCGCCAGTTCGCCGCCGGCGGCTGGCAGGGCCTGCAGCACCCGGTCGAGTTCGGCGGCCAGGGGCTGCCGAAGGCCATCGGCGCGGCGTGCATGGAAATGCTCAACAGCGCGAACCTGAGCTTCGCGCTGTGCCCGCTGCTGTCGGACGGCGCGATCGAGGCGCTGCTGACCGCCGGCAGCGCCGAGCAGCAGCAACGCTACATCCCGCGCCTGGTCAGCGGCGAGTGGACCGGCACGATGAACCTGACCGAGCCGCAGGCCGGCTCCGACCTGGCGCTGGTGCGCAGCCGCGCGCAACCGCAACCCGACGGCAGCTACCGCATCTTCGGCCAGAAGATCTTCATCACCTACGGTGAGCACGACATGGCGGACAACATCGTCCACCTGGTGCTCGCCCGCCTGCCCGATGCGCCGGCTGGCGTCAAAGGCATTTCGCTGTTCATCGTGCCGAAGATGCTCGACGACGGCCGGCGCAACGACGTCTGGTGCGCGTCGATCGAGCACAAGCTGGGCATCAAGGCCAGCCCGACCGCGGTGCTGGTCTACGGCGACGACAAGGGCGAAGTCGGTGCCGGCGCCATCGGCGAGCTGATCGGCGAGGCCAACCGCGGCCTCGAGTACATGTTCATCATGATGAACGCGGCGCGCTACGCCGTCGGCCTGCAGGGCGTCGCGGTCGCCGACCGCGCCTACCAGAAGGCCGCGGCCTATGCGCGCGACCGCGTGCAGTCGCGCCCGGTCGACGGCAGCGTGGCGGCCGCGGTGGCGATCGTCCACCACCCCGACGTGCGCCGCATGTTGATGACGATGCGCGCGCTCAGCGAAGGCGCGCGCGCGCTGGCGCTGTACGCTGCCGGGCTGCACGACCGCGGCCACGCGCTGGCCGACGCGGCGCAGCGGGCGCAGGCCGCCGCCGACTACGAATTCCTGGTGCCGCTGGTCAAGGGCTTCTCGACCGAGATCGGCATCGAAGTCGCCAGCCTGGGCGTGCAGGTGCACGGCGGCATGGGCTACATCGAGGAGACCGGCGCCGCGCAGTACTACCGCGACGCGCGCATCCTGACGATCTACGAAGGCACCACCGCGATCCAGGCCAACGACCTGGTCGGGCGCAAGACGCTGCGCGACGGCGGTGCCCAGGCCGCACGGCTGGCAGCAGGCGTCGCGGCGACGCGCGACGCGCTGGCCGCGCGCAGCGAGCCTGCCGCGCAGCAGATCGCCGCGCGCCTCGGCGACGCGCTGGCAGCCTACGAGGCGGTCGTGCGCTACATGGTCGAACACCGCGGCGAGCCCAATGCTGCGTTCGCCGGCAGCGTGCCCTACCTGATGCTGGCCGGCCATCTGGCGGCTGGCTGGCAGCTCGCGCGCAGCTGGCTGGCGACGCAGCAGCCCGGCGTCGATGCGGCGTTCGGCGCGGCCAAGCGTGCCACCGCCGAGTTCTTCGCCACGCATCTGCTGCCGCGCGCCGGCGCCTTGCGCGACGAGGTCTTGTGGGGTGCCGACAGCGTGATGGCGCTGGCGGCCGACGCTTTCTGATCGGGCGAGCCGACGATGTCCATTCCCGCCGTGTTGTCGAAGCTGCGCCTGCCGGTGATCGGCGCGCCGCTGTTCATCATCTCCAACCCCGACCTGGTCGTCGCGCAGTGCACCGCCGGCATCGTCGGCAGCTTCCCGGCGCTCAACGCGCGCCCGGCGTCGCAGCTCGACGAATGGCTGGCGCGCATCACCGAGGCGCTGGCGGCGTGGGACCGCGAGCACCCGGAGCAGCCGGCCGCGCCGTTCGCGGTGAACCAGATCGTGCACCGCAGCAACGACCGCCTCGAGCAGGACCTGGCGCTGTGCGCGAAGTACCGCGTGCCGATCGTGATCACCTCGCTGGGCGCGCGCCCCGAAGTGAACCAGGCGGTGCACGGCTGGGGCGGCGTCGTGCTGCATGACGTGATCAACGACGCGTTCGCGCACAAGGCGGTCGAGAAGGGCGCCGACGGCCTGATCGCGGTCGCCGCCGGCGCCGGCGGCCACGCCGGCACGCTGTCGCCGTTCGCGCTGGTGCAGGAAATCCGCCAGTGGTTCGACGGCCCGCTGGCGCTGTCGGGGGCGATCGCGCGCGGCGACGCGGTGCTCGCCGCGCAGGCGCTGGGCGCGGATTTCGCCTACGTCGGCAGCGCCTTCATCGCGACCGAGGAGGCGAGGGCGGAAGAAGCGTACAAGCGCATGATCGTCGACAGCCGCGCTGAGGACATCGTCTACACGAACCTGTTCACTGGGGTGCACGGCAATTACCTGCGCGGCTCGATCGTCGCCGCCGGGCTCGACCCCTCGCACCTGCCGGAAAGCGACCCCAGCCAGATGGACTTCGCCGCCGCGGTCAACGGCGCCAAGGCGTGGAAGGAAATCTGGGGCTGCGGCCAGGGCATCGGCGCGATCGGCGACGTCGTGCCGGCGGCGCAGCGCATCGCGCAGTTGGCGCAAGAGTACGACAGCGCGCGCGCACGATTGTGCGCAGCGCCGCGCTAACGCGGCGCTGACCGCGAATCCGGGTGCGGCCGCGACGAGCGGCCGCGCTTTTGTCGTTGGTGCAAGATCCGGCGAACGCCGCCGCCGGTGGTGACTCCAAGCTTGACGACGGGCGCGTCCTGACGCCCGCCGCTCGTGCCAGGAGACACCATCATGCATGCCCACCCCTCCGCGCTGTGGGCCGCGGCCGCGTTCGCGCTGCCGTTGGCCGCCACTGCCGCGCCTTCATCCAGCGTCGTGCTGTACGGCGCAATCGACCTCGGCTACGTGCACTACACCGGCACCCCGGCCACCGACGACGGCGCACCGCGCACCGCCTGGGGCCTGGCCTCGGGGCTGGGCGCAGCGCCGGCGCTGGGCATTCGCGGCAGCAGCGAGCTGCGCCCCGGCTTGACGCTGGACTTCAACGCCGAGACCGGCTTTTGCGCGGTCGGCGTGAACCAGATCGGCGTCGATCCCGACGATCCGTCGCAGACCTATTGCAGCGGCGGCGGCTTCATGCAGCGCACCGCGGTGCTGGGCCTGAGCGGGCGCGCCGGGCGCTTCGCCGCGGGCCGGCAGGTCACGCTGCTGGCGTCGCGCCAGGGCGACGTCGACGCCTTCGAGGACAGCTACGCCGGCGCCGTCGGCAACCTCAGCCTGGTCAGCACCAACCGCCCAGGGCTGGGACTGTCGCGCATTTCGCAGTCGCTGTCGTGGCAGTCGCCGGCGCTGCGCGGCTTCGACGTCAGCGCGCAGTACAGTTTCAACGTCGGTTCGCACGGCGCCGCGAGCGGCGCCGACGCGCCGGTGCCGCGCGCCTGGCTGGTCGACCTCAGACACCAGTCGGGCGGCATACTGCTGGGCGTGAGCCACGCGCACTACCGTCACTTCCGCTACGCGCTCGACGACGAGCAGCCCAGCGGCGACGCCGGCTACCGCATCTGGATGGCCTATCTGCGCGCGCCGTTGTTCGGCGGCTGGATCGGCGACGCGCTGGTGCAGCGCAATACCGCCGACGACAGCGGCGGCAGCGAAACCGTGTGGTCGATCGGCCTGGCGCTGCCGGTCGGCGCGGCGCGCTGGATGGCCTCGGTCGGGCAGTACGCCAGCTCGATGGCGCAGCTGCCGCAGCAGGTCGGTGAATCGCGCGCCTGGCAGTACGCGCTGGGCTGGCGCTGCGACCTGTCGCGGCGCACGCAGATCCATGCCAGCTACGCCTTCATCCGCAACGCCGCGGCCGACGCGACGCACGCCGGCACCGCGCTGTCGCCGTCGCCCGCCGGCGGCGTTGCCGGGGTCGACTCGCACGGCTTCGAAGTGGGCATCTCGCACCACTTCTGAGCAGCCCAGCGTTTCCTTGAGAGCGCCCCCAGGGCCCTGGGGGTAGAGAAAACGTCAACCGTGGCGCAGGCGGCGGCGCTGGCGGTCGCGCCACCACAGCCACAGCCGCCGCCACCAGGGCATAGGCGACAAATGGTCACTATTGGTCATTGCAGTAACAAAATATCATTCGATCGGCGAAGCGTAGACCGAAACGTCGCGATCCGCGAGACGAATCGCGCGGCGCGTTAGCATCGCAGCGCAAACCTTGACGATTCTCCACGGAGTGACGATGCCCGACGCCGATTTCGCCCGCCTGTTCGCCAACAACCGCCGCTGGGTCGACAGCGTGGCGCAAGCGCGCCCCGATTTCTTCAGCACGCTGGCGCGCCAGCAGGCGCCGAAGTACTTCTGGATCGGTTGCGCCGACTCGAGGGTGCCGGCCAACCAGGTCATCGACCTCGACCCGGGCGAAGTGTTCGTGCACCGCAACGTCGCCAACGTGGTGCCGCATTCGGACCTCAACGCCTTGTCGACGCTGCAGTTCGCGGTCGACGTGCTCAAGGTCGAGCATGTGCTGGTGGTCGGCCACTACGGCTGCGGTGGCATCCGCGCTGTGCTCGACGGCGCCCGCGTCGGCCTGGTCGACAATTGGCTGGGACACGTCGGCGACGTGATGGAACGCCATCTGGCCGAACTCGATGCGCTGCCCGATTTCGCCGCGCGCCACGATCGCCTGTGCGAGCTCAACGCGCTCGAGCAGGCGCGCAACGTGTGCCGCAGCACGGTGCTGCAGGACGCCTGGGCGCGCGGCCAGACGGTCGTCGTGCACGCCTGCGTCTACGGGCTGGCCGACGGCCTGCTGCGCGACCTCGGCTTCAATGTGCGGGCGTCGGCGGCGGTCGCGCCGAGCTTCGATGCGGCGCTGCGCGCCGGCGTCAGGCCGTCGCGCTGAGACCTTGCCGGTCGGGTGCTGGCCCGGCCCGGCAGCTGCGCTCGCGTCGGCGAGCGCGCAAGGTCAGCGCGGCAGGCGGTAAACGACCCCGGTGTTGTTCGCTCCGCCCAGCTGCGTGACACCGACGAGCTGGCCAGCGGTATCGATCATCAGCCCCGCGTTGCGCGGCATCTGGCCGTCGCCGCGGGCGTAGCCCGCGAAGCGGTGCAGAACGGTTTCGCGGCCGCTGGCCGGATCGAGCGCGAACACCGTACCAAAGCCCGATCCGCCGGCGTCGGTCGTTCCGTACAGCGCGCCCGCGCTGTCCATGACCAGCGGCGCCATCGGCGCGGCACCGTCGTTGCCCGATATGTCGCCGAACGCATAGACGATGCGCTCGCCGCTGCCGTCGACACCGCAGCGAAACACCGTGCCGGTGTCGTGGGTGCCGCCCAGCTGCGTGGTGCCGTACAGCGTGCCGCTGGCCGCGTCGAGCAGCACGCCGCCGACCGGTTCGGCGCCGTCGGCGGGCGGGCCGGCGAAGCTGTGCAGCACCGTCGGCAGCACGGTTGGGCCGCGGCTGGCCGCGGCGAGCTTCCAGACGGTGCCGTGGTCGCTGTTGCCGCCGAACTGGGTCGTACCGTACAGGTTGCCGGCGGCATCGAGCGCGAGATCACCGCGCGGAACCGCCGGCTCGCCGGCTTCGGCCTGGCCGAACGAAGCCAGCAGGGTTTCGCGGCCGTCGGGCGTGATCTCGTACACGGTGCCGGTGTCGTTGGCGCCGCCGTGCGTCGTGGTGCCGAACAGGTCGCCCTGGCCGTCGATCAGCAAGCTTCTGCCGGGCAAGGCTCCGTCCTGCGTGCCGTAGGTGAACGAGTGCAGCAGCGATTCCGCGTGGCTGTTGCCATCGATCCGGAACACAGCGCCCACATCGCCGCTGCCGCCTTCTCGGGCCACGCCATACAGGTTGCCGGCGCTGTCGACGACCAGTTGTCCGATCGGTTTCTGGGCGTCACCCTGCTCCGCGCCGAGAAACGAATACAGCACCGATTCGCTCCCGGTCCCGGCGTCGATTCGATAGATGGCACCAAAGCGTTGGGTGCCGCCGGTCGACGCGGTTCCGTAAAGATTGCCCGCGGCGTCGGCAACGAGGCCGCCGGTCGGTTGCCCGGCGCCTGGCGGTACGGCGAACGCATGGCGCAAGCTGTAGGCGGCAGGCGATCCATGACCGCCGCCGCAGCCGCACAGCGCCAGCGCGGCGATCAGACTCGACAACGGTGCGCTCAGTGATCGCTTCATGGTTTGTCCTCGTCGGGGGTGGCGGTGC
>JAJZHH010000046.1:7851-11030 GCA_021804595.1 Pseudomonadota bacterium
TGGCGTCGATCTTGAACACCGTTCCCATCCCGCCGGAACCGCCTTCCTGCGTCGTGCCGTACAGATTGCCCGCGCTGTCGCTGACGAGCTCGTCGGTCGGGTGTTCCCCGGCGCTGACGGCGTCGCTGCCGAACGCATACAAGACCGAAGTATGGTCGCTGTCCGGGTCGAAGGCGTAGATCGCGCCGAGCGCTTGGGCCGACAGCAGGATCATCCGGTTTTGATGCACGTTCGAGAGTCCTGGTCGTTGTTTGACGAAATGGCCACTGGCAAGGCCGGCGGCGTCGCGCAGGTTCTTGCGCCCGGCGTGCACGGCGGCGACCGCGCTGAATGGCGGACGAGCTTCAGCGCGGCAATGTGAACACCGTGCCGTTCCCGTCGGCGCCGCCAATGATGGTGGTGCCGACGAGCTGGCCGGCGGCATTGATCAGCAAGTCGCCGCGGGGGCGGTGGCCGTCGCCCTCGGCCTGTCCGGTGAAGCTGTGCAGCACGGTTTCCGTTCCGCTCGCCGGGTCGAGCGAGAACACGGTTCCCAGGTCGTCGGTGCCGCCGGAGTCGGTCGTTCCGTACAGCATGCCGGCGCTGTCGATGGCCAGCGATCCGACCGGGAACACGCCGTCGCCGCTGCCGCTGGCCTTGAACGCGTAGAGGACGCGCGCGCCGCTGCCGTCGACCGGGCACGCAAACACGGTTCCCTGGTCCGCCGGGCCGCCGGCGGTGGTCGTGCCGTACAGCGTGGTGTGCGCCGCGTCGAACACGACACCGCCCCACGGTTCGGCGCCGTCGGCGCCGCCGGCGAAGTTGTGCAACACGGTGACGGTGCCCGGCGCGGTGCCGGTGCCCGGCGCGGTGCCGGTGCCCGGCGTGAATGCATACACGGTGCCCAGGTTCGCGCTGCCGCCACGGCGACTGCTGCCGTACAGCTTGCCGGAGCTGTCGAGCGCCAGCGTGCCCATCGGATAGCGTGGGCCGCCTGCGCCTTGCTGACCGAACGCATAGAGCACTGTTTCGGTGTGCTGCGGGCTGATTTCGAACACCGTTCCGACGTCGTCGGGGCCGCCGTAAGAGGTCGTCCCGATCAGGTTGCCGTGGGCGTCGATCAGCAGCGGGCTGCTCGGGGTCGCCCCGTCCTTCGCGCCGCCGGTGAAGGCATGCAACACCGTTTCGACGTGGGTCCTGGCGTCGACTTCGAACACGGTGCCGAGCCCGCCCTGGCCGCCTTCCTGCGTCGTGCCGTACAGATTGCCGGCGGCGTCGCTGACCAGGGTTTCCGACGGTTTCTGTTCGGTGCCGTTGACGCCGAACGAGACCAGCACCGCGAGCTGACCGCTGGCCGGGTCGACGCTGTATACGGCGCCATAGCCTTTGTTGCGCCCCTCTTGCGTCACGCCGTACAGCATGCCGTCGCTGCCCTCGATCACTCCGGCCATAGGCGCCTGCGGCGAAGTGCCGGAGCCGAAGGCGTGCAGGACACGGTAGCCGGGGCCGGATGTGCCGCTGCCCGCACCGCCGCCGCAGGCGGTCAGCATCAGGGCGGCGAGCGCGGCGGCCAGCGGTGCGGCGAGGTGGGGGCGGTTCATGTCGGGGCTCCATGGCGACGGCGTGCGGACAGCTCGTGTCCGCGCGCCGCGAAAGTTCGTGGGGCGCCGTTCGCACGGGGCGCGAGCCTCGTGTCATCGGCGGCGCCGCGGGCGATGATGGTCAACGCGGCAGCGCGTAGACGGTGCCGTTGTCGTCGGCGCCGCCGCTGCGGGTGGTGCCGACGAGCTGGCCGGCGGCGTCGATCAGCAGCTGGGCCCGGCCGGGACTGCCGCCGTCGCCGGCGGCGTAGCCGCCGAAGCTGTGCAGCACCGTTTCGACGCCGGTGGCGGGGTCTCGAGCGTGAACACTGTGCCGTAGCCCGCGCCACCGGATTCGGTGGTGCCGTACAGCGTGCCCGCGCTGTCCATCACCAGCGGCGCCATCGGCCACATGCCGTCGTTGCCGCGGGTGTTGCCGAACGCATAGACGATGCGTTCGCCGCTGCCGTTGCTGCCGCTGCCGTTGATGCTGCAACTGAACACGGTGCCGGCGTCGTGGGCGCCGCCGATTTCGGTGGTGCCGTACAGCGTGCCGGTGGCGGCGTCGAGCAGCACGCCGCCGGTCGGTTGCTCGCCGTCCGCGGGGGCGAACGAGAAGCTGTGCAACACCGTCAGCTCCGCCGGGGTCGAGCCCGACGCCGGCGTGAAACGCCAGACGCTGCCGTAGCCGTACATGCCGCCGTATTGGGTGGTGCCGTACAGGTTGCCCGCGGCGTCGAGCGCGAGCTTGCCGCTGGGCACCGCGGGCGCGCCGGATTCGGCCTCGCCGAACGACGCCAGCACGGTCTCGCGCCCGTCTGGGGCGATCTCGAACAGGATGCCGGTGCTGTTCGCGCCGCCGTGCGGCGTGGTGCCGAACAGATTTCCGTTCGCGTCGAGCAGCAGGGGGTCGCTCGGCGACGAACCATCGGCAGCACCGCCGGTGAACGAGTGCAGCAGCGTCTCGGCACGGGCCTGCAGATCGACCGTGAACACGGCGCCGGCGCCCCAGCCGCCGCCGCCGCGCGTGGCCACGCCGTACAGCTTGTCGGCGCTGTCGAGCAGCATCGCGCCTGAAGGCTGCCACGCGTCATACGGGTTGGTGTGGTCGAACGAGTGCAGCACCGATTCGGCTCCGCTCACGCCGTCGATGCGGTAGACGACGCCGCCGTGCATGCGGCCACCAGCCCGGGTGGTGCCGTACAGATTGCCGGCGGCGTCGGCGACCAGCCCGCCGGCGGGCTCGCTGCCGTCGGGGTAGGCGCCGAACGAATAGCGCAGCTGGTAGGCCCCCGGTTGCGGCGCGGCCTGACTGCTGCCGCCGCCCCACAGCAGCAACGCGGCGATCAAGCCCGGCCATGGCGCGCTCAGACGACGTTTCATGCCTCATCCTCCTTGATGGTGGCTGTGCGCGTGCCGGCCTCGCCGAAGCGCGCACGATGCTCGGCGTGGCAGCGCGGAAACCGTTGCGGAATCGTTCGCGCCGTCATGCGCCTGCTTTCCATCCAACCCCTGTCGATGGCGTGCGGACAGGTTAGGGCGAGGCAGCGCGAAAGTTCGTTCGCGCCGCGACCCAAGCGGTGTCAGCGGCGCGGCAGCGCGCCGTGCGCGGCCTGCGCG
>JAJZHH010000046.1:11130-21761 GCA_021804595.1 Pseudomonadota bacterium
CCTGCTTTCCATCCAACCCCTGTCGATGGCGTGCGGACAGGTTAGGGCGAGGCAGCGCGAAAGTTCGTTCGCGCCGCGACCCAAGCGGTGTCAGCGGCGCGGCAGCGCGCCGTGCGCGGCCTGCGCGCGCTGGCCGCGTCAACGCGCGGTGAACGCGCCGAGTCCGGGCAGGTCGTTGTGCGCCAGCGCGCGGCTTTCGGCGCGCAGGAAGTCGAGGAAGGTGCTGGCGACCACCGACAGTTGCTTGTCGGCCGGGCGCAGCACGTACCACTGACGGCGGATCGGGAAACCCTGCACGTCGAGCACGGTCAGCTCGTCGCTGTTGCGCTCCAGCGCCAGCGTATGCGCCGACAGCACGGCCAGGCCGAGGCCGCCGGCGACCGCCAGCTTGATCGCTTCGTTGCTGCCCAGTTCCATGCGCACGCGCAGGGCCAGGCCGGCGGCGCGGAAGTGGTTCTCGACCGCGAGCCGCGTTCCCGAGCCGCTTTCGCGGATCAGGAAATGCTCCTCGGCCAGCCGCGCGAGCTCGACGCCGCGCTGGCCGGCCAGCGCGTGGCCGTGCGGCGCGACGACGACCAGCGGATTTTCGAGAAAGCTCTCGGCGACGACGTCGGCGCGTTCGGGCGGCTGGCCGAGCACGTACAGGTCGTCGGCGTTGTCGGCCAGGCGGCGCAGCACCTGGCCGCGGTTGGTGACTTCGAGCGCGACCTCGATGTCGGGGTAGCGCGCGAAGAAGGCGCCGAGCAGGCGCGGAATGAAGTATTGCGCGGTGGTGATCGCCGACAGGCGCAGGCGCCCGGCCTTGATGCCCTTCAAGTCGGCCACCTGCATCTCGAAGCGCGCCAGTTCGTCGGCCACGCCGCGGCAGCAGCGCTGCAGCGCTTCGCCGGCCTGCGTCAGGTACAGCTTCTTGCCGACCTGTTCGAGCAGCGGCAGTCCGGCCACTTCGGTCAGCTGGCGCAGCTGGATCGAAACCGTCGGCTGGGTCAGGTGCAGCTCGTCGGCGGCGCGCGTGACGCTGCGCAACCGGGCGACGGCCTCGAATACCCGCAGTTGGCGCAAGGTGGCATGGCGCATCGGCGTCTCCGCTAAACCATAGATTTTCATCTATGGTAACTCGCGAAAAAAACAATTATTTTTTATCGTCCAGCCGCCCTACATTGCGTGGGCCCGAGCCGTTCGGCATGGGCTGACGAGACAAGACCTGCAAGGAGTTCGAGCCGATGGCCACCAAGACCTACAACGCCGGTGTCAAGGAATACCGGCAGACCTACTGGGAACCCCAGTACACCCCGAAGGACACCGACCTGCTGGCGTGCTTCAAGATCACGCCGCAAGCCGGGGTCGACCGCGAGGAGGCCGCCGCGGCGGTCGCCGCCGAGTCGTCGACCGGAACCTGGACCACGGTGTGGACCGACCTGCTGACCGACCTCGATTACTACAAGGGTCGCGCTTACCGCATCGAGGACGTTCCCGGCGACGACAGCTGCTTCTACGCCTTCATCGCCTACCCGATCGACCTGTTCGAGGAAGGCTCGGTGGTCAACGTGTTCACCTCGCTGGTCGGCAACGTGTTCGGCTTCAAGGCCGTGCGCGCACTGCGCCTGGAGGACGTTCGCTTCCCCATCGCCTACGTGATGACCTGCAACGGCCCGCCGCACGGCATCCAGGTCGAGCGCGACATCATGAACAAGTACGGCCGCCCGTTGCTCGGCTGCACGATCAAGCCCAAGCTGGGGCTGTCGGCGAAGAACTACGGCCGCGCGGTTTACGAGTGCCTGCGCGGAGGCCTGGACTTCACCAAGGACGACGAGAACGTCAACTCCCAGCCGTTCATGCGCTGGAAGCAACGTTTCGACTTCGTCATGGAAGCGATCGAGAAGTCCGAGCGCGAAACCGGCGAACGCAAGGGTCACTACCTGAACGTTACCGCGCCGACCCCGGACGAAATGTTCAAGCGCGCCGAGTACGCCAAGTCGATCGGCGCGCCGATCATCATGCACGACTACCTGACCGGGGGCTTCTGCGCCAACACCGGGCTGGCGCAGTGGTGTCGCGACAACGGCGTGCTGCTGCACATCCACCGCGCGATGCACGCCGTGCTCGACCGCAATCCGCACCACGGCATCCACTTCCGCGTGCTGACCAAGGCGCTGCGCCTGTCCGGCGGCGACCACCTGCACTCGGGCACCGTGGTCGGCAAGCTCGAGGGCGACCGCCAGGCCACGCTGGGCTGGATCGACATCATGCGCGACAGCTACATCAAGGAAGACCGCTCGCGCGGCATCTTCTTCGACCAGGACTGGGGCGCGATGCCCGGCGTGCTGCCGGTGGCGTCCGGCGGCATCCACGTCTGGCACATGCCGGCGCTGGTCAACATCTTCGGCGACGACTCGGTGCTGCAGTTCGGCGGCGGCACGCTGGGCCACCCGTGGGGCAACGCTGCCGGCGCCGCGGCCAACCGCGTCGCGCTCGAGGCCTGCGTCGAGGCGCGCAACCGCGGCGTCGAGGTCGAGCGCGAAGGCAAGGCGATCCTGACCGAGGCGGCCAAGGCCAGCCCCGAGCTGAAGGTCGCGATGGAGACCTGGAAGGAAATCAAGTTCGAGTTCGACACCGTCGACAAGCTCGACGTCGCGCACAAGTGAAACCGGATTGCGAAGGAAAGATCATGTCTGAAGTGATGGATTACAAGTCGCGCCTGTCCGAACCGAGCAGCCGCAAGTTCGAGACCTTCTCCTACCTGCCGCCGATGGACCCGGCGCAGATCCGCCAGCAGGTCGAGTACATCGTCAAGCAGGGCTGGAACCCGGCGATCGAGCACACCGAGCCGGCCCATCTGATGGACTCGTACTGGTATATGTGGAAGCTGCCGATGTTCGGCGAGACCGACGTCGACCGCATCCTGGCCGAAGCCGAGGCCTGCCACAAGGCCAACCCGGACAACCACGTGCGTCTGGTCGGCTACGACAACTTCGCCCAGTCGCAAGGCGCGGCGATGGTCATCTTCCGCGGCAAGACGGTCTGAAGCACCGGCCCCGCGGCCATCCGGCCCCCGCCGCGCCAGCGGCCGGCGGGGGCCGCCCCCCACACGAGGAGCTTGCGATGAGTTCGGTCATCGACCCCTACCGCATCCCCGCCGAACCCTATTACCGCCCGCTCGCCGACGAGGTCGAGCTGTTCGAGGCGGCGTACTCGGTGCGCATGCCGATGATGCTCAAGGGCCCGACGGGTTGCGGCAAGACGCGTTTCGTCGAAGCCATGGCGTGGCGCCTGCGCCGGCCGCTGATCACCGTCGCGTGCAACGAGGACATGACCGCCAGCGACCTGGTCGGACGCTTCCTGCTCGACGCCGAAGGCACGCGCTGGCAGGACGGCCCGCTGGCGCTGGCCGCGCGCCACGGCGCGATCTGCTATCTCGACGAAGTCGTCGAGGCGCGCCAGGACACCACGGTGGTGATCCACCCGCTGACCGACAGCCGCCGCGCGCTGCCGCTGGAGAAGAAGGGCGAGCTGGTTCGCGCGCACCCCGACTTCCAGCTGGTGATTTCGTACAACCCCGGCTACCAGAGCCTGATGAAGGATCTGAAGACGTCGACCAAGCAGCGCTTCGGCGCGCTCGATTTCAACTACCCGGAGCACGCCGTCGAAGTCGAGATCGTCGCCCACGAAGCCGGCGTCGCGCCCGACGTCGCCGCGCGCCTGGTGTCGATCGCCGAGCGCTCGCGCAACCTCAAGGGCCATGGCCTCGACGAGGGCCTGTCGACGCGCATGCTGATCCATGCCGCGAGCCTGATCGCCGGCGGCGTCGCCGCGCCCGCCGCCTGTCGCGTCGCGCTGGTGTGCCCGATCACCGACGACCCCGACATGCGCGACGCGCTCGACGCCGCGGTGGCCACCTTCTTCTGACGCGAGCAGCCCCGGAGCGCGACCGATGGCGATCCACTTCGACGATTACGAGCCTTACCTCGAAGCGCTGTCGGCGCACAGCCGCGACGTGCTCGAAGCGGCGTGGGCCGGCGCCGCGCGCGTGCTGAGCCCGCGCGGGCTCGACAACTACGTCAAGGCTGCCGGCGCGCTGCGCTCGCTGGGGCGCGGCGACGCGCTGGTCGAGAGCTGGATCGAGCAGGCGCCGCGAGTCGCCGCCGAGCTCGGCGAGGACGTGCTCGGCGAACTCGCCACCAGCGCGCTGGCGCTGGCGTCGAAGACCTCGGGGGCCGTCATCGAGTTGCTGCTGGCGACCGCGCCGACCGCCGCGCAGCGGCTCGGCGACGCCGAATTGTTCAAGGCCTATCTGCAGTTCATCGGCGTGCTCGTCGCGCAGGCGCCGCGCGGCGTGCGCCCGCTGCTCGAACACCTCGACGTGCTGCTGCACCAGCTCACGCTCGGCGGGCTGCGACGCTGGGCGCTGTGGGGGGCGCACGCCTACCGCACCGACTACGCCGAGCAGATCCGCTATTTCTCGCTCGAGTCGCGCGAAGCGCAGGCCATGCTCGGCCAGGAGCGCAAGGGTACCTTGCTGGTCGACGTGCAGCGCCGCATCAATATGTATCTGCGTGCGCTGTGGGGGCGCGACTTCTTCATGCGCCCGACTTCGGGCGACTACGAGACCCGCGACGGCCTGCGCCCGTTCATCGAGGACGGCGTGCTGCATCTGCCCGACGCCTACGACGACCACGGCGGCGTTGCCGCGGTCGAGCTGTACCGCGCCGCCGCCGCGCACGCCGCGGCGCACGTCGTCGGCACGCGCCGACCGATTTCGGCCGAAGGCCTGAGCCCGCTGCAGATGGCGCTGGTCGGCGTCGTCGAGGACGCTCGCGTCGAAGCGCTGGCGATCCGCCGCTTCCCCGGGCTGCAGCCGCTGTGGGCGCGGCTGCACGACGCCAGCGCGCAGCGCGCCGAGTGCGTCGCCGACTGGCTCGACCGCATCGCGCGCGCGCTGCTCGATCCCGGCTACGTCGACGACGACGCGCTGGTCGTCGACGCACGAGCACGCTTCGCCGCGGCGCAGCCGCGGCTCGACGACGCCGCCGTATCGTGGGACATCGGCGTCGCGCTGGCGCACCAGCTCGGCGCGCGCGCCGCCGGCTACAACCCGCGCCGCGACCTGCCGCGCGCGCCGTACCGCGACGACAACCGCTACTTCTGGGCCTTCGACGGTTTCGACGCCGAGCGCGCCGCGGCCGGCGGACGCGACGTCTCGCGCCAGCTGCGCAAGTACGTCAACGTGATGGAAATGGCCAACGAGGTCGAGGTCGAAGGCGCCGGCGACGACGCGCAGGAAATCTGGGTGCTCGGCAGCGAGCTGTTTCCGTACGAGGACGCCGGCGTCAGCGTCAACCAGGCGTGGGGGCGCGAGCCGGTGTCGGAGCCGTTCCACTACGCCGAGTGGGACCATCAGATCCAGCTCGAGCGGCCGGCCTGGGTCACGGTGCTCGAGCGCCGCGGCCGGCGCGGCGAGTTGAGCTCGATCGATGCGATCGCGACGCAGTACCGGCGCGAGATCCAGCGCATGAAGTTCCTGCTCGACGCGATGCAGCCGCAGGGCGTGCAGCGTCTGCGCAAGCTCGAGGACGGCGACGACATCGATCTGAACGCCGCGGTCGACGCCATCGTCGACGTGCGCACGCGACGCCAGCCCGACCCGCGCATCATGATGCGCAGCGTTCGCCACCAACGCGACTTCTCGATCCTGGTGCTGCTCGACCTGTCCGAGTCGACCAACGAGCGCGTCGCCGGCCACGAGCACACGGTGCTCGAGCTGACGCGCCAGTCCTGCGTGCTGCTGGCCGACGCGGTGGCCAAGGTCGGCGACCCGTTCGCGATCCACGGCTTCTGTTCCGACGGCCGCCACGACGTGCAGTACCTGCGTTTCAAGGATTTCGAGCAGCCGTGGGGCGACGACGCCAAGTCGCGCCTGGCCGGCATGAGCGGGCAGCTGTCGACGCGCCTGGGCGCGGCGATCCGCCACGCCGGACACCATCTGCAGCAGCAGCGCTCGGCGCGCAAGCTGCTGATCGTGATCACCGACGGCGAGCCGGCCGACGTCGACGTGCGCGACCCGCACTACCTGCGCGCCGACGCGAAGAAGGCGGTCGAGGCGGTCGCGCGCGACGGCGTCGTCAGCTACTGCATCAGCGTCGACCCGCGTGCCGACCCGTACGTCGCGCGCATCTTCGGGCAGAATCGCTACCTGGTGATCGACCACGTGCAGCGGCTGCCCGAGCGCTTGCCGCTGCTTTACGCAGCGCTGACCCGATGATTCCGATCCGTTGATACCGATGAGCGACGAACCCACTTATCCGGGGCTGAACGCCGACCGCCATGGCCTCACCCAGCTCGGCCGCATCGTGCTCGACGCGCGCGTGTTCGGTTTCGTCGACGAGCACGAGGACTGCGCCGGCTGGTCATTGGGGCGCATGCAGGCGCTGGCGGCACGTGTCGAGCGGGCGTGGGACGAGCACGGCAACCTGCCCAGCCGGCTGCCGCCTGAGCTGGCCGCGCGCCACGAGCGCATCTTCAACGCGGCGATCGCCGACGCGCGCCGCCGCGGCTGGGACGCCGAGCTCGGCGACGACGAATAAGCCAGGCGGGTGGCGCCGGCTCGACCTCAGTCGCGCCGTGCGCGCAGCGGCAGCACCCGCGCCGCTTGCTGCGGGCGGCAGCGCGCGCTCAGCTCGAGCAGCGCGCGCTGGAATTCGCTCGGCAGGCGCAGCATGGCCGCGGTGGCTCCCGGCGCGTAGCTGACGCAATCGTGCTCGATCGGCTGCGCCAGGCTGACGCGCGACGCGCTGTCGAAACGGTCCCACGCCAGCATGGCCCAGGCACGCTGTGCCGAATCGATGAACACGAACTCGTCGGCGCTGATCACGGCCAGCACTTGCATCGAGCGGATCGCCACGAAGGCGACACCGTCGCGGCTGCGCCGCTGCAGCAGCCGCGCCGCGTTGTAGGTCGACGCGGCGATCGTGCGGTGCACGCGCGCGAGTTCGGCGGCACGATGAACGGTGATCTGCATGGCGCGAGCTTCCCCCGTGGCCGCAGCGATCGGCGACAGCGCGACTGTAGCGCGCCGTGGCCGCTTGCGGTATCAACGCGGCGTCAGCGCGTCGTTCCGCGGCGCCGCGTACAGCAGCTCCTGCAGCGGCTGCTCGCGCGCGTCGGCGGCGAGCAGTGCGTCCAGCGGTGCCTCCAGCGGTGGCGCCGTGCGCCGTGTCAAGGCGTGGTCGAGCAGCAGCCGGTCGATCAACGCGGCGGCCGGCGTCGTGCGCGGGTCGACGAGCAGCGCCCAGCGCGGTGGGCGGCCGGCAACGCGTCCCAGCCAGCCGAGCGTCTCGAGCACGTCGAGCAGCGGCGGCAAACGCAGTGGGTCGCAGCGCAGGACCGCGGCCAGCGCATACATCTCGAGCCCCGCACGCGGCGTGCCTCGCGCGTCGGCGAGCGCACGCAGCACGCGCAGCGCGAGCACGAAGTCGGCGCCGGCCGCCGGCCGCTCGACGCGCGCGCGCACGCGCCACAGCGGCAGCGCGGCGGCGAGCATCGCGCCGAGCAGCACGACCATCCAGCTCCAGTCGATCCACAGCAGGAACAGCGGCAGCGTCGCGAACGCGCCGTAGACGACGGTATAGGTTGGCACGCTGGCGATGTACCAGGCGAATGCGCGTCCGGCCAGATCGAACGCGACCGCCGCGGCGATGCCGCCGGCCAGCGCGTCGCGCCAGCGCACTTCGGTGTTGGGCACGTAACGGTACAGCGCGCCGAACGCGCTGCCCGTCAGCAGCCACGACGCCAGCGTCAGCAGCACATCGGCGCCGCCGTGCAATTGCCGCAGCCAGCCGTGGTCGACCGCCAGCAGCGCGCCCGACACGGTCAGCGCCGCCCCCAGCAGCAGCGGCCCCAGCGTCAACGCGGCCCAGTACACGAGCACGCGCTGCGCCAGCGGCCGCGGCCGCGCGGTGCGCCAGATCGAATTGAGCGCGCGGTCGACGGTCAGCAGCATGCTGGTGGCGGCCAGCACCAGCCCGGCGATGCCCAGCGCACCCAGGCTCTTGGCCTTGGCGGCGAATTCGTCGAGGTGGCGCAGCACGGTCGTGGCGATGTGCGGCGGCAGCAAGGCGTCGGCGAAGCGCTGCTGCAGCGTGTGCTGCAATTCGTGGAAGGCCGGAAACGCGGTGAACAGCGCGAACGCCAGCGCGAACAGTGGAACCAGCGAAACCAGGCTGGTGAAGGTCAGGCTGGCCGCGGTTTGCGCCAGCCGCACGTCACCGACGCGCGCACCCAGCAAGCGCACAATCTGAAACCATTCGGACGGACGGCGGCGCGGCAGCATACGATAGGGACGATGCGAGAAATCCTGATTCTCTACTACAGCGTACACGGCGGCACGCGAGCGCTGGCCGAAGCCATCGCGCAGGGTGTGGCCGAAGTGCCCGGCGCGCTGCCGCGCGTGCGCACGGTGCCGCGCGTGGCCGCCGTCGTCGAGCAGCCGCAGCCGGCGGTGCCGGCCGACGGCCCGCCTTACGTCGAGCTCGTCGACCTCGAGCAATGCGTCGGCCTGGCGCTGGGTTCGCCGACGCGTTTCGGCAATATGGCCGCGCCGTTGAAGCATTTCATCGATCAGACCAGCCCGCTGTGGCTGAGCGGCGCGCTGGCCGGCAAGCCGGCGGCGGTGTTCACGTCGAGCGCCAGCCTGCACGGCGGCCAGGAATCGACTCTGCTGAGCATGATGCTGCCGCTGCTGCATCACGGCATGCTGATCGTCGGCCTGCCGTTCACCGAACCCGAGCTGACGACGACCCGTGCCGGCGGCACCCCCTACGGCGCCAGCCACCATGCCGGCGCCGACGCGGCGCAGCCGGTCGAGCTCAAGCTGGCGCGCGCGCTGGGGCGGCGGCTGGCCGCCGCGGCGCTGCGGCTGGCCGGATGAGCGCGATGCGCGACGTCGAGCGCCAGCGCTTCATCGACGCGCTGCGCGCGCTGCTCGGCGCCAGCCACGTGGTCGACGAGCCCGGCGCGCTGACCGCCCCGGCGCGCGACTGGCGCGGACGCTACCAGGGCGCGCCGCTGGCGCTGGCGCGTCCGGCCGATACCGGCCAGGTGGCCGAGGTCGTGCAGCTGTGCGCGACACACCGCGTCGGCATCGTGCCGCAGGGCGGCAACACCGGTCTGTGCGGCGGCGCCACCCCCGACGCCAGCGGCACCCAGCTGCTGCTGTCGCTGCAGCGCATGCAGCGCATCCGCAGCCTGTCTGCGGCCGACGGCGTGATCGTCGCCGAAGCCGGTTGCGTGCTGCACGACGTACAGCAGGCGGCTGCCGCGCAGGGCCTGCTGTTTCCGCTGAGCCTGGCGTCGGAAGGCAGCGCCACGCTCGGCGGCGTGCTGTCGACCAACGCCGGCGGCACCGCGGTGCTGCGCTACGGCAATGCGCGCGCGCTTTGTCTGGGCCTCGAAGTGGTCACCGCGCAAGGCGAGGTCTGGCACGGGCTGTCGAGCCTGCGCAAGGACAACACCGGCTACGACCTGCGCGACCTGTTCATCGGCGCCGAAGGCACGCTGGGCGTCGTCACCGCGGCGTCGATGCAGCTGTTCGCGCAACCGGCGGCGCAGCGCACCGCGCTGGCGACGCTGCCCGACGTGAGCGCCGCGGTCGAGCTGCTGCAGCGCGCGCGCGCCGCGCTCGGCGCGGCGCTGACCGGCTTCGAGCTGATGAGCGCGCACAGCGTGCAGCTGGTGCGCGCGCACTTTCCGCAGCTGCCGCTGCCGCTGAGCTTGCGCGCGCCGTGGTGCGTGCTGCTCGAGCTCTCGGACAGCGAAGGCGACGCGCACGCGCAGCAGCGGCTCGAGGACGTGCTCGGCGCCGCGCTCGAGCAGGGCGGCGTCGACGACGTCGCGGTCGCCTCCAGCCTGGCGCAGGCGCAGGCGCTGTGGTCGCTGCGCGAACACATTCCGCTGGCGCAGGCCGTCGAGGGGCTGAACATCAAGCACGACATCGCGGTGCCGATCTCGCGCATGGCGGCGTTCGTCGAAGGCACCGCCGAGTTGATCGCCGCGGCCTTGCCCGGTGCCCGGCTGGTCGTGTTCGGCCACCTGGGCGACGGCAATCTGCACTACAACGTGCAGGCGCCGCTGGGCGCTGACGCCGCCGGGTTCCTGGCCCGCCACGGCGAAGCCTGCAACCGCATCGTGCACGACGCGGTGGCGGCGTGCGGCGGCAGTTTCTCGGCCGAGCACGGCATCGGCCAGCTCAAGGTCGACGAGCTGCTGCGCTACAAGGATCCGGCGGCGCTGCAGATGATGCGCGCGGTCAAGGCCGCGCTCGACCCGCAGGGCCTGTTCAATCCGGGCAAGGTGCTCGGCGCGCGATGAAGCCCGCCGCCCTGCGCTCGCGCCTGGCGCCGCTGTGGACGCGCGGCGCGGCGCCGCTGGCCGCGGCGCTGGCGGCAGTCGGCGGCGGCGCGCTGCTGGCGTCGCAGGCGCTGGCGCTGCTGCAGGCCTGGCACGAGCTGCTGCGGCGCGGCCCCGACGCGTTGGCGCGGCTGGCCGACCTGGCCGCGCTGCCGCCGGTGCTGATCGGCAGCGGCCTGCTGCTGATGGCGCCGGGGCTGCTGCAGCGCGCGCGGCTGGCCTGGGTCAGC
>JAJZHH010000143.1 GCA_021804595.1 Pseudomonadota bacterium
CGGCGCCGACGCCCACGCGGCGCGCGGCATCTCGCCGCGCTTGGCGCTGAGCCATTTCAGCGCTTCCTCGGGCAACTCGTCGAGGAAGCGGCTGCGCAGGTTGTAGCGCGTCTGCCCGTGCAGGATGCGGCTTTGCGCGCAGCTCAGGTACAGGCGCCGGCGCGCGCGCGTGATCGCCACGTACATCAGCCGCCGCTCCTCCTCGACGCCGTCGGCCTGCTGCATCGCGTTGTCGTGCGGAAACAGCCCCTCCTCGAGCCCGGTGATGAACACCGCGTCGAACTCCAGCCCCTTGGCCGCGTGCACCGTCATCAGCTGCACCGCGTCCTGCCCGCTTTGCGCCTGGTTGTCGCCGGCTTCGAGCGCGGCGTGGGCCAGGAAGGCGGCCAGCGGCGACAGCGTCTCGCCGGTGTCGGCGTCGATCAGCGGCCGCTCGTCGTGCTGCTGCGCGCGCGCGTCGAGGCCGAAGCCTTCCTGGGTGACGAAGGCGGCGGCGGCGTTGACCAGTTCCTCGAGGTTCTCGACGCGGTCCTGGCCGTCGCGCTCGGCGCGGAAATGCTCGAGCAGCCCCGACACCTCGAGCACGTGACGCACCAGCTCGGGCAGGCTCAGCGCCGCGGTGTCGGCGCGCGCGCGGTCGAGCAGCTCGACGAAGCCACGCAGGCCGGTGCCGGCGCGGCCGCCGACCGCGTCGACCGCATCGACCAGCGCGCACGACGCGCGGCTGGCCGCGTCCTGCAGCTGCTCGACGCTGCGCGCGCCGATGCCGCGCGGCGGGAAGTTGACCACGCGCAGCAGCGAGGTGTCGTCGCGCGGGTTGTGCAGCAGCCGCATATAGGCCAGCGCGTGCTTGATTTCGGCGCGCTCGAAAAAACGCATGCCGCCGTAGACCTTGTACGGCACCGCGGCGTTGAACAGCGCGCTTTCGATAGCGCGCGACTGCGCGTTGGCGCGGTACAGCACCGCGATCTGGTCGCGCGCGTAGCCTTCGCGCAGCAGCAGCCGGATTTCCTCGACCAGCCACAGCGCTTCCTGCTGCTCGCTGGGCTGCTCGATGACGCGCACCGGCTCGCCGCCGCCGGCGTCGGTGCGCAGCGTCTTGCCCAGGCGCCGCGTGTTGTGCGCGATCAGGTAGTTGGCCGCGTCGAGGATGTTGGCGTGCGAGCGGTAGTTGCGCTCGAGCTTGATCAGGTGGCGCACGCCGAACTCGCGCTGGAAGTCGTCCATATTGCCGACGTTGGCGCCGCGGAAGGCGTAGATGCTCTGGTCGTCGTCGCCGACCGCGAGCACCGCGGCCGGTTCCGCCTCGCCGGGCCCGGCGAGCAGCTTGAGCCAGCGGTACTGCAGCCGGTTCGTATCCTGGAACTCGTCGACCAGGATGTGGCGGAAGCGCGCGCGGTAATGGGCACGGATGTCGGCGTGGTCGCGCAGCACTTCGTAGCTGCGCAGCAGCAGCTCGGCGAAATCGACCACGCCTTCGCGCTGGCATTGCGCTTCGTAGGCCGCGTACAGCTCGGCCCACAGCCGGCTGTTGGCGTCGTGCGACGCGCAGTCGGCGGCGCGCAGGCCCTGCTCCTTCTGCGCGTTGATGAACCACTGCAGCTGCTTGGCCGGCGCGCGCTGCTCGTCGACGTTCAAGGTCTTCAGCAGTCGCTTGATCGCCGACAGCTGGTCCTGGTTGTCGAGGATCTGGAAGGTCTGCGGCAGCGCGGCGGCCTTCCAGTGCGCGCGCAGGAAGCGGTTGCACAGGCCGTGGAAAGTGCCGATCCACATGCCGCGCAACGGCAGCGGCAGCAGCGCGCCCAGGCGCGCGAGCATTTCCTTGGCCGCCTTGTTGGTGAAGGTCACCGCGAGCACGCCGCCGGGCGAGGCCTGCCCGGTCGAGATCAGCCAGGCGATGCGGGTGGTCAGCACGCGGGTCTTGCCGCTGCCGGCGCCGGCCAGCACCAGCGCACTTTCGGCCGGCAGCGTGACCGCCGCGAGCTGTTCGGGGTTGAGGTGGGCGAGCAGGTCTGCCATCGGCGCCATTGTAGGCGGCGGCGCGTCGGCACCGCGCCGCCCGGCGCCTACAATCGAGGGCTTTTGCCGCGCCGCGCCGCACTCGAGCCCGACACCATGACCGACCTCGCCAAATCCTTCGAACCTGCCGACATCGAGGCGCGCTGGAGCGCGTTCTGGGACGAACGAGGCTACGCCGAGCCGACGCTGGACGCCGCCCGCGCCTCGTTCTGCGTGCAGCTGCCGCCGCCCAACGTCACCGGCACGCTGCACATGGGCCACGCGTTCAACCAGACGGTGATGGACGCGCTGACGCGCTGGCACCGCATGCGCGGCGACAACACCTTGTGGGTGCCGGGCACCGACCACGCCGGCATCGCCACGCAGATCGTCGTCGAGCGCCAGCTCGCCGCCGCCGGCGACGACCGCCACGCGCTGGGCCGCGAGGCCTTCGTCGAGCGCGTGTGGCGCTGGAAGCAGCAGTCGGGCAACACCATCACCGCGCAGATGCGCCGCATGGGCGCGTCGGTCAGCTGGCGCCACGAGTACTTCACGATGGACGAGCGGCTGTCGCGCGTGGTCGTCGAGACTTTCGTGCGGCTGTACCGCGAAGGCCTGATCTACCGCGGCAAGCGTCTGGTCAACTGGGACCCGGTGCTGCGCAGCGCAGTCAGCGACCTCGAAGTCGAGAGCAGCGAGGAAGACGGCTTCCTGTGGCATCTGCGCTACCCGCTGGCCGACGGCAGCGGCTCGGTGGTGGTGGCGACGACGCGGCCCGAGACCATGCTCGGCGACACCGCGGTCATGGTGCATCCGGACGACGAACGCTACCGCGACCTGATCGGCCGCGAAGTCGAGCTGCCGCTGTGCGGGCGCCGCGTGCCGGTGATCGCCGACGCCCACGTCGACCCGGCGTTCGGCACCGGCGTGGTCAAGGTCACGCCGGCGCACGATTTCAACGACTACGCTGTCGGCCAGCGCCACGGCCTGCCGATGCTGTCGGTGCTGACGCTGGACGCGGCGATGAGCGACGAGGTGCCGCCGGCCTACCGCGGCCTCGACCGCTTCGAGGCGCGCCGCCGCATCGTCGCCGATTTCGACGCCGCCGGGCTGCTGGTCGAGGTCAAGCCGCACAAGCTGATGGTGCCGCGCTGCACGCGCACCGGGCAGATCGTCGAGCCGATGCTGACCGACCAGTGGTTCGTCGCCACGCGCAAGCCGGCCGCCGACGGCCGCAGCATCGCGCAGAAGGCGATCGACGCGGTCAAGTCGGGCGAAGTGCGTTTCGTGCCCGAGAACTGGGTCAACACCTACGACCAGTGGATGGAGAACATCCAGGACTGGTGCATTTCGCGCCAGTTGTGGTGGGGTCACCAGATCCCGGCCTGGTACGGCGACGGCGGCGAGCTGTTCGTCGCCCACGACGCCGACGAAGCCGCGCGGCTGGCCGCCGAAGCCGGCTACCACGGCGCGCTGCACCGCGACCCCGACGTGCTCGACACCTGGTACTCGTCGGCGCTGGTGCCGTTCTCGACCATGGGCTGGCCCGACGCGACGCCCGAGATGGACCTGTTCCTGCCGTCGTCGGTGCTGGTCACCGGCTACGACATCATCTTCTTCTGGGTCGCGCGCATGATCATGATGACGACCCACTTCACCGGCCGCGTGCCGTTCCGCGACGTCTACATCCACGGCCTGGTGCTCGACGCGCACGGCAAGAAGATGAGCAAGTCCGAAGGCAATGTGCTCGACCCGGTCGACCTGATCGACGGCATCGAGCTGGCGCCGCTGCTCGACAAGCGCACCACCGGGCTGCGCCGGCCGGAGACCGCGCCGGCGGTGCGCCGCGCCACCGAACGCGAGTTCCCCGACGGCATCCCGGCCTACGGCGCCGACGCGCTGCGCATGACCTTCGCGTCGCTGGCCACGCTCGGCCGCAACATCAACTTCGACACCAAGCGCTGCGAGGGCTATCGCAACTTCTGCAACAAGCTGTGGAACGCGACGCGCTTCGTGCTGCTGCAGGTCGAGGGCCTGGACGCGCGCGAACGCGGCGTCGAGGCCTGCGACGCGGCCTGCGGCCCCGAGGGCGAGCTGCACTTCTCCGCAGCCGACCGCTGGATCGCGTCGCGCCTGCAGCGCTGCGCGCAGCAGGTCGCGCAGGGCCTGGCCGACTACCGGCTCGATTTCGCCGCGCAGGCGATTTATCAGTTCGTCTGGGACGAATACTGCGACTGGTACCTGGAAATCGCCAAGGTGCAGATCGCCGGCGGCACGCCGGCGCTGCAGCGCGGCGCGCGCCGCACGCTGCTGCGCACACTGGAGACGGTGCTGCGGCTGGCGCACCCGATCATGCCCTTCATCACCGAGGAGCTGTGGCAGAAGGTCGCCCCGCTGGCCGGACGCGCCGGCCCCAGCCTCGCGGTGGCGCCGTGGCCGCAGCCGCGCGCGGACAAGATCGACGATGCCGCGGAAGCCCACTTCGCCGCGTTCAAGCAGCTGGTCGACGCCTGCCGCAACCTGCGCGGCGAACTCGGCGTGTCGCCGGCGCAGCGGCTGCCGCTGCTGGCCTGCGGCGACACCGCGGCGCTGCGCGCCGACGCCGCCGCGCTGCAGGCGCTGGCGCGGGTATCGGAGCTCAAGTTGTTCGACGACGAAGCGCAGTGGATGGCCGCGGTGCAGGCGGCGCCGACCGCGATCGTCGGCGCGACGCGGCTGGCGCTGTACGTCGAGGTCGACGTCGCCGCCGAACGCGAGCGCCTCGGCCGCGAAGTCGCGCGGCTGCAGGCCGAGATCGCGAAGACGGCAGCCAAGCTGGGCAACGCCAGTTTCGTCGAGCGCGCACCGGCAGCGGTCGTCGAGCAGGAGCGCCGCCGCCAGACCGAGTTCGGCGAAACGCTGGCCAAGGTGCAGGAACAACTGTCCCGCCTCGGTTGAGTGGTGCGACACGTCGCCGTTACCGACTATTCTTGACCGTTTGATACTGGAGGATCGAGCGCATGACTCAAGCCATCACCAAAGCCGTGTTTCCGGTCGCCGGGCTCGGCACCCGCTTCCTGCCCGCGACCAAGGCCACGCCGAAGGAGATGATGCCGGTGGTCGACAAGCCGCTGATCCAATACGCGGTCGAGGAAGCGTACGCGGCCGGGATCACCGAAATGATCTTCGTCACCGGCCGCCACAAGCGCGCCATCGAGGACCATTTCGACACCGCCTACGAGCTCGAGCACGAACTCGAGGCGTCCAACAAGCAGGCCTTGCTCGACGTCGTGCGCAGCGTCAAGCCGGCCGACGTGCAGTGCGTGTTCGTGCGCCAGCCGGTGGCCAACGGGCTCGGTGCCGCGGTGCTGTGCGCCGAGCGCCTGGTCGGCGACGAGCCCTTCGCGGTGCTGCTGGCCGACGACCTGCTGGTCGGCACGCCGCCGGTGATGGCGCAGATGGTCGAGGTGCACGCGCGCCACGGCCGCAGCGTGCTGGCCACCGAGGAAGTGCCGCGCGAGCACACGCGGCGCTACGGCATCGTCAGCGGCCAGGAAATCCTGCCCGGGCTGACGTCGCTGACCGGCATCGTC
>JAJZHH010000047.1 GCA_021804595.1 Pseudomonadota bacterium
ACCGCCGGCGGCGTCCAGCCGGGCGCCGCTGGGCGTGGCGCGGGCTGCGCCGGTGCGGGCAGGATCGGCGGCTCGCGACGCGCGCGCGGCCGCGGTGGCGCGTGGTGTTCCCAGCGCTCGCGGTCGCGGTAGAAGGGGCGGTTCACGTAGTAGCGACTCCAGTAGTCGAACAACACGAAACCGACGATCGCGATGCCGAGTTCGGGACCGTAGCCGAGCAGCGGCACGTACTGCCCGTCGTAGGCGTAATCGATGTTGCCGGCGTAGACCCAGCCCCGGTACGGCCCGGCGATGACGTCGCACCAGCTGTAGTCGGACAGGCAGCCCTGTACCGCCAGGCTCGCACCGCCCGCCACGACCGCGACCACCGGGTAGTCGCGCGCCGGTCCAGCGCGCAGGTTCACGTCCTTGGCCGCGTAGGCGGACTGCGCCTGCGCGGCCGATACCAACCCGCCGCAGGCCATCGCCACCAGCACCGCCGCCAGCGTCTTCGTCATCGCCTCATACCTCCCGAAGCGGGCCCGAGACGGCAAACGCCACCTTGCCCCGTCGCCCATCGATGCATCGATGCTAGGCCCGCGAGGGCGCCCTGGAGCATCACGGCCAGTCCGCGCGACGCGACGCCGCTGATGTGCATCAAGAACACGCGCAGCTTGCACCACGCAACGCTTGCCACGGCGCCCCATTCCCCCGCGGGCAAGCCGCGTGTAAGCTGGGCACCGCACCGCCCCGGAGGGAAGGAAGGATGAGCGAGCGAGCACTCCCCGAGCTTCGACCCGAAGACGCGCCCGTCGACGACGCTCAGGCGCGGCTGCGCGCCGAGCTCGAACGGGTGCGCGCCGAGCTGGCCCAGGCCTGCGCCCGCGAGCTTGCCGCGCAGCGCGCGTTGCGTGCCGCACGCGGCGTGGCCGCGCTGCTGGCCAGGGCCAACCACGCGATCACCAGCAGCGCCACCGAGCCGGCGATGCTGGCCGAGGTCTGCGCGCTGGCCGTCGAGGCCGGCGGCTTCGAGCTGGCCTGGATCGGCGTGCCCGACCTCGGCGGCTGGTTCCGGCCGCTGGCCTCGAGTGGCGCGGTCGGCTATCTCGAGCACGCGCGCACGTCGATCGACCCCGACGTTGCCGAAGGCCTGGGCTGCATGGGGCTCACCTGGCGCGAAGGTACGGCGCACTACAACGCGTCGATCCAGGGCGCGGCGTCGGCGCGGCCGTGGAAGGCGTGGGCGCGCGAACACGGGCTCGGCGCGGTCGCCGCGCTGCCGGTGCGGCGCGACGGCCACATGTGGGGTGTGCTGGCGGTCTACCACCGCGACGAAGGCGCGTTCGACGCCGAAGTGCGCGCGGTGCTCGAGGAACTCGGCACCGGCGTGTCGCGCGGCCTCGACCGCATCGCGATGGAAGCGCGCCAGCGGCAGAACGACCTGCTGCGCCAGATCCTGCTCGACAACGCGGTCGCCGGGGTCACGATGACCCAGGGCAACCGCATCGTCAGCGCCAACGCGCGCTTCGCCGAAATGCTCGGCTACGCCAGCATCGACGACCTCGTCGGCCACCCGACGATGTCGCTGTACGCCGACCCGACCGAGTTCCAGCGCATCCACGATCTTTACCCTCGGATGTACGAATCGGGCGCCGTGCAATTGCTCAGCGTGCACCTCAAATGCCGCGACGGCGAGCTCATCAGCTGCGACCTGTCGGGGCGGCTGCTGCCGCAGCCGCAGGGCAAGCCGATCGCGGTGTGGACCGTGGTCGACGTCACGCTGCGCGACGAGCAGACCGAGCAGCTGCGCAAGCTCGAGGCCGACGCGGCGTTCCAGGCCCACCACGACGCGCTGACCGGGCTGCCCAACCGCTACGCCCTCGAGCAATACCTGCCCGGCGCGATCACCGACGCGCACCGCCAGGGCAGCGGGCTGCTCGTCGGCTTGATCGACCTCGACGACTTCAAGCCGGTCAACGACCGCTACGGCCACGCCGCCGGCGATGCGCTGCTGCAGAAGTTCGCCGCGCGCGCGAAGACGCTGCTGCGCGGCTCCGATTTCATCGCGCGCATCGGCGGCGACGAGTTCGTCGTCATCCTCAAGGGCATCGAACCGCGCCACGCGCGCAACCAGGCGGTGCCGGCGATCCAGCGCCTGCACGACTGCGTCGCGGCGCCGTTCGAGCTCGCCCACGGGCAAAGCGCCGCGGTGCGCATGACGCTGGGCGCGGCGCTGTACCCGCACGACGGCGCCGACGCACGCACGCTGCTGCGCGCCGCCGACGCGGCGATGTACCGCGCGAAGGCGCGCAAGGACACGCGGCAGAACTGGTGGAGCCTGGGCGGCGAGCCCGACTGAGTCGGCGCGCGTCAGTCGCAGGCGGCGCCGATCGCGGCGAACCACTGCGCGGTATCCAGGTAGCGCTGCGCGCGCGCCCGCACGACGCCGAGCAAGGCCTGCTGCCGGGCACGCTGCGCGAGCAGCACTTGCGCGTAGCTGGCGCCGCCGGCGGCCCATGCCGCCTGCTGCAGGCGCAGCGAGGTCTCGGCGGCGGCGAGCGCGCGACCTTGCGCGGCGAGCAACTGCGCGTCGTGGTCGAGCGCCTGCATCACGTCGGCGACCTGGCCGAAGGCGCCGAGCACGGTATCGCGGTAGGCGGCGAGCTGGCCGCGCCACGCCGCCGCGGCGGCGTCGCGCCGCGCGCGCAAGGCGCCGCCGTGGAACAGCGGCGCGGTGGCGCCGGCGGCGAGCTGCCACAGCGCGGGCTGATCGAACAGCGCGCCGACCGCGCTCGCCTGCCAGCTCCACGACGCGCTGAGCGTGAGCTGCGGGTAGAGGTCGGCGCTGGCCACGCCGAGCGCCGCGCTTGCGGCGTGCAGCTGCGCCTGCGCGGCGACGATGTCGGGGCGCTGGCGCACCAGCGCCGACGGCACCACCAGCGGCAGCTCGAGCGGCAGCTGCAGCTGCGCGAAGTCGAAATGGGGCGGGCGCCAGTCGGCCGGCGCGTGGCCGACGAGCACGGCCAGCGCGTCGCGCGCGAGCGCTTCGCCCTGGCGCAGCGGCGGCAACAGCGCCTCGTCGGCCGCGAGCTGGCTGCGCGCGGCGGCGACGTCGGCGGCCGACGCGCCGCCGGCAGCCTGCGCGGCCAGCGTCTGCGCCAGCGCGGCGCGATCGGTCTCGAGCAGTTGCGCCACCGCGGCCAGCTGCGCGCGCGCCGCGGCAACGTCGATCGCGCGCGCGACGACCGCGGCGACCAGCGCCTGGCGCACCGCGTCGAGCTGCGCGCGCTGCACCTCGGCCAGCGCGAACTGCTGCTCGACGAGGCGGCGGCGGCGGCCGAAGGCGTCGGCGTCGTAGCTGACCAGCGGGCCGGCGCTGTACGCATGGGCCGCAGGCGCCCCGCCACCGCCGCTGCGCACGGCCTGCGCGTCAACGTCGAGCTGCGGCAGCCGCGCCCCCGCCTCGGCGCGCGCCAGCGCGTCGGCCTGCGCCAGCGCGTCGACCGCCTGCGCCAGCCGCGGACTGTCGCGCAGCGCCAGCTCGACGACGTCGTCGAGCGCGCGCGAGTCGAACCCGCGCCACCAGCGCGGCGCCGCCGCACCGGCGGCGATCGTCTGCCGCGGATCGGCAGCCCCGGCATCGGCCGGCCGCAACGGCTGCGGCGTGTAGCCGCGCTGCGACGGCGGCAGCGGCGCGACGAAGTCCGGCCCGGCGGCACAGCCGCCGAGCGTTGCCGCCAGCAGCAGCGTCGCGCCGAGTCGCGCCGGTCCACTATTCATAACGCAGCGCCTCGATCGGATCCAGGCGTGCCGCCTTGCGCGCCGGGTAATAGCCGAAGAACACGCCGACCGCGGCCGAGAACGCGAAGCCGCCGCTCACCGCCAGCGGCGACAGCAAGGTCGGCCAGTGCGCGAGCAGCGACACCAGCGCGGAGACGACGACGCCGGCGACGATGCCGGCGAGGCCGCCGGCCACGCTGAGGAACACGGCTTCGGCGAGAAACTGCAGCAGCACGTGGACGCGGCGTGCGCCGATCGCGATGCGCAGGCCGATCTCTCGCGTGCGCTCGGTGACCGAGACCAGCAGGATGTTCATGATGCCTATGCCTCCGACCAGCAGCGAGATCGACGCGACGACCGCGAGCAGCAGCGCCATGATGCCGGCCGAGCTTTGCGCGGTCTCGGCGATCTGGCTCAGGTTGCGCAGCGAGAAGTCAGCCGCGGCGTCGGCCTTGAGCCGGTGGCGGCGGCGCAGCGTCGCGGTGATCTGGCGCATCGCGTCGCCGATCTGCGCGGCCGCGTTGACCTGCACGAAGATCGTGTTGACGTAACCCGACAGCCGCGGCGCGATGCCGTAGGGGTTGGGCGGCGCCGGAAACGCCGACGCGGTCGTGTCGACCTGCACGCTGATTCCCGACACGGTCGTCGTCGCGACGCTTTGCGCCGCGCTCGGCGCGGCGACGCCGAGCACCTTGCGCTGCGCCGTGCTGAACGGAATCATCACCAGGTCGTCCTGGTCCTGGCCGAACGGGGTCTGCCCCTTGGCTTCGAGCAGGCCGACGACCTTGAGGCTTTGCCCGCGCACCAGCACGCTGGCGCCGACCGGGTGGTCGTCGGGCGCGAACAACTGGCGCGCGACGCTTTGCCCGAGCAGCACGACGCGCGCGGCGCCGATCTCGTCGGCCGGGCGCAGCGCGCGCCCGGCCGCGATGCGCCAGTTGGTCATCGGCAGGTAGCTCGGCGTGACGCCCTGGATGCTGGTGGTCCAGTTGCGCCCGCCGTACTGCACCTGGCCGAGCTGGCGGATGGTCCACGCCACGTCGGCCACCGCCGGATCGTCACGGCGCAGCGCGCGCGCGTCGTCGACGGTCAGCGTCGACGCACTGCCGAAGCCGGCGCGCACTCCGGCGCGCGTCGTCGCCCCCGGCACGACGACCAGCAGATTGGTTCCCAGGCTCTCGATCTGCCGCCGCACCGCGGCGTTGGCGCCCTGCCCGACCGCGACCATCACGATCAGCGCGGCCACGCCGATGAACACGCCGAGCACGGTCAGCGCCGAGCGCATCGTGTTGCGCGCCAGCGCCTGCGCCGCGGCGGCGGCGATCATCGTGGCGATGCCGGCGTGGCGCGCACGGCCGCCGTCGGCAGCAGCCGCGCCAGCGAGCGGCGCGGCCGCGGCCGCGGCATGGCCGGAGGCCGCTGCCGCGGCCGTCGCCGGCGCGGCGTTGTGCGCATCGCTGACGATGCGGCCGTCGCGCATCGTGATCACGCGATCGGCGTAGTCGGCGATGTCGCGCTCGTGGGTGACGACGACGACGGTGACGCGATCGCGCGCGTTGAGCTCGCGCAGCAACTGCATGATCTCGTGCGAGGTGCGCGTGTCGAGGTTGCCGGTCGGCTCGTCGGCCAGCAGCAGCGCCGGCCGGTTGATCAAGGCGCGGGCGATCGCCACCCGCTGCTGCTGCCCGCCCGAGAGCTGCGCCGGCGTGTTCGCCTCGCGCCCGGCCAGGCCGAGCAGACGCAGCGCGTCGCGCGCGCGCGCCTGGCGCTCGGCGCGTCGCGTCGGCCCGTCCGCCGCGTACAGCAGCGGCAGCGCGACGTTGTCGAGCGCGCTGGTGCGCGCCAGCAGGTTGAAGCTCTGGAACACGAAACCGATGCGGCCGCCGCGGATGCGCGCCAGTTCGCGCTCGTCGAGGCCGCCGACGTCGACGCCTTCGAGCCGGTAGTGCCCGCCGCTGGGCCGATCCAGGCAGCCGCAGACGTGCATCAGCGTCGACTTGCCCGATCCCGACGCGCCCATGATCGCGACGAACTCGCCGCGCGCGATGCTCAGGTCGACGGCGTCGAGCGCGCGCACTTCGGTGTCGCCGGCGCGGTACACGCGCGACACCGCGCGCAGCTCGATCACCGCGTCTTCGGCCATCGCCTCACAACCCGAAGCGCAGCGGCGCGGGCGCGGCGCCGCGCGGCGCCTCGCGCTGCTCGCCGACGATCACGCGGTCGCCGGCGCGCAAGGCGCCGCCGACGACTTCGGTGTAACTGTCGTCGTCCAGACCGGTGCGCAGCGCCAGCGCCTGCGGCGCGCCGTCACGCAGCACCCAGACGCGGCCCTGCCCGTCACCGGCGACCGCCTCGGGGGCGCCGGCCGGCGCGTAGCGCAGCGCCTGGTCGGGCACGCGCAGCACGTCGCGGCGTTCGGCGACGACGATGGCCACGGTGGCGGTCATGCCCGGCTTGAGCGCCAGCGCGGGGTTGTCGACGCCGACCACGACGTCGTAGGTGACGACGTTCTGCACCGCCTGCGGCGCCTGCCGCACCTGCAGCACGCGGCCGCCGAAGCTGCGCCCGGGGTAGGCCTCGACGTCGAAGCTGGCGGCGTCGCCGGTCGTGACGTCGCCGATGTCGCTTTCGCTGACGTTGGTGTCGACCTGCATGCGCGTCAGGTCGGTGGCGATCAGGAACAGCGTCGGCGTCTGGAAGCTCGCCGCCACCGTCTGCCCCACGGTCACGTTGCGCGTGACCACGGTGCCGTCGACCGGCGAGACGATGTCGGTGTAGCCGAGGTTGACGCGCGCGGCGGCCAGCGCCGCCTCGCGCTGGCGCACCACGGCGAGGTCGAGCTCGCGCTGCGCGCGCGCCTGGCGCTGGGCGCTGCGCGCGGCGTCGACCGCGTCCTGCGCCGCGACGCCGCGTGCCAGCAGCGTCGTCTGCCGCGCCAGGTTCAGCTCGGCGTAGTCCAGCGCGGCGCCGTCCTTGGCCAGTTGCGCGCGCGCGGTGGCCAGCGCCGCGGCGTTCTCGTCGACCACGGTCTGGTACGGACGCGGGTCGATCTTCGCGCACAGCTGGCCGCGGCGCACACGGGTGTTGAAGTCGCAGTACTGCGCCTGGATCACCCCCGAGACATAGGAGCCGACCATCACCGTCATCACCGGGTTGACGGTGCCGGTGGCCGCGATCGCGCGCGACACGGTGCCGCGGCCGACGACCACGGTCGTGTAGTGCAGCGGCGCGGGCGGGCGCAGCCGCCACATCAAGAGCGCCAGTGCCGCCAGCGCGACGAGCGCGGCAAGCGTCAGGTGGCTGCGCCGGCGCGAGCGGGCGCCGGTGCGGGCGCCGGCAGGAGTGGACATGGGCGGGGCAAGTTCGGCTGACGACGATCTTGTAGCCCGGCGCCGCAGCCGGCGCCTTGATGCAGTGCACGAAACGCGGCGCGGCGGCGCGAGCGCGCCGCGCGCTCAATCGCCGAGCAGCTTCAATCGGCGAGCAGCTGCTTCAGGTCGTGCGCGATGGCCTGCGGCGGCGACTGGTCGGAGCCGATCAGCATGCCGTGCCCCTGGCGGTCGAACAGGTAGATCGCCGCGCTGTGGTTGACCGTGTAGTTGCCGTATTTGTCCTTCGCACCGTAGTTGAACGCGACGTGGAAGCGCTTGGCCGCTTCCTGGATCTCGCTCATGCTGCCGGTCAGCCCAACCGCCTGCGGACTGAACGCGCGCGTGTAGGCACGCAGGATCGGCAGCGTGTCGCGTGCCGGATCGACCGAGACGAACAGGATGCGCACGTCGTCGGCCTGCGCCCCGAGCGACTTGACCGCGGCGGCCAGGTTGGACATCGTCTGCGGACACACGTCGGGGCAGTGCGTGTAACCGAAATACAGGATCACCGCCTTGCCGGCGTAGCTGGCCGCGGTGACCTTGGCGCCGCTGTCGTCGACGAGGTCGAAGCGCAGCGCCGGCAGCACCGAGCTGACGTTGTCCAGATCCCAGTGCTGCTTGCGCCCGCAAGCGGCCAGCAGCACGCCGCAACCGGCGGCAGCAAGAAAGCGGCGGCGCGACCGCGCGGCAGACCTCATCGGCGAACTCCTGCAGGCATCGAGGGACAAGCCGCCATCGTAGCGCCGCCGCGAGGCTTCAGTGGGCGCCCGGCGCCCACTTCAATGCACGACGCGCTCGAAACTCAGCGCGCCGTCGCGCACGTCGACCGGAATCACCGACTTCGGCCCGAAGCGCCCTTCGAGGATCAGCTTCGACAGCGGGTTCTCGAGCTGGTTCTGGATCGCGCGCTTGAGCGGGCGCGCGCCGAACACCGGGTCGAAGCCGGCCTTGGCGATTTCGGCCAGCGCCTGCGGCGACACCTCGAGGCGGATCTCGAGCTGCTCCAGGCGCCGCTCCAGCGTCGCCAGCTGGATGCGTGCGATGCCTTCGATCTGCTGCTGGTCGAGCGCATGGAACACGACGACCTCGTCGATCCGGTTGAGGAATTCGGGGCGGAAATGCTGCTTGACCTCGGCCCACACCGCGTCGCGCACGCGCTGCTGCGGCTCGCCGGCCAGCGCCATGATCTGCTGCGAACCCAGGTTCGAGGTCATCACGATCACGGTGTTCTTGAAGTCGACCGTGCGGCCCTGGCCGTCGGTCAGGCGGCCGTCGTCGAGCACCTGCAGCAGCACGTTGAACACGTCCGGGTGAGCCTTCTCGACTTCGTCGAGCAGGATCACGCTGTAGGGCTTGCGCCGCACCGCTTCGGTCAGATAGCCGCCTTCCTCGTAGCCGACGTAGCCCGGAGGCGCGCCGATCAGCCGCGCCACCGAGTGCTTTTCCATGAACTCGCTCATGTCGATGCGGATCAGGTGATCCTGGCTGTCGAACAGGAACTCGGCCAGTGCCTTGCACAGCTCGGTCTTGCCCACTCCGGTCGGGCCGAGAAACAGGAACGAGCCGTAGGGCCGGTTCGGGTCCGACAGCCCGGCGCGCGAACGCCGGATCGCGTCCGACACGGCGCGGATCGCGTCGTCCTGGCCGACCACGCGCTGGTGCAGCCGCGCCTCCATCTGCAGCAGCTTGTCGCGCTCGCCCGACAGCAGCTTGGCCAGCGGAATGCCGGTCATGCGCGAAACCACTTCGGCGATTTCCTCCGCGCCCACCTGGGTGCGCAGCAGCCTGGGCGCGGCCGCGGCCGACGACGACTCCTTGGCCTGCGCATCGCGCAGCTGGCGCTCGAGCTCCGGCAGGCGGCCGTACTGCAGTTCGGCGACCTTGTTGAAATCGCCCTTGCGCGTCAGCTCGTCGATCTGGAAGCGCAGCGCGTCGATGGCCTCCTTGATGTGCGCCGAACCCTGCACCGCGGCCTTCTCGGCCTTCCAGATCTCGTCGAGGTCGGCATACTCCTTGCCCAGACGCTCGATTTCGGCCTCGATCAGCGCCAGCCGCTTGCGCGACGCCTCGTCGGTTTCCTTGCGCACCGCTTCGCGCTCGATCTTCAGCTGGATCAGGCGGCGGTCGAGGCGGTCCATCGCCTCGGGCTTGGAGTCGATTTCCATCTTGATGCGCGACGCCGCCTCGTCGATCAGGTCGATCGCCTTGTCGGGCAGGAAACGGTCGGTGATGTAGCGCTGCGACAGCTCGGCCGCGGCGACGATGGCCGGGTCGGTGATGTCGACGCCGTGGTGCAGCTCGTACTTCTCCTGCAGACCGCGCAGGATCGCGATCGTCGCCTCGACGCTGGGCTCGTCGACCAGCACCTTCTGGAAGCGGCGCTCGAGCGCGGCGTCCTTCTCGATGTACTTGCGGTACTCGTCGAGCGTGGTCGCGCCGATGCAGTGCAGCTCGCCGCGCGCCAGCGCCGGCTTGAGCATATTGCCGGCATCGATCGCGCCTTCGGCCTTGCCCGCGCCGACCATGGTGTGGATTTCGTCGATGAACAGGATCACGCGGCCCTCCTCGGCCGCGACTTCCTTCAGCACGGCCTTGAGCCGCTCCTCGAACTCGCCGCGGAACTTCGCGCCGGCGAGCAGCCCGGCCATGTCGAGCACCAGCACGCGCTTGTCCTTCAGGCTGTCGGGGACCTCGCCGCCGATGATGCGCTGCGCCAGCCCCTCGACGATCGCGGTCTTGCCGACGCCGGGCTCGCCGATCAGCACCGGGTTGTTCTTCGTGCGCCGCTGCAGCACCTGGATCGTGCGCCGGATCTCGTCGTCGCGGCCGATCACCGGATCGAGCTTGCCGGCACGCGCGCGCTCGGTCAGGTCCAGCGTGTACTTGTTCAGCGCCTCGCGCTGGGTCTCGGCGTCGGCGCTGTTCACGCTGGCGCCGCCGCGCACCGCGTCGATCGCCGCGTCCAGCGTCTTGCGCGCCAGCCCGGCTTCGCGCGCCAGGCGGCCGGCCTCGCCCTTGTCGTCGGCCAGCACGAGCAGGAACAGCTCGCTGGGAATGAACTGGTCGCCGCGCTTGCCGGCTTCCTTCTCGGTCAGGTTCAGCAGATTGTTGAGCTCGCGGCTGAGCTGCACGTTGCCGTCGCCGCCCTGCACTTGCGGCAGCCGCTGCAGCGCGCCCTGCACGCTGTTCAGCAGCCCGCCGGCGTTGACCCCGGCGCGCGCCAGCAGCGCCTTCGGACCGTCCTGCTGCAACATCGCGCCGAGCAGGTGCAGCGGTTCGATGTAGGGGTTGTCGCGCGCCACCGCAAGCGACTGGGCCTCGCCGAGGGCCTCCTGGAACTGGGTCGTGAGTTTTTCGATGCGCATCGCATTCTCCGTGGGACGTCGCTTACATGCGGCGCCGGCGCGGTTTTTCAAGCTCGGCGCTGTTGATCTGGATGAAGGCGCCGCGGCGCCCCCGGCGGCAACATGGGGGGTGCCGCGGAACCGACGCGGCGCTATGCTGGTGCCGACCAGCCCACGCAACAGGAGAACGACATGCCTACCGACACCTCGACCGCCACCGACAAACTCGTCGCCGACCTGCGCGAAGTCGCCGCCGACGCCGAGGAGCTGCTCAAACTGACCGCGGGTCAGGCCGGTGACCGCATCGCCGAGTTGCGCTCCAGCCTCGGCGCCAAGCTCGTGCAGGCGCGCGGCGACCTCGGCGCGCTCGAGAGCGAATTGCTCGCCCGCGGCCGCGAGGCAGCGCGCGCGACCGACCAGTACGTGCACGACAACCCGTGGAAGGCCGTTGGCGCCAGCGCCGGCCTCGCCTTCCTGCTCGGCCTGCTCGTCGGCCGCAAGTAAATTGGCCGCCTTGCGCGCGCGGCTCGACACGCTGCTCGACGCCGCGCAGACGCGGCTCGAGCTGCTCGCGGTCGAGTTGCAGGAAGAAAAGCTGCGCATCGCGCGGCTGCTGCTGATGACCGTGCTGGCCGCGCTGCTGCTGGCCGGTGCCTTGCTGTTCGCGGTGCTGTGGCTGACCGTGGCGCTGTGGGACAGCCATCGCCTGCTGGTGCTCGGCGTCGGCACGCTGCTGCTGGGCGCCGGCGGCATCGCCGCGGCCAGCGCCGCGGCGCGCAGCTTCGCCGCCGGCAGCGCGCTGTTCGCGTCGAGCATCGACGAGCTCAGGCGCGACCGCGCCGCGTTGCGCCGCCGCGATGCGCGCTGATCACGCCGCGCTGTTGCAGCGCAAGGGTCGGCTGCTCGAGCGCAGCGCGCGCCAGCGCGTCGACTTGCTCGTGCTGCTCGACGAAGCCGAGGCGCTCGGTGCGCAGTGGCGGCAGTGGCGTGGCGCGATCGGCGTCGGTGCCGGCGCGATCGGCGTCGGCGGCTTGCTGCTGGCGCTGCTGCGGCCGCGCCGCGGCCTGCGCTGGCTCGGTCGCCTGTGGCTGGGCTGGCGCGGCTGGCTGGTCTTGCATCGGCGCGTCGCGGCGGTGCTGGCCGCGCTGCGCACGCGCTGACGCGCCGCGCTCAGACCCCGCCGCTGTTGCGCGAGTCGACGCCCCAGCGCGCCAGCGCGGCGTCGTCGGCCTCGCGCGCGTCGACCCAGGCGGCACCGGCCGCCGAGGTCTGCTTCTTCCATAGCGGAGCTTGCGTCTTCAGATAATCCATCAGGAAGGCGCAGGCGTCGAACGCGGCGCGCCGGTGCGCCGACGCGACGATCACCAGCACGATCGGGTCGCCTGGTTGCAGCCGGCCGACGCGGTGAATCACCGTCACCGCCTGCAGCGGCCAGCGGCGCTGGGCGTCGTCGACCATCGCGGCGATTGCCGCTTCGGTCATGCCCGGGTAATGCTCGAGTTCGAGCTCGCTGACGCCGCGCTCATCGCCGTCGTGGTCGCGGCACAGGCCTTCGAAGCTGACCAGCGCGCCGATGTCGCGGCGCCCGGCGCGCAGGCGCTGCGCCTCGGCGCCGGCGTCGAAGGCCTCGTGCTGGATGCGGATCGTCGGCGCCGTCATCTCAGCCCCCGGTGACCGGCGGGAAGAAGGCGATTTCGCCGCCGTGACGCAGCGGCGCGTCGGCATCGGCCATCACCTGGTCGCAGGCCATGCGCAAGGTGCGCTCGGCGCCGAGCGCAGCGGCATGGCGTGCATCGCGCTGCGCCAGCCAGGCGCGCGCCTCGCCCAGCGTGCGCAGCGTCGCGGGCAGTTCCAGCTGCTCGCTGGCGACGCCGACGGCTTCGCGCACGCCGGCGAAATAACGGATCGTGGTCGTCGTCATGTCAGCAAGCCGTCGAAGGGGATGAAGCGCAGCATATCGCCACGCCGGAACGCCTGACCTGGCGGGTTGTCGATCAGGCCGTGGCCCCAGACCGCCGAGCTCAGCACCGCCGAGTTCTGGTTCGGGTACAGCTCGAGTGCGCCATCGGCGTCGATGCGCGCGCGCAGGAATTCGCGGCGGCGGTCGGCGCGCGGCCAGTCGCCGGCGGCCGGCAGCCGCAGCGTGCGCGGCTGCAGCTCGGCCGCGCCCTGCAGCGCGAGCACGAACGGGCGCACGAACATCGCGCAGGTGACGAAGCTCGACACCGGGTTGCCCGGCAGGCCGACGAAATGCGCGCGCGAGCCGTCGGCCCGGTGCAGCGCGCCGAACGCCAGCGGCTTGCCCGGCTTCATCGCGATCTGCCACATGTCCAACTGCCCGAGCTGCTGCACCGCCGGCTTGACGTGGTCCTCGCCGCCGACCGAGACGCCGCCGCAGCTGACGACGAGGTCGTGCGTGGCGGCCGCGTCGCGCAGCGCGGCGACGGTCGCGTCGAGGCGGTCGGGAATGCGGCCGCAGTCGTCGACCTCGCAGCCCCAGGCGCGCAGCATCGCCGCCAGCATCGGCCGGTTGCTGTCGTAGATCGCGCCGTCGCGCACCGGCTCGCCGGGCTCGAGCAGCTCGTCGCCGGTGCTCAGCAGCGCCACGCGCGGGCGCGGCGCCACCTCGAGTTCGCCCAGCCCCAGCGACGCAGCCTGACCGAGATCCTGCGGCCCCAGCCGACGTCCGGCCTCGAGCACGACGGCTCCGGCGGCGACGTCGCAGCCGCGACGCCGCACCCAGTCGCCGACGCGCGGCAGCTGCAGCACGCGCACCGCGTCGCCGTCGGCCTCGCACTGCTCCTGCGGCACCACCGCGTCGGCGCCGTCGGGAATCGGCGCTCCGGTGAAGATGCGCGCCGCCTCGCCGGCGACCAGGGGCCGGCCGGGGTGGCCGGCGGCGATGCGCTGCGTCACCGGCAGTCGCGCTCCCGGCTCCGTCACGTCGGCGCAACGCAGCGCGTAGCCGTCCATCTGGCTGTTGTCGGCGCCGGGCACGTCGAGCGGGCTGCGCAGCGGCGCCGCGAGCACCGCGCCGAGCGCTTGCGCCAGCGGCACGCGGCGCGCCGGCGCCCGCGGAGCCGCCGCCGCCAGCATGCGCTGCAGCGCGGCGTCGACGTCGAGCAGGTCGGGCTTCATCGGTCGATCTCCAGCCGGTCGCGCTGCGCCAGCAGCCAGTCGGCCACCGCCGCGGGGCGGCTCAGCGGCAGGCACGGCGCCGCGCACGGTTGCGGCAACGCGGCGGCGTCGTCGGTGGCCAGCGCGAGCAGCCGCGGATCGTCGAGCGGCCCCGGCGCGGCGCCGGTGGCGGCGCGCCAGACTTCGATGCGCGCGATGCGCGAAGCGCGATAGCCCTCGACCAGCACCCAGTCGACCGGCTGCAGCATCGCCAGCAGCTCGTCGAGCGTGTGTTCGACGTCGGCTGCGCTGGCGCGCTGCAGCGCCAGCAGCCTGGGCGACGCCAGCAGCACCTCGTGCGCGCCGGCCTCGCGGTGGCGCCACGAATCCTTGCCCGGGCGGTCGATGTCGACGCCGTGATGCGCGTGCTTGATCACCGACACGGTCAGCCCGCGCGCGCGCAGCTCGCCGAGCAGCGCCTCGATCAGCGTCGTCTTGCCGCTGCCCGAGCTGCCGCAGAAGCCGACCAGATGGCGCCGCACGGCTAGTTCCCCGCGCAATGCGCGTCGATGTAGGCCTTCAAGGCGTCGACGTCGGCGTCGATGACGACGAAATGCTGCGGCCGGCGTTCGAGATCCTCGGTCCCGGGCGGGCGCGGCGGCTGCTGGCCGGTGGCCTCGACGATGGTGTCGGCGAACTTGGCCGGCTGCGCGGTCTCGACCACCAGCATCGGCACGCCGGCCTCGACGTGGTCGCGCGCGACCGCGACGCCGTCGGCGGTGTGCGGGTCGATCAGCACCCGGCTGCGCTCCCAGACTTCGCGTATCGTCGCGATGCGGCGGGCGTGGTCGCTGCGCCCGGAGACGATGCCGTCGCGCATGCGCGCGAACGCCGGGTCGGCCGACAGGTCGAAGCGGCCGTCGCGCGCCAGCGCGTCGGCGAACAGCGCGCGCGTGCGCGCGGCGTCGCGACCGAGCATGTCGAACACGTAGCGCTCGAAGTTCGACGCCTTCGAGATGTCCATCGACGGGCTCGACGTCTGCCGCGTCTCGGCCGAGCTGCGCGGCCGGTACACCCCGCTGCGGAAGAACTCGTCGAGCACGTCGTTCTCGTTGGTCGCCAGCACCAGCCGGCGCAGCGGCAGGCCCATGCTGCGCGCGACGTGCGCGGCCAGGATGTTGCCGAAGTTGCCCGACGGCACCGCGACGTCGAGCGGCTCGCCGATGCGGCCGACAGCGCGCAGATAGCCGGCGAAGTAGTAGACGACCTGCGCGGCGACGCGAGCCCAGTTGATCGAGTTGATCGTGCCGATGCTGCGCCGGCGCTTGAAGTCGAGGTCGCTGGACACCGCCTTGACCATGTCCTGGCAGGTGTCGAACACGTCCTGCACCGCCAGGTTGTGGATGTTCGGGTCGTCCAGGCTGTACATCTGCGCGGTCTGGAACGCGCTCATGCGACCCAGCGGCGACAGCATGAACACGCGGATGCCGCGGCGCCCGCGCATCGCGTATTCAGCCGCGCTGCCGGTGTCGCCCGAGGTCGCGCCGACGATGTTGAGCTCGGCGCCGCTGGCCGCCAGCGCGCGCTCGAACAGGCGGCCGAGCAGCTGCAGCGCCATGTCCTTGAACGCCAGCGTCGGCCCCTCGGACACGCCGAGCAGGCTGATCGCGCCGTCGAGCGGCTTGACGCGAACGATCGCGTCGCTGCCGAAGGTCGCCGCGGTGTAGGTCTCGCGCAGCAGCGCCAGCAGCGCCGCGTCGTCGGCCGGCGCGACGAATTCGCGCAGCACGCGGTGCGCCAGCTCCGGGTAGCTCAGCTCGCGCAGCGCGGCGAGTTGCGCGGCGTCGAAGCGCGGATAGTGCTCGGGCAGGTACAGGCCGCCGTCGGGCGCCAGGCCCTCGAGCAGGATGTCGTCGAATGCTCGCGACGCGGCCTCGCCGCGCGTGCTCAGGTACTTCACCGCAGTTCCTCCTTGCGCAGCCGCACGATGGGCTCGAGCACGCTGTCGAGCGCCTGGATGCAGGCCAGCGCCTCGTCCATGCGGCCTTCGATCGTGTCGTGGGTCAGCAGGATCACGTCGGTGTGCGCGCCGTTCTCGCCCGACGGGCGCTGCAGCATGGCGTCGATCGACACCCCGCGCTCGGCCAGGATGCTGGTGATCTCGGCCAGCACGCCGGCCTCGTCGCGCACGCGCACGCGCAGGTAGTACGCGGTGCGCACCTGGCTCATCGGCAGGATCGGCGTGTCGGCCAGCTCCCCCGGCTGGAACGCCAGATGCGGCACGCGGTGGCCGGGATCGGCGGTGTGCAGCCGGGTCACGTCGACCAGGTCGGCGATCACACTCGAGGCGGTCGGCTCGGAGCCGGCGCCCTTGCCGTAGAACAGCGTCGCGCCGACCGCGTCGCCGAGCACGACGACCGCGTTCATCGCGCCTTCGACGTTGGCCAGCAGGCGCGACGCCGGGATCAGCGTCGGGTGCACGCGCAGCTCGATGCCGGTCGCCGTGCGGCGCGCGATGCCGAGCAGCTTGATGCGGTAGCCGAGCAGTTCGGCGTAGCGGATGTCGGCGCCTTCGAGCTGCGCGATGCCCTCGACATGGGTACGCTCGAACTGCACCGGAACGCCGAACGCGATCGACCCCAGCAGCGTGATCTTGTGCGCGGCGTCGACGCCTTCGATGTCGAAGGTCGGATCGGCTTCGGCGTAGCCCAGGCGCTGCGCCTGCGCCAGCACGGTGGCGAAGTCCAGGCCCTTGTCGCGCATCTCGGACAGGATGAAATTGGTCGTGCCGTTGATGATGCCGGCGACCCATTCGATGCGGTTGGCCGCCAGCCCTTCGCGCACCGCCTTGATGATCGGGATGCCGCCGGCCACCGCGGCCTCGAACGCGACCATCACGCCGCGCGCTTGCGCGGCGGCGAAGATCTCGTTGCCATGCAGCGCGAGCAGCGCCTTGTTCGCGGTGACGACGTGCTTGCCGGCGGCGATCGCCGCCAGCACCAGGCTGCGCGCCGGCTCGATGCCGCCCATCAGCTCGACGACGATGTCGACGTCGTCGCGCGTGGCCAGCGCCGCGAAGTCGGTGGTCAACGGCAGCGCCTCGCCGAGCGCGGCGCGCGCCTTGGCGTGGTTGCGCGCGGCCACCGCGACGATCTCGAGGCCGCGCCCAGCGCGGCGGCGGATTTCTTCCCGGTTGCGGTCGAGCACCTTGACGACGCCCGAGGCGACGGTTCCGGCGCCAAGCAGCGCGATACGAATAGCGTTCATCGATGGAGCGTTGAGGATGGAGGAATGCGGGTCAGGCGGCCACCGGCTGGCGTCGGCGCAGGTGTTCGAGAAAGCGCGCGATGCGGCCGATGGCTTCGCTCAGGTCGTCGGCGTTGGGCAGGAACACGAGCCGGAAATGGTCGGGCTGCGGCCAGTTGAATCCGGTGCCCTGCACGATCAGCACCTTCTCCTCGGCGAGCAGCTCGTAGGCGAAGCGCTGGTCGTCGGCGATCGGATACACGGCCGGGTCCAGGCGCGGGAACATGTACAGCGCGGCCTTGGGCTTGACCACGCTGACGCCGGGAATCGCGCTCAGCAGCTCGTAGGCCAGGTCGCGCTGGCGCGTCAGCCGGCCACCGGGGGCGACCAGGTCCTGGATGCTCTGGTAGCCGCCCAGCGCGGTCTGGATCGCCAGCTGCCCCGGCGTGTTCGCGCACAGCCGCATCGACGCCAGCATCGCCAGCCCCTCGATGTAGTCGCGCGCGTCGCGCTTGTCGCCCGACACGACCATCCAGCCGGCGCGGTAGCCGCAGGCGCGGTAGTTCTTCGACAGCCCGTTGAAGGTGATGAACAGCACGTCGTCGGCCAGCGACGCGATGCTGGTGTGCTGGTGGCCGTCGTACAGCATCTTGTCGTAGATCTCGTCGGCGAACACGATCAGCTCGTGCCGGCGCGCGATCTCGACGATGCCCTCGAGCAGCTCGCGCGGATACAGCGCGCCGGTCGGGTTGTTCGGGTTGATGACGACGATGGCCTTGGTGTTCGGCGTGATCTTGGCGCGGATGTCGTCGAGGTCCGGGTACCAGTCGGCGCGCTCGTCGCAGATGTAGTGCACCGGGCGACCGCCCGACAGCGACACCGCGGCGGTGTACAGCGGGTAGTCGGGAGCCGGAATCAGCACCTCGTCGCCGTTGTTCAGCAGCGCATTGAGGCTCATCGTGATCAGCTCGGAGGCGCCGTTGCCGATGAACACGTCGTCGATGCCGACGCCGGCGATGCCCTTTTGCTGCGTGTAGTGGACGATGGCCTTGCGCGGCGCGAACAGCCCCTTGCTGTCGGTGTAGCCGGCCGCCGTCGGCAGGTTGCGGATCATGTCCTGCACGATCTCGTCTGGCGGCTCGAAGCCGAACGGCGCAAGATTGCCGATGTTCAGCTTGATGATGCGCTGGCCGTCTTCTTCCATCTGCCGCGCCTTGTCGAGCACCGGCCCGCGGATGTCGTAGCAGACGTCCGCCAGCTTGTTCGATTTGCGAAATTCACGCATCAGCTCGTTCCTCCGTTGCAAACCCCGCGCCACGGGATATCGGCGCGGCACCCCGCGGCGAACCCTATAATGTACGCGGTTTGCCGCATGATTCCCGCGCCCCTCGAACGATGAAGCTTCACCCCGACACGCCGCAGGCGTCGTACCACGTCACAGCACACGGCGATGGCTTCGTCGACGTCAACCAGCAGCGCTACCACAGCGGCATCTGCGTCGTCGCCGACGCGCCGCCGCTGGCCTGGGCTGCCGACGGCTTCGACGCCCTCGCCGAAGCCGATTTCGATCGCCTCGCCGAACTCGGCGCCGAAGTCGTGCTGATCGGCACCGGCGCGCGCCAGCGCTTCCCGCGTCCGGCGCTGCTGCGACGGCTGATCGCCGCCGGCATCGGCTTCGAAGTGATGAGCACGGCGGCGGCGTGCCGCACCTACAACGTGCTGGTCGGCGAAGGCCGCCGCGCCGCGGCGGCGTTGCTGATCGATGCGGCTCCGGATCATTTGTAACTTGAGTTGGTAAAATGGGCCGTGTTGTTTGACGGCTTGCACTGCACGGCCCGGTCGGATCGGCGCGCAGTGCGTGCCAACGTCGCGCCGGCCGGCGGTGCGGCGACATCAGGAGACTTCATGGCTTTGGTTCTCAACAAAGTGGTGCCCGACTTCGAGGCGACCGCCACGAGCAATGTCAAGTTCAGCCCGCGCCAGTTCGTGGGCAAGAAGCTGGTGCTCTATTTTTACCCCAAGGACATGACCCCCGGCTGCACGACCGAGTCGATGCAGTTCCGCGACCTGTTCGCCGAATTCGAGGCGGCCGGCGCGGTGATCTTCGGGGTGTCGCGCGACAACCTCGCGTCGCACGACAAGTTCCGCGAACACCTCGAGCTGCCGTTCGAGCTGATTGCCGACACCGAGGAAAAGCTCTGCCACATGTTCGGCGTCGTCAAGAACAAGATCATGTACGGCAAGAAAGTCAAAGGGATCGAGCGCAGCACTTTCCTGGTCGACGCCGAGGGCGTACTGCGCCAGGAATGGCGCGGGGTCAAGGTCGCCGGCCACGTCGAGGAAGTGCTCGACGCCGTTCGCAAGCTTTGAGCCTTCGCGCTTCCGGGGCGTCGCGGCCTGCCGCCGCGCGACGTCCCCATTCGCCGAGCCGCCGCCGGGCCCCAGCCCGCCGGCGGCTTTTTGTTTGCCGTTTCGCTCCGATGCGCTGAGCCCATGCCCCTGCCCAAGCCCCCTGCCAAACTCGGCGCCCTGCTGCAAGGCGCACCGACCCCGGTGAAGCCCGACTCCGCCGTCGCCTCCACCGCCGACGCCACTGCGGCGCCGCGACGCCGCGCGCGCGCCGGCAAAGCCGACGCACCGGCGAAGGCCGCCGCGCCGACGCCGACGGCCACCGCGGTGAAGACCGTGGCGCCGACGCCTCGAGCCTCGCGCGTCAAGGCTGCGGCGACGTCGCTCGCGGCGACACCGGCGAGCGCCCCGGCGAGCACACCGACGGCGCGAGCAAGCGCCACGGCAGCGCCGGCCACACCCTCGCCCGCCACACCCTCGCCGGCTTCGTCACCGGCGGCGGCGCCCCCGCGGCGTGCCGTGCCAGCGACATCGCCGGCGGCCGCGCAAAAAACCCCGCAAAATGCCCCGCAAAATGCCCCGCAAAATGCCCCGCAAATGGCCCGGCAAAAGGCCCAGCACGCGGTGCCGCGGCAGAGCGACGCGACGCGCAAGCTGTTCGTGCTCGACACCAATGTGCTGATGCACGACCCGACCTCGCTGTTCCGCTTCGAGGAGCACGACGTCTACCTGCCGATGGTCACGCTCGAGGAGCTCGACGGCCACAAGAAGGGCATGTCCGAGGTCGCGCGCAACGCGCGCCAGGCCAGCCGCGAGCTCGACGCGCTGGTCGACGGCGTCGAAGGCGGCATCGATCACGGCATCGCGCTGGCGCGCAGCGGCCACGCGGAAGCCGGCGGGCGCCTGTTCTTCCAGACCCGGGCGCACGACGCGCGCCTGCCCGAGGCGCTGCCGCAGGGCAAGGCCGACAACCAGATCCTCGCGGTGCTGCAGGCGCTGACCCAGTTGCACGCGAGCCGCCCGGTGGTGCTGGTGTCGAAGGACATCAATATGCGCGTGAAGGCGCGCGCGCTGGGCCTGCACGCCGAGGACTACACGACCGACAAGGCGCTCGACGACGCCGACCTGCTGTACACCGGCCTGCTGCAGCTGCCGGCCGATTTCTGGGACGCCCAGGCCAAGTCGATCGAGAGCTGGCAACAGGGCGGCCAGGCCTTCTACCGCATCCAGGGTCCGCTGGTCGCGTCGATGATGGTCAATCAGGCCGTGTACTGGGAATCGCCGAGCGCGACGCCGCTGTACGCGCGCGTGCGCGAAATCCGCGCGTCGACCGCGGTGCTGCAGGTCGTGCGTGACTTCACGCATGCGAAGAACAGCGTGTGGGGTGTCAGCGCGCGCAACCGCGAACAGAATTTCGCGCTGAACCTGCTGCTCGACCCCGAAGTCGACTTCGTCACGCTGACCGGCCAGGCCGGAACCGGCAAGACGCTGCTGGCGCTCGCCGCCGGCTTGCATCAGGTGCTCGAGGAGCGGCGCTACAACGAGATCATCATCACCCGCGTGACGGTTCCGGTCGGCGAGGACATCGGCTATCTGCCGGGCACCGAGGAGGAGAAGATGTCGCCGTGGATGGGCGCGCTCGACGACAACCTCGAGGTGCTGAACCAGTCGGGCGGGCCGTCGAGTGCCGGCGAATGGGG
>JAJZHH010000048.1:0-17213 GCA_021804595.1 Pseudomonadota bacterium
TTCTGGTGGCCAGGGACGGAATCGAACCGCCGACACGCGGATTTTCAATCCGCTGCTCTACCGACTGAGCTACCTGGCCTTGGTGTGACTTGCCGCTGCGCTGCTGGTGGGTGCTATTTTTGCGAGCAATTTCACGCTTCAGTTCGCGTGAAGCTTTCAATCATAGCAAACATGCGCCCGGCTGCGCCAGAGGCGCAGCGCGTTTTCACTCGCTTTCGTCGTCGGCCGGCGACGCCGCGGTCTTGCGGCCTCCGCGGCCCCAGTCGACACCGAGCTGCTTGAGCTTGCGGTACAGATGGGTGCGCTCGAGCCCGGTCTTGTCGGCCACGCGGGTCATGCTGCCGCCTTCGCGCGCCAGATGGAACTCGAAGTAGGCGCGCTCGAAGTCGTCGCGCGCTTCGCGCAACGGACGGTCGAGCGCGAACGACTGTTCGGGCACCGGCGTCTGCGCGGTCGGCAGCGCCGGCGCTGCCGTCGCCGTCGCCGCCGGCAGCGGGGTTGCCCGCGTCGGCGCCGGTGCCGGCTTGCTCAGCCCCTGCTCGACCGCGCGCAGCAACTTCTGCAGCGCGATCGGCTTCTCGAGGAAAGCCATCGCGCCGATGCGCGTGGCCTCGACCGCGTTGTCGATCGTTCCGTGCCCCGACATCATGATCACCGGCATCGTCAGCTGGCCGGCGCCGGCCCATTCCTTGAGCAGCGTGACGCCGTCGGTGTCGGGCATCCAGATGTCGAGCAGCACCAGGTCGGGCGGATGCTGCTGGCGCAGCTCGCGGGCCTGCTGGGCATTCTCGGCAACCTCGACCGTGTGGCCCTCGTCGCTCAAAATCTCGGACAGCAGATCGCGAATACCGATCTCGTCGTCCACCACCAGGATGCTAGCCATACACGAAGATTCCGAAGGGTGCGTCACGCGGCACCGCTGGGCGCGGCGCTCGTCACAGCGGGAAATATAAGCGATACGCGGGCGCCGCCGGCGGGCGGCTCGAGATTGCGCAGTTCGACCCGCGCGTGATGCTCGTCGGCTATTTTCTTCACCACCGCCAGCCCGAGCCCGGTGCCGCGCGCCTTGGTCGTCACGTAGGGCTCGAAGGCGCGCGTCAGCAGCTTGTCGGCGAAGCCCGGGCCGCTGTCGGCCACCGACAGCCGCACGCGCACCGCGCCGCTGCTCGAGCGCTCAGTCTCGGTGCGCACGACGACTTCGCGCTGGGGCTGGCCGGCGACCGCGTCGAGCGCGTTCTGCAGCAGGTTGTGGATGACCTGGCGCAACTGCGTGGCGTCGCCTTCGATCGGCGGCAGCTGTGCGGCGAGCTCGGCGCGCACTTGCGAGGCACCGTGCTCGCCGCGCGCGGCCATGCCGGCGTACAGATTGAGCACGTCGCCGACGAGCGGGTTCAGGTCCATGGTCGTCAGCTGCGCGGCCGGCGTGCGTGCGTAGTCGCGGAACTCGTCGACCATGCGTCGCATCGCAGTGACCTGGTTGACGATGGTCGTCGTCGCACGGTCGAGCATGTCGCGGCTGGGGCCGTCGAGCTTCGCGCCGAGCTTCATCTGCAGCCGTTCGGCCGACAGCTGGATCGGCGTCAGCGGGTTCTTGATCTCGTGCGCCAGCCGGCGTGCGACTTCGCCCCAGGCCAGCGAGCGCTGCGCCGAGATCAGCTCGCTGATGTCGTCGAACACAACCACCGATGCAGCCTGCCCGGGCAGCGCGAGCCGCGCGCCGCGCACCAGCAGCGTCAGCGCGGTGTCGCCGCCCGGAGGCGTGTAGTCGATCTGCTTGAGCCAGTGGTCGGCGCTGCCGCTGCCGGCCAGTTCGTGGAAGGCCTCGGCCAGCGCGGCGGCGAACGGACCCAGCCCGTCGACGGCACCGAGTTCGCCGCCGATCGCGCCCTGCAGCGGCGCGCGCAGCACGCGCGTGGCGCTGGGGTTGGCCAGCGTCAGGTGCATCGAGTCGCCGAGCACCAGCACGCCGGCCGACAGATTGTCGAGCACGCTTTGCAGGTAGGCGCGCGACGCCTCGAGCGCATGGCGGCTGCTCTCGGCCTGCGCGCGCGCTTCGGCCAGCTGCGCGGTCATGTCGTTGAACGATCGGGTCAGCGTGCCGAGCTCGTCGGCCGAGCGCAGCTCGGGGCGCGGCCGCAGGTCGCCGCCGGCGACCGCCTTCATGCCGTCGGCCAGCAGCAGCAGCGGACGCGCCAGCTGGTTGCCGAGCAGCACCGCGAGCAGCACCGCGGCGAACACGGCCAGGAACAGCGTCAGCGTCAGCGTCGACAGGTACATGCGGCGCAGGCCTTCGCGGCCGAGCGCGCGCTCCTGGTATTCGGCGTAGGCGCGCTGCACTTCGAGCGCGCTGCGCGCGATCGCCGACGGCACGTCCTGCACCAGCATCAGGTAGTGCTGGTGGCCGGGAAGCAGCATGGTGCGCGTGGGCAGCGTGACGACGACGCGCAGCTTCAGATCCTGCGCGGCGTCGTCGCCCTCGACGCCGGCGAGCTGGCCCATCAGCCGCAGCTGGCGCATCGACTCAGGCCCGGGGAGGTCGGGCAGCAGCGCGAACGGGTTGCCGCCGGCGCTGGCCAGCACATTGCCGTTGGCGTCGAACACGGTGGCCTGGGCGACGCCGAGCTGCTGCTGCAACTGCTGCAGCGCCGGCGACGAGATGCCGCCTTCGCCGAGTTGCGCGGCAGCGTTGTGCGCCTTGGCGGCGAGGTCGGCGAGCAGCACGTTCAGCGTCGTGCGGCCGAGGTTCAGGCCGCTGTCGAGCGCGCGCTCGACCTTGACGTCGAACCAGGTCTCGATGCTGCGCGCGACGAACTGGTAGGACACGACGTAGATCACGACCCCGGGCAGCAGGCCGACCAGCGTGAACACCATCGCCAGCTTGAACAGCAGCCGGCTGCCGAAGCGGCGCCGGCGCAGTCGCCACAGCAACCGTGCCGACAACCCGACGATCAAGCTCAGCAGCAGCGCGGCGACGGCGATGTTGATCCAGTACAGCGCGCCGAAATACGGGTTCACCGCCGCGGTGTTCTTGGTCGACACCGCGAGCAGGAAGACGAGGAAGATCAGCAGCGGCAGGCCCAGCGCGAGCGCGCCCCACGCCGCTAGCCGTGTGACGCGGTTGGCGGTGGCGGCTTCCATGTGAACACGGTGCGAGGGAAATCGGCCTGCAGCTGCCAGTCGGAACTCGTGCCGACGTTGAGCTGGAACGGTCGCGGCAGTTGCGACAGGTCGAGTTCGAAGCTGCCGACCAGCTGGTAGCCCTGCCCGGCTTCGAGGTCGCGCGCATCGGCGACTTTCAGGTGCAGCACGTGCTGTACCGAGTTCAACGCCTCGTCGAGCGTGGGGTAGCTGTGCTGCACGCCGGCGGTGGACACGTGGAACTTGTCGAGCAGCGGCTGGTAGCTCAGCCGCGTCAGCACTTCGGCGCTGCCGATGGTCTGCGCGAACCACCACCAGCGCCCCCGCTGCACGCTCAACCGGGTCAGGAAGTACAGCGGGATGCCGCGGTGCAGCGCGTCCTCGAGCGCGCGCGGCAGCGCGAACACGACGGTGCAGCTGGCGTAGACGCCGTCGGCGTCGAACTCGACGGCCGGCGCCTGCGCGTCGACGGTGGCCGCGCGCGCGGCGGCGCCGAGCAGTCCGGCGGCCAGCGTCACGCCGAGCGCGACGACGGCGCGGCGGCGGCTCGGGTCGGGGGCTGGGCTCATGCTGCGGCGGGTTTGGCGAACAGGGCGTAGAAGAAACCGTCTTGCTCGGGTTCGGTCCCGGGGAGGATCTGCCCCGGCGCGGCCCATGCTAACGCATCGGGGTGGCGGCGCGCGAAGTCGGCGGCCTGCAGCGCGCCTTCCTCGGGAAACACCGAACAGGTCGCGTACAGCAGCCTCCCGCCGGGGGCGAGCAGCGGCCACAGCGCGTCGAGCAGCTCGCGTTGCCGGCGCGCCAGCGCGTCGATGTCGCGGTCGTGGCGCAGCCAGCGGATGTCGGGGTGACGGCGCACGATGCCGGACGCGCTGCACGGCGCGTCGAGCAGGATGCGGTCGAACGCTCGGCCATCCCACCACGATGCGGGCGACGCGGCGTCGGCCACGCGCACCTGGGCGGCAGGCAGGCGCAGCCGCTGCAGCGTCTGGCCGATGCGCTCGGCGCGCCCGGCGTCGTGGTCGAGCGCGAGCAGCTCGACGTCGGTCAGCTCGGCGATGTGCGCGGTCTTGCCGCCGGGCGCGGCGCAGGCGTCGAGCACGCGCATGCCGTGTCGCGCGGCGAGCAATGCCGCGGCGCGTTGCGCGGCGCCGTCCTGCACGCTGACCGCGCCGTCGTCGAAGCCCGGCAGCTGCTGCACCGGCACCGCGCGCTGCAGCACCAGCGCCTGCGGCAGTTCGGCCGGCGCGGCAGCGTCGAGCCCCTGCGCGCGCAGCCGCTCGAGGTAGGCGTCGCGGCTGCCCTGGCGGACGTTGACGCGCAGCGTCAGCGGCGCGCGGCGCTGGTCCTGCTCGAGGATGGTCTGCCAGTCGTCGGGGTAGGCGGCGCGCAGCCGCTCGATCCACCAGCGCGGATGGTTCCAGCGTGCCTCGTCGTCGGCGAGGACTTGCCGCAGCAGCGCGTCGCGCTCATTCAGCAGTCGGCGCAGCAGCGCGTTGACCAGCCCGCGCGCGGCGCGCGTTCCGGGGTGCAGCGCGCAAGCCTGCACCGCTTCGGACACCAGCGTGTGCGCTGGGTAGGGCGGCTCGGGCGCGGTGGCCAGCGCGATCGACACGCGCAGCAGATTGTCGAGCGCCGCCGGCTTGATGCGCTTCGGATGCAGCGCGGCGAGCAGCGCCGAGGCGCGGCCGAGGCCGCGCAGCGCGTCGAAACTCAGCGCCTGCGCGGCGCCGCGCGCGGCGCCGTCCCACGCCGCGCCCAGGCGGGGCAGCGCGCTGGCCAGCGATTCGCCGTCGCGCACGCAGCCGACCAGGTCGGCCGCGGCGCGCAGGTCGCGGTGCAGCGCGCGTCGCGCCGGCGGCGTCACGGGCAGATGTAGGCGTAACCGTCGCGGAACTGCAGGTTGGCGACTTCGGCCACACCCGACGGCACCACGGTGGCGTCGAGGATGACCTTGTCGGTCGACAGCTTGCGGCTGGTCAGCGTGTTGTGGCAGACGCGGAACGACACGCCGCGGTTGGCCAGGTCGCCGATGTTGCCGGCGTAGGCCGCGCCGTTGGCGTCGAGCGCGCCTTCGAGCATGAAGTCGATGCCGGCGCCGTTGCCGACGACGACGATCTTCACGCCGGGGTCGGCGGCCAGGTGGTTGCGCACATTGCCCAGGCAGCGCGACGCCTGCGGCAGCCCCTGGGTGACGTGGTAGACGACGCGCACCGGGGTGGCGGTGGCGGCCTCGGCGACCGGCGCCAGGCCGAGGCCGGCGGCGGCCGAGGCCAGGATCGCGCTGCGGCGGGACTTCGACGGTTGGCTCATCGCTGCGCTCTCCTCACGGCTTGATGTAGAACCAGCCCTGCGCCTGCAGGCGCACGACCTCGTAGACCCCGGCCGGCACCAGGGTCGCTTCGAGCACGACGTCGCTGCTCGGGATTTTCATGAAGGTCAGCGTGTTCTGGCACGCCTTGAACACGACGCCCTGGTTGGCCAGGTCGCCGATCATGCCCGCGAACAGCGCGCCGCTGGGCGTCTTCGTGCCGTTGAGCAGGAAGCGGATCGCGCGGCTGTAGCCGACCACGGTGAACTTCAGCTTCGGGTCGATCTGCAGCACGTTCTGGATGTTGATCAGGCCTTCGTAGGCCTGCTCCAGGCTGTCGCTGATCTGCATCACGATCTTCCACGGCTCGCTCGACAGCTGCGCCGACTTGACCGGGCCCAGTCCGGGCTCGGCGGCTTGCGCAACGCCGAGTCCGGCCAGGCCGAAGCCGAGCACCTTGAGCCGGTCACGTGGGTTCATGCGCTGTCCTCGTCTCGTGCGCCGCGCGCGTCAACGGCGGATTTCGCCGTCGCCGAGCACCACCCATTTCTGGCTGGTCAGGCCCTCGAGCCCGACCGGGCCGCGGGCGTGGAATTTGTCGGTCGAGATGCCGATCTCGGCGCCGAGGCCGAACTCGAAGCCGTCGGAGAAGCGCGTCGACGCGTTGACCATCACGCTGGCCGAATCGACCTCGCGCAGGAAGCGCATGGCGTGGCGGTGGTCGGTGGTGACGATCGCGTCGGTATGCCCCGAGCCGTGGCGGTTGATGTGCTCGATCGCGGCGTCGAGGCCGTCGACGACCTTGACCGAGATGATCGGCGCCAGGTATTCGGTGTCCCAGTCGGCGTCGGCCGCGTCGGTCACGCGCGCGCCAGGCACGGCCGCCAGCAGCTCGCGCGAGCGCGCGCAGCAGCGCATCTCGACGCCCTTGGCGGCGAACACCGCGCCGATGCGCGGCAGGAAATCGGCCGCCACCGCGTCGGCGACGAGCAGCGACTCGGCGGCGTTGCACGGGCTGTAGCGCTGGGTCTTCGCGTTGTCGGTGACGGTCACCGCCATGTCGAGGTCGCACGAGTCGTCGACGTAGACGTGGCAGTTGCCGTCGAGGTGCTTGATCACCGGCACCCGCGCTTCGGCCGCGATGCGCGCGATCAGGCTCTTGCCGCCGCGCGGAATGATCACGTCGACGTATTCGGGCAGCGTGATCAGCGCGCCGACCGCGGCGCGGTCGGTGGTCGGGATCAGTTGCACCGCGTCGCCCGGAAGTTCGGCCGCGCGCAGCGCGTCGGCGACCAGCGCGGCCAGCGCGCGGTTGCTGTGGATGGCTTCGGAGCCGCCGCGCAGGATCACCGCATTGCCCGACTTGATGGCCAGGCTGGCCGCCTCGACGGTGACGTTGGGTCGGCTCTCGTAGATCATGCCGAACACGCCCAGCGGCACGCGCATGCGACCGACGGCGATGCCGCTGGGGCGGCGGCGCAGCTCGTCGATGGCGCCGATCGGGTCGGGCAGCGCGGCGACCTGCTCGCAGCTGGCGGCCATCTGCTCGACGACCTTGTCGCTGAGCGCGAGGCGGTCGACGAAGGCGGCGTCGAGCCCGGCGGCGCGCGCCGCGTCGAGGTCGAGCGCGTTGGCCGCGCGCAGCGCGGCGGCCTGCGCGCGGATCGATCCGGCCAGCGCGAGCAGCGCGGCGTTCTTCGCGGCGGTGCTCGCGCGCGCCATCAGGCGCGACGCGGTGCGCGCGCGGCGGCCCAGGTCGGCGACGAGTTCGGTGGCGTTTTGCATCGGGCGTGGCTCCTTCGGAGTCGCCCATTGTCGCAAACTGTCCGCCGCTGTGTAACGGTATTTACCAGCTGACTTCGCGTTCGGGGGTCGAGCTGATCTGATGGATCGACAGGTCGGCGCCTTCGAACTCGGCTTCGGCGTCGAGCCGGATGCCCACCGTCTTCTTCAGCACGCCGTACACCAGCGCGCCGCTGAGCAGCGCCCACGCCACCGTGCCGGCGGTGCCGACGAGCTGGCCGGCGAAGCTGACGCCGCCGGCGCCGCCCAGCGCGGTCTGGCCGAAAATGCCGGCGGCGATGCCGCCCCAGGTGCCGCACAGGCCGTGCAGCGGCCACACGCCGAGCACGTCGTCGACGCGCAGCCGGTTCTGCGTCAGCGTGAACATCCAGACGAACATCGCGCCGGCCACGGCTCCGGTGACCAGCGCGCCCAGCGGGTGCATCACGTCGGAGCCGGCGCACACCGCGACCAGCCCGGCCAGCGGTCCGTTGTGCACGAAGCCGGGGTCGTTGCGCCCGGCGACCAGCGCGGCCAGCGTGCCGCCGACCATCGCCATCAGCGAATTGACCGCGACCAGCCCGGAGATCTTGCCCAGCGTCTGCGCGCTCATCACGTTGAAGCCGAACCAGCCGACGACGAGGATCCACGCGCCCAGCGCGAGGAACGGAATGCTCGACGGCGGATGCGGGTTGACGCGGCCGTCGCGGTAGCGGCCGCGGCGCGCGCCGAGCAGCAGCACCGCCGGCAGCGCGATCCAGCCGCCCATCGCGTGCACCACGACGGAGCCGGCGAAGTCGTGGAACGGCGCACCGAAGGCGTGCTGGAACAGCGCCTGCACGCCGAAGCGGTTGCCCCACAGCGCGCCTTCGAGCAGCGGGTAGGCGACGCCGACGATCAGCGCGGTGGCGATCAGCTGCGGGTAGAAGCGCGCGCGCTCGGCGATGCCGCCGGAGATGATCGCCGGCACCGCGGCGGCGAAGGTCAGCAGGAAGAAGAAGCGCGTCAGCGCGTAGCCGTGGTCGAGATCGAGCTGCGCGGCCGGCACCATGAAGCTGACGCCGTAGGCGATGCCGTAGCCGACGAAGTAGTAGGCCAGCGTCGCCACCGAGAAGTCGGTGAGGATTTTCACCAGCGCGTTGACCTGGTTCTTGCGCCGCACGGTGCCGAGTTCGAGAAAGGCGAATCCGGCGTGCATGAACAGCACCAGGATGGCGCCGAGAAGGATGAACAGCACGTCGCTGCTTTGTGGCAGGGCTTGCATCGGTGGAGACTCCGCTCGAAGGCCCCGGTGCATCGGATGCACCACGGGCGGGATGGAAACGCCCCGGATTGAAGCAAGATGCGTTCCAAAACCGTGCGCGCTGAATCTGTCTGTCGTCACCGTGACGTTTGTCCGGGCGCGGTGCATGTCGATGCACCAAAACGGTTCATCGAGTCGCGAATGTGCACCGCGACGGCGCCCGATCCTCGTTTTGGTGCGTGTCGCGAACCGGTGCTGCGCGCGTTTCGCGCCGCGCCTAAGATGGCTGGTTTGACGCCTCGACGATGAACGACCCCCGCAAACCCGCCGTGCTGGCGCTGGTCGCGCTGACCGCGATCTGGAGCACCAACTGGATCGTGATGAAGCTGGCGATGAGCGACAGCGGGCCGCTGCCGTTCTCGCTGCTGCGCTACGCCGGCGCCACCGCATTGCTGTTCGCACTGCTGCTGCAGCGCGGCGAGAGCCTGGCGCCGCCGCCGCTGCGCGCCACCGCCTTGATCGGGCTGACGCAGACCACGGGCTTCACCGCGCTGGCGCAGTGGGCGCTGGTGCACGGCGGCGCCGGCAAGACCGCGTTGCTGGTCTATACGATGCCGTTCTGGACCGTGCTGCTGGCCCGCGTGTTCCTGCACGAGCGGCTGCGTGGCGTGCAATGGCTCAGTCTGCTCGCGGCCGCCGGCGGGCTGCTGCTGATCCTGCAGCCGTGGTCGACCGCGCTGCAACCGGGCAGTTCCCTGCTGGCCATCGGCGGCGGCGTCAGCTGGGCCGCCGCGACGGTGCTGAGCAAGCGCCTGTTCGCGCGTCATCCGGTGTCGGCGCTGCGGCTGAGCGCGTGGCAGATGCTGTTCGGCACCGCGTTCCTGCTGCCGCTGGCGCTGCTGGCGCCGGGCCGTGGCGTGCACTGGACGCCGGATTTGATCGCCGCGCTGCTGTACAACGTCGTGCTCGCGTCGGGGCTGGCGTGGACCCTGTGGCAGTTCGTCGTGCAGCGCCTGGCAGCCGGTGTCGCCGGGCTGTCCAGCCTGGCGGTGCCGCTGACCGGCGTACTGCTGGCGTGGGCGCTGCTCGGCGAGCGGCCGAACGCGTTCGAGGCCGCCGGCATCGTGCTGCTCAGCGCCGCGCTGGCGCTGCTGCTGCGCGCGCGCCGCGGCTGATCAGCGACGCATCAGCGTGGTCTTGCCGAACAGGCTGCTGACGAGGTCGACGGCGAGTTCGGCGCTGCGGTTGCGCTGGTCGAACGCCGGGTTCAGCTCGACGATGTCGAGCGAGCTCAGGCGGCCGCAGTCGGCGATCATTTCCATGCACAGCTGCGCTTCGCGGTAGCTGGGGCCGCCGCGCACCGTGGTGGCGACTCCCGGCGCGATCTCGGGGTCGAGGAAGTCGATGTCGAAGCTGACGTGCAGATCGGTGTCGGAGTCGACCCCGGCCAGCGCATGGCGCATCGTCTGGCGCATGCCGTGCTCGTCGATGTAGCGCATGTCGTAGACCTCGAGGCGGCGCTCGTGCACCAGCTGCCGCTCCTGCGCGTCGACGCTGCGCACGCCGATCTGGCGCACGTCGCCGGCGTCGAGCGTGGCGGTCGCTCCGGTGAGCTGCGGCGGGCCGAGGCCGCACAGGCAGGCCAGCGGCATGCCGTGCAGATTGCCGGTGGGCGTGATCTGCGCGGTGTTGAAGTCGGCGTGCGCGTCCAGCCACAGCACGCGCAGTCGGCGGCCGCGGGCGCGCGCGTGCGCCGCCGCGGCGCCGATCGAGCCGACCGCCAGGCAGTGGTCGCCGCCGAGCAGCAGCGGCGTGGCGCCGGCGGCCAGCGCCGCGGCCACCGCGCCGCGCACCGCGTCGTTCCACGCCACGACTTCGTCGAGGTGGCGCCAGCCGTCGCGCGGCGGCAGCCACGGGTTGGCCGGGCCGTGCAGATTGCCGGCGTCGTCGACGCGGTGGCCGAGCGCGCGCAGCGCCTCGGCCAGCCCGGCCACGCGCAGCGCCTCGGGGCCCATCGACGCGCCGCGCGCGCCGGCGCCGACGTCGGTCGGCGCGCCGATCAGCCGCAGCGTGGCCATCGCGTCACTCCGCCGCCGCGGTCTCGGCGTCGATGCCGACTTCGTGGCGCAGCAGCGCCCACGCTTCGTCGGCGGTCTCGACGAAATGGAACAGCTCGACGTCGCGCGCCGCGATCATGCCGGTCGCCACCAGGTGGTCGAAGTTGATCAGCGAGGTCCAGAACGCGCGGTCGAACAACAGGATCGGGCGCCGGCGCACCTTGCCGGTCTGCGTCAGCGTCAGCACTTCGAACAACTCGTCGAGCGTGCCGAAACCGCCGGGGAAGCACACCAGCGCGATCGAGCGCATCAGGAAGTGCATCTTGCGCATCGCGAAGTAGTGGAACTGGAAGCACAGCTCAGGCGTGATGTACGGGTTGGGCTGCTCTTCGTGCGGCAGCACGATGTTGAGGCCGACGCTCTTGCCGCCGACGTCGTGCGCGCCGCGGTTGCCGGCTTCCATGATGCCGGGGCCGCCGCCGGTGACGACCAGCACCGGCGGCTCCAGGCACGCGGTCTCGCGCGTGACCAGCGCGGCGAAATTGCGCGCCTCCTCGTAGTGGCGCGACAGCTCGAGCTGCTGGCGCGCGCGCGCCAGCGCCTGCGCGTCGCCGGCGGCCTCGGCTTCGCGCAGCAGTCGGCGCGCGTCCTCGGGCGACTTGATGCGCGCGCTGCCGAAAATCACCACGGTGGCTTCGACGCCGTGCTCGCGCTGCACCATCTCGGGCTTGAGCAGCTCGAGCTGCACGCGAACCGGCCGCAGGTCTTCCTGCAGCAGGAACTCGGTGTCGGTGAACGCGAGCCGGTAGCTGCTTTCCGGGCCGGCGTAGCGCGACGGCGACTTGACCTGCGTGGCTTCTTCCTGCGCCGACGGGAAGTTGCGGGCCTTCAACGAGTGTTTGCGATGTCTGCTCATGGGCCCTAGCTTAGCGCTGCGCCGATGGCCGTCGCCGAGCCGGGGAAACGGGGCGGCGCGGTCAGCGCGTCGGCGCCGGCAGCTGCGGCGCGAACGGCCGGCCGCGCGACAGCGCGCTGAGGTAGGCGACGAGGTCGGTCATCGCCGCGCTGCCGGCCGCCGGCGGCTGCCCGCCGAGGCCGCCGGCGATGCAGTGCGCGATCTGCTGCTCGAGGGTCACGACACGGCCGCCGCGCAGCTGCGGGAAACGCGCCGCGGCGCCTTGCAGGCTGGGCAGCGTCGAACCGTCTGGGGTATGGCCGGGGCCGACGCCGCCGCCGCTGTGGCAGGCCTCGCAGGTCAGCGGGCGGCGGTTGAAGCCGTCCAGCGGCGTGTAGCTGCGGGTGCTGCCGAAGCGGGCGTGGGAGAACAGCGCGGCGCCGCCGTCGACCGCCTGGCGCAGGCTGTGCGGGGTCGGCAAGTCGGCGGCGACGGCGGCCGGCGCCAGCGTGGCCAACGCGAGCAGCACGGACGCGGAGCTGGGCAAGGGCGACATCGCGTTCTCCGGGGGCGGTGGCGATGGCGCCGATTGTGCCGCGCGCGGCGCGTGCGCGCCAGCGGGCCGCCCCTATAATGGCCGCTGGCGCCGATTTGCCCTGAGCTTGCGGGCGCCCGAGCCGCGGCAGCTGCCGCGGGCCGAATAGAAATGCAGCTAAAACAGCGAGTCCACCGGCCGTTTTCAGCTGCTCCTTCGTTGCCGGTGAAGGACTCTGCCGCGATGCCAGCCAGTCTCGATTCCTGCGAACCGACGCCGCAGCGTCACGCGTTCGATCAGCCCTTGCCGCTGAAAAGCGGCAGCGCGATGCCGGCCTACGAGCTGATGGTCGAGACCTACGGCGAGCTCGACGCCACGCGCAGCAACGCGGTGCTGATCTGCCACGCGCTCAACGCCAGCCACCACGTTGCCGGCACTTACGGCGACGACCCGAAGACCGCCGGCTGGTGGGACAATATGGTCGGCCCGGGCAAGCCGGTCGACACGCGCCGCTTCTTCGTCATCGGCATCAACAACCTCGGCTCGTGCTTCGGCTCGACCGGGCCGATGAGCGTCGATCCGGCCACCGGCCAGCCGTGGGGCAGCCGCTTTCCGGTGGTCACCGTCGAGGACTGGGTCGACGCGCAGGCGCGCGTGCTCGACCGCCTCGGCATCGAGCGGCTGGCCGCGGTGATGGGCGGCAGCCTCGGCGGCATGCAGGCGCTGGCCTGGGCCATCCGGCATCCGCAACGCGTCGCGCACTGTGTCGCGATCGCCAGCGCGCCGGCGCTGTCGGCGCAGAACATTGCCTTCAACGAAGTGGCGCGCCGTGCCATCGTCACCGACCCCGATTTCCACGGCGGCAACTACTACGCGCACGGCGTGGTGCCGCGCCAGGGCTTGAGCGTGGCGCGCATGATCGGCCACATCACCTATCTGAGCGACGACGCGATGGCGCGCAAGTTCGGCCGCAGCCTGCGCGGTGACGCGCTGAACTACGGCTGGGACGTCGACTTCCAGATCGAGAGCTATCTGCGCCACCAGGGCGAGAAGTTCAGCGGCTATTTCGACGCCAACACCTATTTGCTGCTGACGCGCGCGCTGGACTATTTCGACCCGGCCGCCGAGTACGGCGGCGACCTCGCCGCCGCGCTGGCGCCGACGCAGGCGCGCTTCCTGCTGGCCAGTTTCACCACCGACTGGCGCTTCTCGCCCGAGCGCTCGCGCGAGATCGTGCGCGCGTTGCTCGCCAACCGGCGCGAAGTCAGCTACGCCGAAATCGCGTCGCCGCACGGCCACGACGCCTTCCTGATGGACGAGCCGCACTACCACGACGTCGTGCGCGCGTATTTCGACCGTATCGCGCAGCAGCTGCCCGCCGCGGCGGCGGCCGCGGTCCCCACCGGAGAGACGCGATGAGCCCGCGCTACGACATCATCGCCGCGCGCGTGCCGCGCGGCGCCCGCGTGCTCGACCTCGGCTGCGGCGCCGGCGCCTTGCTCGCGCATCTGCGCGACACGCGCGGCTGCAGCGTGCAGGGGGTCGAAATCGATCCGGACAAGGTCGTCGCCTGCGCCCGGCGCGGCGTCGACGTGCTGCAGCTCGACCTCGAGCAGGGCCTGTCGATGTTCGCCGACGACAGCTTCGACATGGTGCTGATGATCGACTCGCTGCCCAATCTGCGCCACACCGAGGCCGCGTTGCGCGAGGCCGCGCGCGTCGGTCGCGGCGGCATCGCGACTTTCGCCAACTTCGCCTACTGGAAAATCCGCCTGCGCGTGCTCGGCGGGCGCTTGCCGGTGACCACCGAGCTGCCCTACGAGTGGTACGACACGCCGAACCTGCGCGTGGCCACGCACGCCGACTTTTCAGTGCTGGTGGCCAAGTGCGGGCTGCGCGTGCACGAGGCGTTCGGCATCGAGGACGGTCGCGAAGTGCGCAGTCTGCCCAATCTGCTGGCGTCGGAAGCGATGTTCGTGTTCAGCGCGGCGTGAAATTTGTCACGCCGGCGCCGCCGCGTGGCGGGCGCCGGGCTTGCGCAGCGCGCGCGCATGCCCCATGCTTCAATTTGTGAATACAGAAAACAAATCATCCGCCGTCGCGGCGCCGGCCCGCCTCGACCAGCTGTGGGACGCGCTGCGCCAGACGCACGTCGATCCGGCGCGCCACCTCGGCGAGGCGCTGGTCGAGCGCGGTCTGCTCGACGTCGGCCAGCTCGCCGAGCTGCTCGAGCGCCAGGCGCACATGCTGCCGCACCACAGCCTGGGTCGCATGCTGGTCGAGGAGGGCATGATCGCGCAGGATCAGCTCAACGCGGTGATCGGCGACTGGCTGGGCCTGCGCTACGTCGATCTGGCCGAACTGACGCCCGAGCCCGACGCGCTGCAGCGGGTGCCGGCCGCGTTCGCGCGCCGCGAGCGGGTGCTGCCGCTGATGGTGCGCGACGGCAGCCTGGTCGTCGCCCTCGACGATCCGTGGGACGGTGGCAACGTGCAGCGCCAGCTGCGCTTCCTGACCGGGCTGCAGGTGCGCACGGTGGTCGCCGCGCCCGGCGGCATGGCCGCGGCGCTGGCGCGCGCCTACGCGACGCCGCCGGCGCAGCCGGCACAGCAGGCGCGCCGCAGCCTCGACGACATCGCCGCCGAGCTGGCGCAGCATGACGTGGCCAGCACCGAGCCCGGTGTCGAGCTGGCCGGCGAATCCGACAGCGTGCTGGTGCAGCTGGTGCACCGGCTGATCGCGCAGGCGATCGAGCAGCGCGCGTCGGACATCCACATCGAGGCCGCCGAAGCGCCGCAGCCGCTCAAGGTCAGGCTGCGCATCGACGGCGAGCTGCGCGACCTGCTCGAGCTGCCGCCGCGCTTTGGCTACGCGCTGGTGTCGCGGCTGAAGATCATGGCCGACCTCGACATCGCCGAGCACCGCAAGCCGCAGGACGGCAAGATCGATTTCGCCCGCTTCGGCGGCCCCCACGTCGAGCTGCGCATGGTCACGGTGCCCACCGTGCACGGCCTCGAGGACGTCGTGCTGCGGCTGCTCGGCGGCATGCGCCCGCGCGCGCTCGACGCGATCGACCTCGGCGACGCGGCGCTGCGCGGGCTGCGCGACGTGATCCACCGGCCCTACGGGCTGATCCTGATCTGCGGCCCCACCGGCAGCGGCAAGACGACGACGCTGCACTCGGTGATGCGCGAGCTCAACGACGGTCGGCGCAAGATCTGGACCGCCGAGGACCCGGTCGAGATCACCCAGCCGGGCCTGCGCCAGGTGCAAGTCAACAGCCGCATCGGCTGGACCTTCGCCGCGGCGATGCGCACCTTCCTGCGCGCCGACCCCGACGTCATCATGATCGGCGAAATGCGCGACGAGGAAACCGCGCGCATCGCGGTCGAGGCGGCGCTGACCGGCCATCTGGTAATGTCGACGCTGCACACCAACTCGGCCGCCGAGAGCATCACCCGGCTGCTCGAGATCGGCCTCGACCCGTTCACCTTTTCCGATTCCCTGCTCGCGATCCTGGCGCAGCGCCTGGTGCGCCGGCTGTGCCCGCATTGCCGCCAGCGCGTGCCGATGGACGACGCGACGCTGCAGCGGCTGGCCGCGCTGCACGGGCGCAGCGGCATCGTCGAGCAGTGGCGCCAGCGCTATGCCGACGCCGACGGGAGGCTGTGGCAGTGGCGGCGCGGGGCCTGCGCGCAATGCGAAGGCAGCGGCTACCACGGCCGGCTCGGCGTGCACGAGCTGCTGCTGGCCGACGACGCGCTGCGCGAGCTCTTGCGCCACCGCGCGCCGATGCGCGAGCTGGTCACGCTGGGTCAGTCGCGCGGCATGGCGACGCTGCGCCAGGACGGCCTCGACAAGGTGCTGCAGGGCCTGACCGACCTGCCCGAGGTGCTCGCGGCGACGCAGCCGTGACGCGGCTGATGCGGCTACAAGCGGATCAGCCGCATGAATTCGTCGCGCGTGCGCGCGTCGTCGCGGAAGCTGCCCAGCAGCGTGCTGGTGACCATGCTGACGCCGCGCTTGTGCACGCCGCGCGTGGTCATGCAGGCGTGCGTGGCGTCGACCACGACGCCGACGCCGAGCGGCTGCAGCGTGTCGTGGATGCACTGGGCGATTTGCGCGGTCAGCTTCTCCTGCACCTGCAGCCGCTTCGCGTAGGCGTCGACCACGCGCGCCAGCTTGCTGATGCCGACCACGCGGCGGCGCGGCAGGTAGCCGACGTGGACGTGGCCGACGATGGCCGCCAGGTGGTGCTCGCAGTGGCTTTCGAACGGAATCTGGCGCAGCACGATGATTTCGTCGTAGCCGGCGACTTCCTCGAAGGTGCGCTGCAGGAACGCGGTCGGGTCCTGCGCATAGCCGGCGAACCACTGGCGGTAGGCGCGCGCCACCCGACGCGGGGTGTCGCGCAGGCCTTCGCGCGCCGGATCGTCGCCGGCCCAGCGCAGCAGCGTGCGTACGGCTTCCTCGGCCTGCTCGGTGGTGACGGTTTCGGTGGATTTGTCGGACATCGGCTTCGGCAGTGTCGGGACGCAGCTTCAGTCTAGACCTGCGAGGGAGGAATTTCACGCTTCGGGGGCCATCCAGGCGCACGCGCCGTATCCACGGCCGACGCGCTTGATGCGACGGGGCGGCGCGGCAGCGCCGAAGTCTGGTGTTTTGTCAGTGAAGCGCGTACTTTTCAACGAGCGCTGGCAATAATCCGGCAATAGCGCCGAATGACAATCGGCCACCATGAGCAGGCGCCCGTCGCAGGCGTCGCCGGAATCCGGGGGGAGGCGGCGCCGCGTCGCGGCGCCGGCAACCAGACGGAGTGAAACGATGAAGACTTGGCAAGGTATGACTTGCGCCGCGCTGTTCGCGCTGGCCACGGCGGCGCACGCCGACGGGCCGCCGGTGAGCATCCAGTTCAGCATCGGCGCGCCGCCGCCGGTGTACGCGCCGGCGCCCGGCTATGCGCCGGCACCGCCGTCGATGATCTGGGCTCCGGCGCTGGGCGCCTACATCGCGCTCGGCGCCGAGCAGCCGATTTTCTATTTTGGCGGCATCTACTACTACTTGTATGGCGGCCAGTGGTACAGCGGACCGCATTACGGCGGCCCCTGGCGCCGGCTGGCGCGTCCGCCCGAACATTTCCGCCGATTCGACGCGCGCGACTGGGGGCGCTACCAGGACGAGGCGCGGCGCCACGCCGACGATGCCCGCTGGCGCCACTTCCGTGCCGCGCCGCAGCCGCAGTGGCAGCACGC
>JAJZHH010000048.1:17313-20856 GCA_021804595.1 Pseudomonadota bacterium
CGCGCCGCAGCCGCAGTGGCAGCACGCTCCGCAGCGCGGCCCGCAAGGCCGGGACTGGCAACGTGAGCAAGGCCGCGAGCAGCACCGCGACCGGCGTGACGACCGGCGCGACGACCGGCGCGACGACCGCGGCGGGCATTGACGCGACGCTTATGCCCGGTTCGCGCAGTGCCTTGTCGGCAAAATCCGCCGCCGCGCGTTAAGCTGATCGATTGACGAGGATGACCGTGATGAACGCGAAATCGCTGCTGGTGGCCGTCGCGCTGGTGTTCGGTGGCGCCCACGCGGCGCAGGCTCGCGTGCACTGGAGCATCGGCATCGGCGTCGGCGTACCCTACCCGTACGCCTACCCTTATGCCTACCCATACGCGTACCCGTCGCCGTATGCCTACCCGTACTACGGCGGGGCCTGGGGCCCGGGTTGGTATGCGGCGCCACCGGCGGTCGTCGTGCAGCCGCCGCCGGTGACCGTGACGCCGGCGCCGCCGGGGCCGCCGCCGCAGGCCTTCTGGTACTACTGCGAGGACCCGGCCGGCTATTACCCGCAGGTGCCGTCGTGCCCGGCGGGCTGGACCGCGGTGCCGGCGCGCGCGCAGCCGGCGCGTTGAACACGAGATTGCCCACAGGAGATCGATCATGTCCAAGTCGATGCGTTACGCCGTGCTGCCGCTGCTCGGCGCGCTGTTGCTCGGCGGCTGTGCCAGCGCGCCGATGGGGCCGACGGTGCGCGTGATGCCGGCGCCCGGCATGCCCTTCGAACGCTTCCAGGCGATCGATGCGCAATGCCGCGCCTACGCCGCGCAACAGATCAACGCCTATCAGCAGGGCGCGAACAATTCGGCGCTGGTGTCGGGCGCCACCGGCGCGCTGATCGGCGCCGCCGCCGGCGCGCTGATCGGCGGCAACAGCCAGGGCGCCGGCGTCGGCGCCGGCGTCGGCATGCTGGCCGGATCGGCCGGCGGCGCCGGCACCTACAGCGACAGCCAGTACAACGCGCAGCGCGCCTACAACACGGCCTACGAACAGTGCATGTATTCGCAGGGCGCCCAGGTCCCCGGCTACGCCGCGCCGCGCTACGTGCCGCCGCCGCCGAACATGCCCCCGCCGCCTCCGCCCGGTTCGCCCCCGCCGCCGCCGCCCGATCTGCCACCGCCGGCGGTGCGCTGAAATCCGCTCGCGCCGCGGCTATCATGCGCGGCTGTCATGACTGATCCGACTCTCGAGCCCGGCAAGGGCGCAGGCGGCAAGCCGAAGCCGCCGACCGCGGGCAAGTCCGCGCGACCCAGGCGCGCCAGCGCCGCGCCGCGGCGCTGGCCGGCGGTGCTGCTCGGCCTGGCGCTGCTCGGCCTGGCCGGTGTGCTGCTGCTCGCCTACGGCGCGGTGCTGCTGTGGCCGCGGCTGCCCGACCTGAACGAAGTCACCGACTACCGTCCGGATCTGCCGCTGCGCGTGTACACCGCGCAGGGCACGCTGATCGGCGAATTCGGCGTCCAGCGCCGCGCGGTGATTCCCTACGACAAGGTGCCGCCGCAGCTCAAGCAGGCGGTGCTGGCGGCGGAGGATTCGCGTTTCTTCGAACACGGCGCGATCGACTTCGCCGGCGTGGTGCGCGCCGCGCTGGCCGATTTCGGCGCCGGCGGCGCGGTGCAGGGGGCGTCGACGCTGACGATGCAGGTCGCGCGCGACTTCTACCTGTCGCCGGAGAAGACGCCGCTGCGCAAGCTGGTCGAAACGCTGCTGGCGTACAAGATCGAGAACACGCTGACGAAAGACCAGATCTTCGACCGCTACATCAACCAGGTCTACCTCGGCCAGCGCGCCTACGGTTTCGCCGCGGCGGCGCAGGTGTATTTCGGCAAGCCGCTGACCGAACTCAGCCTGGCGCAGTTCGCGGTGCTCGCCGGCCTGCCGCAGGCGCCGTCCGCATACAACCCGCAGACCAGCCTGAAGCTCGCGGTGTGGCGCCAGCACTACGTGCTCGGCCGCATGCTCGCGCTGGGCGACATCACGCGCGCTCAGTACGAACAGGCACTGGCCGCACCGCTGAACGTGGCGTCGGGCCAGGGCGTGCTGCACTACTCGGTGCAGGCCGATTTCGCCGCCGAGGCGGTGCGGCGCATCATGGTCGCGCGCTTCGGCGAGTCGGCGTACACCGACGGCTACCGCGTGACGACGACGTTGCTCGACCGCGATCAGAACGCGGCCGCCGCCGCGGTGCGCGCCGGCGTGATCTCCTACGACCGGCGCGGCGGCTGGCGCGGCCCCGAAGGTCACGTCGCGGTCGACGACGCCGCCGCGGTGCGCGCGGCGCTGAAGAACCGACCGGCGGTCGGCGGACTGCACGCCGCGGTCGTGCTCGACGTCACCCCCGGCGGCGTGCAGGTGCTGAACCGCAGCGGTGAACAGCTCACGGTGGCAGGGGCCGGGCTCGATTTCTGCCGCGCCGGGCTGAACCCGCGCACGCCGCAGGCGCGGCGCCTGCAGCGCGGCGCGATCGTGCGCCTGAGCCAGGTCGGTGGCCACTGGCAGATCACGCAATTGCCGCAGGTGCAGTCGGCGCTGGTGTCGATGCAGCCGAGCACCGGCGCGGTGCAGGCCTGGGTCGGCGGCTTCGACTTCGCGCACGAGAAGTTCGACCACGTCAACCAGGCCTACCGCCAGCCGGGCTCGAGCTTCAAGCCGTTCATCTATTCGGCCGCCGTCGCGCTGGGGCTGGCGCCGTCGACCATCATCGACGACGCGCCGCTGGCGATCAACCCGGGCCCGGGGCAGCCGCTGTGGCAGCCGCGCAATTACGAAGGTCGCTTCGAAGGGCGCATGCCGGCGTCGACCGCGCTGGCCAAGTCCGACAACGTCGCCGCGGTGCGCGTCGTGCTCGCGGTCGGCGTGCCCTACGCGCGGCTGCATGCGTCGCAGTTCGGCCTGCCGCTGGCGCAGATTCCACCGTATCCGACGATGGTGCTCGGTGCCGGCAGTTTCTCGCCGCTGCAGATGGCGCGCGCCTACAGCGTATTCGCCAGCGGCGGCTATCTGGTGCAGCCGCATCTGATCACCCGCGTCGTCGACGCGCGCGATCGCACGCTGTACCGCTGGCAGCAGCCGGTGCTGGGCAGCGCCGAAGCGCCGCGCATCATCAGCCCAGGCAACGCATTCCTGCTGACGACGATGATGCAGGACGTGATCCGCCGCGGTACCGGCGCCGCCGCGCGCTCGCTCGGTCGCGACGAGCTCGCCGGCAAGACCGGGACCACGTCGAGCTTCCGCGACGCCTGGTTCGACGGTTTCGACCACAATCACGTCGCCATTGCCTGGGTTGGTTTCGACCAGCCGCGCAGCCTGGGCAACGGCATGCAGGGCGCGTCGGTCGCGCTGCCGATCTGGATCGACTACATGCGCGCCGCGCTGCAGGGCAGCAACAACACGCCTTGGGCGGTGCCGCCCGACGTCGTGCAGCTGCCGATCGACCCGTCCACCGGTTTCGCGTCGCTGTCGGCCGGAGCGAATTCGCAGCCGTCGTATTTCCTGCAGCAGTACCCGCCGCTC
>JAJZHH010000049.1 GCA_021804595.1 Pseudomonadota bacterium
CCGTACCGCTGGGCGTTCGACGCCCGCGTCACCCGCGACGCCAGGCTGCTGGCGTTCGACGGGCCGAAGATCATCGCCGAATGCGAGCGCGACCCGGCGCTGGGCTATGCGCTGTTCAAGGTTTTCGCCGGCTTGATGTCGACACGGCTGCAGGCCGCGCGCACGCGGATGATGGAGAGCTGGGCGCCGCCGGGCTGGGCCTGAACCCGGACACCTCGGCCAACGGGCCGAGCCCCTCGGCACCGTCAACTTCGCGTAGCGCTGCGTTATGCTGGCGTGAAATTTCTCACGGCAGCACAGCTTGATGCCGCCGCCAATCGCAGCCGATGAGCCTCGCCACCGCACCCGAGGAACCTATCGAACGCGCGCCGTCGCCGGTCGGCGACGGCGACGATTCGCTGCGCTTCGTGCGCCAGCTGATCGACACGATTCCCAGCCCGGTGTTCTACAAGGACCGCGACGGTCGCTACCTCGGCGCCAACCGCGCGTTCGAGCAACTGACCGGGCACCCGATCGCCGAGCTGGTCGGGCGCACCGTACTCGACCTGTACCCGCCCGAGCTGGCGCAGCGCTACGCCGACGCCGACGCCGAGCTGCTGGCCAGGCCGGGCACGCAGACCTACGAGGGCGAAGTCGAGCTGACCGACGGCTCGCGCCGCGCCGTGCTGTTCAACAAGGCGACCTTCGATCGCGCCGACGGCTCGATCGGCGGACTGGTCGGCGTGATTCTGGACATTTCCGAACTCAAGGCCGCCGAGCGCGCGCTGCACGACATGCACGCGCGGCTCGAGCTCGCGGTCGACGCGTCGCAACTGGCGATGTGGGAGCTCGACGTCGCCGCCAACCGCGTCCACCTCGACCATCGCTGGGCCTTGATGCTCGGGCTGCCGCCACAGCCGTCATGGGTCGACGGCGCCGAGCTGCTCGCCGGCGTGCACCACGACGACCTGCCGGCCACGCTGCAAGGCGCGGTGGCCGCGCTCAAGGGCAGCGCGGCGGACTTCGACCGCGAACTGCGCGTGCGCGCCGCCGACGGGCGTTGGCGCTGGATACGCTGCGTCGGTCGCGTCGTCGAGCGCGACGCTGCGGGGCGCGCGCTGCGGGCGATCGGCACCAACCAGGACATCGACGTGCGCAAGGCCGGCGAGCAGCTGATCGTGCACCGCGCCAACCACGACTACCTGACCGAACTGCCCAATCGCTACGCGCTGACGCGTCGCCTCGACCAGGAGCTGGCGCGCGCCGCGCGGCTGAACACGATGGTCGCGCTGTGCATGTTCGACCTCGACGACTTCAAGGCGGTCAATGACCGCTACGGCCACGCGATCGGCGACCGGCTGCTGCGCGAGCTCGCCGCACGACTGCGCGCACTGGTGCGCGACGCCGACTTCCTCGCCCGCCTCGGCGGCGACGAATTCGTCATCGTCATCGCCGACCTCGAGCAGCGACGCGCGGCCGACGAGCTCGACGCGCTGCTGGCGCGCGTGCACCGCGCGGTCGACGACAGCTTCGACGCGATCGCGCCGCGACCGCTGCGCGTGGGCATGAGCGGCGGTGTCGCGCTGTACCCGCTCGACGCCAACGATGCCGACGCCCTGCTGCGCGAAGCCGACGTCGCGATGTACGCTGCCAAGCGGCACAAGGTCGATCGCACGCGCTGGTGGCACGCGCGCAGCAGCCGGCAGGAATGGGTCAGCGAAGCCGACGTCGCGCTCGACGCATTCGGCGCGCGCGCCGGCGAGCTGATCGAGCGCCACCGCGAGCTGCTCGACGCGGTGGTCGACGAATACCTCGCGGCGTTCTTCGCCGCGGACGGCTCGCGGCAGGCGATCTTCGCGACGCTGCGCGACGACGAGCGCGTGCGTTTGCTCGAGGCGCAGCGCGCCTGCCTGGCCGAGATGCTGGCCGCCTCGACTCCCGCCAGCCGCATCGCCGACACCGCGCTGCGCATCGGTTGCGCGCACGCGCTGGTCGGCGTCGGCGCCGGCATGCTGGTCGAGGAGGTCGACCGCTTCCGCGCGCTGCTCGACCAGCACCTGAACCGCTCGTCGATGCTGGCGCGCGACCGCTACCGCATGCGCGCGGTGATCGACGCCCGCCTGCAGCTGCAGCTGCGCGCCCAGCTTGGCGCGCACGAGCTGGTGCAGGCGCAATACACCGATCTGCTGTCCGACCCGCTGCCCGCGCACGGCAAGCTGTGGGCCGATGTCGTCGCCGAGGAGCTGCCGCAGCTCGGCGCGCTGGCCGGCATGCGCGGGGTCATGCTGATGCGGCTGGCGTCGAACGGCGCGTTCGCCGTCGAAAGCAACGCCGGCCCGGTCGGCGAGCGCCTCGCCGACGCGCTGCAGGGCCCGCACGGCGAAGCCGTGGTCGACCCGCAGTCGCCGCGCGGCCAGGGGCTGACCGCGCAGGCCTGGCGCAGCGGCGAGATCTGCACTTCGCCAGCCTACGCGCTCGATGCACGCTACGCGGCGTGGCGCGGCCGCGCCGAAGCGCTGGGCATACGCGCCAGCCTGAGCGTGCCGATCCGCGACGCGACCGGCAACGCGGTCGCGGTGCTCAGCTTCTTCGGCGCCTACCCGAACCAGTTCGAATCGTCGGCGATGCGCCAGTTCGCCCGCGGTGTGCAGCAGCGCTGGGAGCAGCTGTGGTCGCGCTGCACGACGCCGGCGCCGGTGGTCGCGCAGCAACGTGCGCGCGCGCTGCGCGAGCGGCTGTTCGCCGGCGGCTTCACGCTGCACCTGCAGCCGGTGGTCGACCTGCGCAGCGGGCGCCTGCTCAAGCTCGAGGGGCTGGGCCGCCTGCTGCTCGACGACGGCGAAGTCGTCGGCCCCGGACTGTTCCTGCCGCTGCTCGGCGACGCCGAGCTCGATCACCTGTTCCGCCTCGGCCTCGACCAGGTGCTGGCGACCCTGGTCGCGCTCGACGCGCGCGGCGTGTCGGTCGACGTGTCGCTGAACCTGGCGCCGGGAACGCTGCTCGACGCCGATTGCCCGGCCTGGGTCGACGACGCGCTGCGCCGCCACGGCGTCGCGCCGCAGCGACTGCACCTCGAACTGCTGGAAAGCGGCCAGCTCGACGCGTCGGCGCAGGACGAAGCGGTCGCACGGCTGACGCGACTGGGCATCAAGCTGGCGATGGACGACCTCGGTGCCGGCTACAGCAGCCTGCAGCGCCTTTCGGCGCTGCCCTTCGACTCGATCAAGATCGACCAGAGCCTGACGCTGAACCTGCGCCGCGCGCCGCTGCGCAGCCTGCCGTTGATCCGCTCGCTGATCCAGCTGGCGCGCGACCTCGAACGTCAGGTCGTCGTCGAGGGGCTCGAGGACGCCGGCATGATCGAGGCCGCGCTGGCGCTCGGCGCCGACCTCGGCCAGGGCTACGGCATCGCGCGACCGATGCCGCTGGACGCCGTCGTGCGCTGGCACGCGGCGTGGGCACCGCCGCCGGTCGGCGGGCCGCGCACCTATCTCGGCGCGCTGGCGCAGCAGTGGCTGCTGACGCAGCGCGACGCCGAGCCGCGCCAGGCGCGCGTCGCCGAATTCCTGCGCTGCCGCGCCGAGCCCGAAGCCGCCGCCTGGCTGCGCCGGCTCGACGCCGGCGCCGACGCGCGCACCCAGCACGCCCTGCTGCACTGGCTGGTCGAGCGCGCCGCGAGCGAATAACGCGGATGGCGCGCAGGCGCGGCGCTACGCCGGGTGGTGCGCGGCGACACGCTCGAGCCACGCACGTGCCGCGGCCGACAAGTGGCCGCCGCGGCGCCAGACCAGCGCCAGGTCCCAGCGCAGGCCGGGATCGTCGAGCGGCAGCACACGCACGCCCGGGTGCGCGCGCTGGCGCGCGATCGCGCCGGGCAGGAAGCCGACGCCCAGGCCGCTGGCGACGAGTTCGACGACGAAATCGATCTGGCTCGACCGCGTCACCACGTCGGGCTCGAAACCGGCCCGACGACACGCGTCGAGCACCAGCGGGTTCAGCGCGAAGCCCTCGCCGAACAGGATCAGCGGCAGCCCGGCGAGTTCGGCCGTGGCCACCGCGTCGCGCCGTGCCAGCGGATGGTCGGCGGCGACCAGCAGCTCGATGCGCTCGCGCTGCACGATCTGCCAGTCGAACGCGTCGGCCACCGGCAACAGCGACGCCGCCAGTTCGATCTCGCCGCTGAGCACCTGTTCCTCGAGGCGCTTGCTGCCCTGCTCGACGAGGCGGATCTCGATGCCCGGCCAGCGCCGGCGGTAATCGGCGAACACCGGCGCGAACAGCTGGCTGGAGCCTATCGCCGGCAGTCCGAGCCGCAGCATGCCGCGGCGCAGCCCGCGCAGTTCGGCGAGCTCGGCGAGCAGGTCGTCGCGCTCGGCCAGCATCGCCTGCGCACGGCGCAGCACGATCTCGCCGGCCGCGGTCGGCTGCACGGGCACCGCGTCGCGGTCGAGCAAGGCGACGCCGATCTCGTCCTCGAGCTGGCGCACCGCCTTGCTGACCGCCGACTGGGTGATGAACACGGTGCGCGCGGCGCGCGAGAAGCCGCCCTGGCGAACGACTTCGACGAATACACGCAAGGCTCGCAAATCCACCATCATTCCCTTTGCGACTATGTGATAGTCGAATGATTCATTTTATACATGGTGCGTTGCGACATACGATGGTTTCCAAAGGAGTTCCGAGATGACCTTGCGCCCTATGCTGACCCCGACCCGCCGCCGCCTGCGCAGCAGCCGCGCGCTGCAGCTCGTGCTCGTTGCCGCGCTGTGGCAGCTCGGTAACGCGGTGGCGCGCGTCACCGGCTGGCCGATTCCCGGCGGCATCCTCGGCATGCTGGCGCTGCTCGCGCTGCTGGCCAGCGGCCGCGTGCACGACGGCGCGCTGCGCAAGGGCGCGAACTGGCTGGTCGGCGAGATGCTGCTGTTCTTCGTGCCCGCGGTGCTCGCGGTGCTCGACCACCCCGAGCTGCTCGGCTGGCTGGGCGTGAAGATCGCGCTGCTGATCGTGCTCAGCACCGTGGTCGTGATGAGCACGACCGCGCTGGTCGTCGAGTTCGGCCTGCGCCTGGCCGTGCCGCCGGAGGATGCCCATGGCGCACGCTGAATTCCTGCTGCTCGACGCCTGGCCGCACGCGCTGCCGTGGTCGGCGGCGACGCTGGCGTGCTACGTCGCCGGCCGTCTCGTACACCGCCGGCTGCAGCGCTGGTGGTCGACTCCGCTGCTGCTGGCGCCGGCCTTGCTGATCGCGCTGGCGCTGGCGCTGCACGAGCCCTACGCCGCCTACATCGGGCAGACGCACTGGCTGGTGGCGCTGCTCGGCCCGGTCACCGTCGCGTTCGCGCTGCCGCTGTGGGAGCAGCGCGCGCTGATCCGCCGCCACTGGCTGCTGCTGGGCGCCGGCGCGATCGCCGGCAGCGCCGCGGCGATGCTGTCGGTGTGGCTGCTGGCCACGCTGCTGGGGCTGCGCGGCAGGCTGCTGCTGAGCCTGCTGCCGCGCTCGATGAGCACGCCGTTCGCGATGACGGTGTCGGCCGCAATCGGCGGCCGCCCGGACCTGACCGCGGTGTTCGTCGTCATCACCGGCGTGCTCGGCAGCGCGCTCGGCGACCTGCTGCTGCTGGCCCTGCCGCTGCGTTCGCGGCTGGCGCGCGGCGCGCTGTTCGGCATGGGCGCGCACGGCGCCGGCGTCGCTCGCGCGCACGGCATCGGTCGCGAGGAAGGCTCGATCGCCGGGCTGCTGATGGTGCTGGTCGGCGTGCTCAACGTGCTGCTGGCGCCGCTGCTCGCGCACTGGTTCTGAGGCCGCGCGGCGTGCTATTTTTGCCGGTGGCCGCGGCTTGACGCGGCGGCCGCCGACCGATGACCGACCCCGACACCTTCGACGCCTACCGCGGCGACATCCTCGATTTCGCCGCCGAACCCGCCGCCGGCGACGACGCCGTGCGCTTCCGCCCCGACGGCTGGCTGCTGGTGCGCGGCCAGCGCGTCGCCGGCGTGCTCGACGCCGACGCCGAGCCCGATCCGCGCTGGCGTCGCCACGACTGGCGCGGCCACCTGCTGCTGCCCGGTTTCGTCGACACCCACGTGCACGCGCCGCAGCTCGACGTGATCGCGTCGTACGGCACCGAGCTGCTCGACTGGCTGCAGCGCCACACCTTCCCGGCCGAGGCGCGCTGGGCCGACCCGGCGCACGCGCGGCGCAGCGCGCGGCGTTTCGTGCGCGAGCTGCTGGCGCACGGCACGACCTGCGCGATGGTGTTCCCGACCGTGCACCGCCCCGGCGTCGACGCGCTGTTCGAAGCCGCGGTCGAACTCGACATGGCGTTGCTCGGCGGCCGCGTGCTGATGGACCGCAACTGCCCCGACGCGCTGCGCGACGATGCGCTCGCGGCCGAGCGCGAGAGCGTCGAACTGATCGAGCGCTGGCACGGCCGCGGGCGCTGCGGCTACGCGCTGACGCCGCGCTTCGCGGCGACCAGCAGCGCCGCCCAGCTCGAGCTGTGCGGCGCGCTGCTGCGCGCCTACGACGGCCTGCACCTGCAGACCCACCTGGCCGAGAACCGCGCCGAAGTCGACTGGATCCGCGCGCTTTTTCCAGAATCGCGCAGCTATCTCGACGTCTACGATCGCGCCGGCCTGCTCGGTCCGCGCAGCGTGTTCGCGCACGCGATCTGGCTCGACGCCGACGACCGCGCGCGGCTCGCCGCCAGCGGCAGCGCGGTGGCGTTCTCGCCGTCGTCGAACCTGTTTCTCGGCAGCGGACTGTTCGATTGGGCGCAGACCGCCGCGGCCGGCGTGCCGGTGGCGATCGCCAGCGACGTCGGCGCCGGCACCAGCCTGTGCCAGCTGCGCAGCGCGGCCGACGCCTACAAGGTGCTGGCGCTGCAGGGCCAGCGCCTCGACGCCTGGCGCGCGCTGTACGCGATCACGCGCGGCGCCGCGCGCACGCTGCGGCGCGACGACGTCGGCCATTTCGAGCTCGGCGCCTGGGCCGACTTCTGCGTCTGGTCGTGGTCGGCCGACACGCTGCAGCGCCACCGCGTCGAGCTCGCGCGCAGCCTGCACGAGCGCGTGTTCGCATGGCTGATGCTGGCCGATTCGCGCAACCTGGCCGCGGTCCACGTGGCCGGCCGGCGCGTGCCGCTCGACGCCGACTTCACCGCTGCGGGAGCCCCCGGCGCGGCCTGACGCCGGCTCAGCCGGCGACGCCCAGACCGAGCCAGAACATCGCGACCAGCGCGGCCTGCGTCGCCGCGGTCAGCCAGCCGAAGCGGCGCGAGCCGCCGCTGAACGAGACCACGGTCTTGCTCAGCGCGTTGGTGCTGAACGCGCACGCGATCGCGCGCGCCGCGGTCGTGGCGTCGAGCAGGTGCTGCGCGTGCAGCTGCGCGGCCGAGGTCGACGTCGCGTGCACGTCGGCGAAGCCGGCCAGCAATGCGGCGACCAGCACCCCGCTGCCGCCGAGCTGGCCGCGCGCGAAATCGGCGATCAGCAGCACGACCCCGACCAGCGCGGCGAACAGCAGCGCCGCACGCGGGCTGAACGGATGCCCGCGCAGGCCCAGCTCGCCGCGCCCCGGGGCGGCGCGCGCGCGCCATGCCCACCAGGCGACGAGCGCGCCGACCAGCAGCGCGCAACCGAGCAGGGCCGGCGCCAGCGTCGGCAGCAAGGTCGGCGAGACGATCGCCACCAGCACCGCGAGCTCGCCGACGGTGGCCGCGCTGGACGCCAGCGCGGCCGCGGTGCAGGCGTCGAGCAGCTGCGGCGAGTCGTGCGCACGGCGCCCCATCGCGGCCACGGTCGCGGTGCTGGACACGACTCCGCCGAACGCGCCGGCGAGCAGCAGTCCGCGCGTGGCGCCGAACAGGCGCAAGGCGATATGCCCGGCGCCCTGGATCATCATCACCAGCACCGCGAGCGCCCACAACATGTGCGGATTCAGCCCGCTGAGCCAGCGCAACGGGTGGTCGGGAAGCAGCGGCAGCACGATCAGCGCCGCCGCGGCCAGCAGCAGCAGGTGGTTCAGCTCGTCGACGCTGAGCACGTCGCGCACGAAGCCATGCAGCCGCGCCTTGATCGCCAGCAGCCCGGCGACCAGCACCGCGAGCGCCGCGCCGAGTTCGGGCGAGTGCATCGCCAGCGCGCCGAGCAGCAAGGTGACGAGCAGCGCGAGCTCGCTGGTGATGCCGGGGTCCTCGGCGCGTGCGCGCCAATAGCCGGCGACGACCAGCGCGCCGACGCCCAGCGTCGCGGCGGCCAGCACGGCCTCGCCGAACCGCTGCGCCGCGGCGCCGGCCAGCGCCGCCAGCGCGAAGCTGCGCATGCCCGGCTGGGCCTCGTCGGGCGGTTGGTCGCGCTGGCGCTCGAGCCCGATCAACAGTCCGGCGCCGAGCGCGGCGCCCCAGCCGCCGAGCTGCTCGAGGGCGAAGACCATCGCGATGCTCCCGGCGGTGTCGGAGTCCTTGCAGCATACAACCGGCCTCGGGCGGTCGCGACGCGCCGCGCCGGCGCGCGGTCGTCAGGGCTGATCTGGCGCAAACCGGTCCGGCCCCGGCGCCCCCGCACCTATACAGCCGCCAGTATGTTTGCGCAAAATCAAGGCCTGCGTCGTGTACGCAGGCACGATGCGACCTTGCTCCTTCGAACGTCGAACCATGAAGATCGTGATCATCGGCGGCGTCGCCGGCGGCGCCACCGCGGCGGCGCGGCTGCGCCGCTGCAACGAAACCGCGCAGATCGTGCTCGTCGAGCGCGGCCCCTACATCAGCTTCGCCAACTGCGGTCTGCCCTACCACCTGTCGGGCGCGATCGCCACGCGCGAGCAGCTGCTGGTGACCACCGCCGAGCATTTCGCCGCACGCTACCGCGTCGACGTGCGCACCGCCACCGAAGCGGTGGCGATCGACCGCCAGCGCCACGAACTGCGCCTGCGCGACGCCGCCGGCCACGAGACCGTCGAGCGCTACGACCGGCTGCTGCTGTCGCCCGGCGCCGAAGCGCTGCGCCCGCCGCTGCCCGGCCTGGACTCGCCGCGCGTGTGCACGCTGCGCAACATCCCCGACCTCGACCGCATCATGCAGCGGTTGCCGCAGACGCGGCGTGCGGTCGTCGTCGGCGGTGGCTTCATCGGTCTGGAAGTCGCCGAGAACCTGCACGAACGCGGTGTGCGCACGACGCTGGTCGAAGCCGCGCCGCAGGTGATGGCCGCGCTCGACGAGGAAATGGCCGCCATCGTCCACGCGACGCTGCGCCAGCACGGCGTCGGCCTGCGGCTCGGCGAGCGCCTCGAGCGCGTCGTCGACGACGGCGCCGACGCCATCGTGCATCTGTCGAGCGGGCGCCGGCTGCACGCCGACCTGGTCGTGCTGGCCATCGGCGTGCGCCCCGAGGTGACGCTGGCGCGCGACGCCGGGCTCGCGCTGGGCCCGCGCGGCGGCATCCAGGTCGACGCCTTCCTGCGCACCAGCGACGCCGACGTCTACGCTGTCGGCGACGCCATCGAGGTGCAGCAACGCATCAGCGGCCAGCCGGCGCTGGTGCCGCTGGCCGGGCCGGCCAACCGCCAGGCCCGGCTGGTCGCCGACAACATGCTGGCGGCCGACGACTCGCGACGGCAGCGCTACCGCGGCGCCTTGGGCACCGCGGTGCTCAAGGTGTTCGAGCTCGGCGTGGCCTGCACCGGCTTGAGCGAAGCGCACGCGCAGGCGCAGGGCATCGCCTGCCGCAGCACCATCACCCACGGCGGATCGCACGCGTCGTACTACCCCGGCGCGCAGCCGCTGGCGCTGAAGCTGGTGTGGGACGAGGCCGGGCGCATCGTCGGTGCGCAGGCGGTCGGCGCCGCCGGCGCCGACAAGCGCATCGACGTGATCGCCACCGCGATGCACGCCGGGCTCGACGTGCGCGATCTGGCCGAACTCGAGCTGGCTTATGCGCCGCCGTTCGGCTCGGCCAAGGACCCGGTCAACGTCGCCGGCTACGTCGCCGGCAACGTGCTCGACGGCAGCAGCCGCATCGTCGACTGGCGCACGTTGCGCGCGCGGCTCGACGCCGGCGATGCGGCGCTGCAGCTGGTCGACGTGCGCAGCGCCGAGGAGTACGCGATCGGCAGCCTGCCCGGCGCGCGCCACATCGCGCTCGACGAACTGCGCCAGCGGCTGGCCGAGCTCGACCCGGCGCGGCCGACCGTCGTGTTCTGCCAGGTCGGCCTGCGCGGCTACCTGGCGCTGCGCATCCTGCTGCAGCACGGCTTCCGGGACGCCGCCAACCTGTCGGGCGGTTTCAAGACCTACGCCTGGGCCTGCGGCCGCCAGGACGATCCGGACATCTTCGACTACGAGGCGATCAAGCGCCGCCCGCAGGCCGAAATCGACGTCGAGCTCGACCGCGCCTGACGCGCCGGGCTTCAGCGCGCTTCGGCGTCGATTCGCGCCAGCAGCGCGTCGAGCGCGCCGAGCACCGCGTCGCGCGCGGTGACCAGGTCTGCGCCGAGCGCTTCGCACGCGGTCGCGTCGCCGGCGTGCGCCGCCACCAGCAGCTCGCGCGCGACGCGGTGGACGCGGGCGTGCGCGTCGGCCAGGCCGCGGAACTCGGCGAGCTCGCCGAAGCGCTCGCGCCCGGCACCGTCGTACCACTGGCCGAGCCGGCAACGGTGCTCATCGGCCAGCGCGTCGGGTGACTTCATCGCGGCGCCCTTGTGCAAGGCGTCGAACACGTCGGTGACAAAGCTGCGGTGGTCGTCCTGCGCGCCGCGCAGCAGCATGCGCGTGGCCGCCTGCTCCATGCGTTGCACCTGCGCGTCGAGCTGCTGCATCACGTGCTCAACGCGGACGATCTGTTGCATCGACTCGCGGCTGGTGTCGTCGATGCGATGCGCGCGGCCGGAAATCGCGTCGGTCGCCGCCTCGACCTGAGCCGTGGCCGATTGCACGCTGCGCGCCAGCGTGCGCACTTCGTCGGCGACCACCGCGAAGCCGCGGCCGGCCTCGCCGGCGCGCGCCGCCTCGATCGCCGCGTTCAGCGCCAGCAGATTGGTCTTGTACGAGATCTCGCGGATCGAGCCGACGATGGCGTTGATCGCCTTCACCTGGCCGAGCAGTTCGGTCACCGCGACGCCGTTGCCCTGCACCGCGTCGCCGACGCGCTCGACGACGTCGGCAGCGCCGTGCATCGATTGCGAGATCTCGGCCGCCGAGCGTTCGAGGTCGTGCAGCGCGCCGCGCATGCGTGCGGCCATGTCGTCGTATTGCAGCCGCTCGCTGATGTCGCCGCAGCTGGCGTGAAACGCCAGCAGGGCGCCGCCGGCATCGCGCAACGGCGCCACCCTGAGCGAGAACGTCGCACTGCCGACGCGCATCGTGCCGGCGTGCTCGGCGATTTCGCCGCGGCTCAGCTGGTCCAGGATCTCGCGCACCGGCGACGGGTCGGCGTGCAGACTGAAGACCGACGCACCATGCGCCTGGCGCACGTCGGCGTCACGCAACGCGGCGTTGAAATTGCGGTGCAGCCGCGCCATCGTGTCGCGCGCCGCCGGATTCATGTAGATGATCGGGTGCTGCGCATCGGCGTCGGGATCGACCAGCATCTCGAGCGAGTCGAGCGGATCGAAAGCCTGCTGCAGCAGCTGGAAGAGTTCGGCTTGCACGGGGTGCCCCAGGAAACGGCGCGACGCGGATCGGCGCGAGCGCTCGCCGCGGCGCATGATGGAGGGGCACTGTAAAGTCGGCCATCGCGCCGGTTTCTGACAATTCGCAGGAATCTGTCCGTTAATGGATACCGTTTGTATCCAGCGGCGCTCAGCGCGACGCGGCCGTGGCCAGCCACGCGACCAGCTGCGAGCTGGCGGCCTTGCGCACCGCGGGGTCGCCCGCGTCGTGCACGGTGCGGTGCCAGTCGGTCGCTTGCCCGGCGTCGCCGCGACCCTGCAGGAACGCGGCCAGTGGGCAGGCATCGAGGTGTTCGGCGCCGTGCGCCGGCTCATCGTGCATATGCAGCCAGTGGTAGGCCAGCGCGCCCAGCGCGGTGCGCAGCGGCGGCGTCGCTCGCATGCGCACCGCATCGCTGCGCGCCCAGGCGACGAAGGCGTCGATCGGCATCGGCCGCGCGATGCCGTAGCCCTGGCCGCAGCTGGCGCCGAGCACGCTCACGGCCTCGATCACCGCGTCGTTCTCGACTCCCTCGACGATCACTTCCTTCTCGAAGTCGCGACCGATCTGGATGATGGTGCGGATCAGGCTCAGGGCCTTCACCGGGTCGCGCTCGATGTCGAGCACCAGCGCCTGGTCGACCTTGATCACGTCGAACGGCAGGCTGGCCAGCCGCTTCAGGCTGCTGAAGCCCGAGCCGAGGTCGTCGATCGCCAGCTGCACGCCCAGCGTCTTCAGCGCTGCGATCGCCGCGTCGCGCCGGGAGGCGTCGAGCTCCTGCGACTCGAGCAGCTCCAGCGTCAGCCGCGGCGCGGCGACACGGTGCTGACGCAACGCGTCGTCGACCCAGCGGGCGCAGTCGACGTGCAGCAGCGTGCTCGGCGGCAGATTCAGCGAGACGTCGACGTCGATGCCCTGCCCGCGCCACGCACGCTGCGCCTGCAGCGCCTGCGCCAGCCCCATGCGGAACAAGGCGTCGAGGTCGGCCTCGCGCAGCGCCGGCAGGAACTGCCCCGGCGCGACGACGCGGCCGTCGGCGTCGATCAGCCGCGCCAGCGCCTCGACCTTGCGCAGGCGGCCGTCGTCGAGCTGCACCACCGGCTGCACGTACATGCGCAAGCCGTCGGCGTACAGCAGCTGACGGTAGATCTCGGCCTCCTGCTGGCGCACCAGCGGCTGGCGCCGGTGGACCTGCTCGTCGATCATGTTCCAGCGGTTGCGCACCGCGGCGACGAAATTGCGCCCCTGCTCAGTGTCGAACTGGTTCGGGAACGCGCCGTACAAGGCCAGCACCGCATCGGTCTGCCCGCCGTGCAGCAGCGGCATCGCCACGGCGCTGCGGATGCCCAGTCGCGTCGCGATCTCGTGCCACGGCCCCAGTCCGGCGTGGCCCGCGTATTCGGGGGCGCTGGCGATCGCCTCGGTGCGCCAGGCCTGCGCCGACAGGCCGCGGCCGTTCGCGCTGTGCGGATCGAGCGACGACTGCAGCCCCGGGGTCGACAGCGCCGCGGCGATCGCCGCCGCCTGCGGCCCGGCGCTGGCCTGCACCGCGAGCACGCCGGCGGCGTCAGGGCGCTGCAGCACGCCGCCCTGGATGCCGGTCAGCGCGGCCAGCGCGCCGAGCTCGGCGTCGACCACCTCGGCCCACGCCTGCCCCGGACGCGGCAGCGGCCGCGCCGCGTAGGCGTTGTACGCGCTGTGCACTTCGACCATCGCGTCGAGCTGGTCCTGCAAGTCCATCTGCACGCGTGCGTCGACCACGCGCAGCAGCCGGTAGCGCTCGCGCGCGTGCCTGCCGCCCGAGTCGAGGTGCCAGCCGAGCAGTTCGCGGAACAGCTGCGTGGCGGCGACCAGCGCCGACGGCGTCACCCCGACCAGCGCGTGCAGGCGGCCGAGGCCGGCGGCGCGCTGGCGGATCTGCGCGGCGCTGGTCGCCGCATCGAGCAGGAAGCGCAGATGGGCACGCTGCGCATGCTGCAGCCGATCACGCCGCGCCGGCGCCAGCACGTCGACGATGGCCTGCGTCTGCGCGCGCTGCGCCAGCTCGGCGTACAGCGTGTCGATGAACAGCGCGTCGACCGCGTCGAGCACTTCGCGGATGCCGGCGAGCAGCTGGCGCGCGTCGCTGCCGAAGGGATCGAACGGCGGCTCGGCGGGCTCGTCGTCGGCGTCGCCGCCGCCGGCGCGTTGCCACCAGCTCTGCCGCGTCGCCTTCTGGTGCTTGACGCGGTACATCGTCGCGTCGGCCAAGCGCAGCAGCGCATCGGGTTCGCGACCGTCGACGGGTGCCAGCACCAGCCCCATGCTCAGCCCGACGCTGGCGCTGCGCCCCTCGCCGAGGTCGAACGGCGCGCGCACCGCGCCGTGCAGGCGCTCGAGCACCGGCCCGAGCTGAGGCAACGCGCGGTGCGCGTCGAGATCCTCGATGACGAGCACGAATTCGTCGCCGCCGAGACGCGCGACCATTTCCGAGCCGCGCATCAGCGCGCGCAGCCGTTCGCCGAGCTGGCGCAGCAGCGCGTCGCCGATCTCGTGGCCGTAGCGGTCGTTGACCGGCTTGAAGTCGTCGAGGTCGACCAGGCCGACCGCGACCACCGCGCCGAGGCGCTCGGCGCGGCGGATCGCGTGTTCGAGGTGGCGCTCGAGCGCGCGCCGGTTCGGCAGGTCGGTCAAGGGGTCGACCAGCGTCATGCGCTCGAGCCGGCGCTGCAGCTCGACGCGGGCCAGCCCGTTGGCGACGTCGCGCGCGAGGTCGAGCAGCGCCCGCTGCAGGTCGGCCCCGATGCGGCGCTGCGGCGACCCGTGCACGCCCAGCAAGGCGCGCACGACACCGTCCTGCTGCAGCGGCAGCACCGCGCAGCTGTCCTCGTCGGTGCCGCCTCCGTAGGCGGCGAACGCCGGCTGCGCGTCGCGCCAGGCCAGCGCGATGCGCGCTCGCGCCGCGGCCAGCGCCGCGTCGACCGGCGGCGCGCCGCCGGCGGCGGCATGCGCCAGCAGCTCGACTTCGCCGGCGGCATCGACGCGGCCTATCCACGCCAGCCGGATCGGCGCTTCGCGCACCGCCAGCCGGCACACCGCGGCGGCCAGCTCGACGACGTCGTGCGCGCCGAGCATGGCCTGGTTCACTCGCGCCAGCAGCGCGTTGTAGCGCGCGCGCGCGGTATTGCGCCGCAGCAGCCGCTCGCGCGCCTGCAGCAGCCGGCCTATGGCCAGCGCGCCCAGCAGCGTCAGCAGCACGACCAGCACGCGCCACGCCAAGCGCAGGCCGAGACCGCGCGAGTACAACGCCCAGGCCGCGCGCGGTGGCGCGCCGACTTCGACGCTCAGCGGCAGACCGGCAATCGGCACGCTGCTGGCGAGCTGCGTCGCGGCCGGCGGCCGCACGCCGGCGCGCGCATCGACCAGCACGCGGCCGTCACGCAGGTCGCGAATCGCCACACTCCAGCCGGCGCCGAGCTGGCGCGCCGGCGCCAGGTCGACCGCCCGGTACGGCGAACCGATGTAATACAGCGTGCGGCCGTTCGCGTCGGCGGCGCGGTAGCGCAGCGCGAGCACGTCGGCGTTGAACGGGCGCGCATAGCCGATCGGGCCGAGCAGGAAATCGGGCCGCTGCGGCAGCGGCGTGAAGTCTTCCGGCTTGAACATCGGACGCGCCGTCCCCGCCGCCGCCGAGGTCCACACGATGCGGCGGCCGTCGGCCGAATGCACGTTCAAGGCGAACAGCTCCGGATTGCGCGCGGCGCTGGCGCGCAGCAGCGCGCGCGAGCGTCGGTCGAGCGCGTCGGGCGCGCCACGTATCGCGCCGGCCAGGAACTCCAGCTCCTGAAACTGGCGCATCACGCGCAGCGCGACGACATTGCCGACGCTCAGCCCCATTTCGTGCGCCTCGGCACGAACCTGCGCGCGCGCGTCGGCGTAGTCGAGCCGCTCGCGGTTCGCCGCCCAGGCGATGACCACCGGCAGCGGCAGCCAGAGCAACACCCTGAGCGGGAACTTGCGCAGCGACAGAGTCATGCGGGAGCGGGCGTGTCGGGTGACGTCGGTGATGAATCCGACGTTATACACCGGCACGAAGTCGACACCGCCTGCGCGGCTCGACGGCACGGCGCGGGGCGTATCGAGGGCTTTGACAAATACCAATATTCCGGCGTTGAAACGGCTTGTGACCGGCCGTTATTTAGCCAGCCTCGCCGCGCAACACGAGGATTTGTCACTTTCCGCGAAAGGCGGCAAATACCCGCATACACACGCCTTCGACGCGGCCTTGGGCTGTGGCCCCCCCCCTCCTACGATGCCGCCTCATCCAACGCCAACGAATCCCTGCCGATGCACGCTCCGAAGCACTCCCCGCACGCCGCCATCGGCGTCGTCGACTCCGGTGTGGGCGGATTGTCCGCGCTGCTCGCGCTGCGCGAGCGCTTCCCCGACGAGTCCTACGCCTACATCGCCGATCCAGCGCACATGCCCTATGGCGACAAGGACGACACCACGATCCGCGACGCAACGCGGCGCCTGCTCGACGCGTCGCGCGCGGTACCGCTGAAAGCGCTGGTCATCGCCTGCAACACGATGTGCGCACACGGCGCGCGCGACCTCGCCGCGACGCTGCGCGTGCCGGTATTCGACATCCTGCGCTGCGGCGCCGCGGCGGCGTCGCGCCGCGCCAGCGGCTGCGTCGGCGTCATCGCGACCGCAGCCACCGTGCGCAGCGGCGCCTTCGAACGCACGATCCGGCGGCTGCGCGCCGAGCTCGAGGTGCGCGTCGTCGCCTGCCCGCGGCTGGCCACGCTGATCGAGTCCGGCCCGGCCGCGCGCGGCGACGCCTTGCGCTTGCTCGGCGTCTACCTGAACCGACTGCGACCGGCCACGCTCGATGCGCTGCTGATCGGCTGCACCCATTACGCGTTCGCGCATGACGCGATCGCCGCCCAGCTGCCGGGCGAAACCACCGTGGTCAATCCGTCCCGCGTCGTCGTCGACGCGGTCGGTCGCGCGCTGCACACCGGCCGCATCGCGCGTGCGCGCGGTCGCGCCGGCCAGTGCAGCCTGCACGTCAACGGCCGCCACGACACCTTCGCCCGTGCCGTGCGCGACCTCGCCCCCGAACTGCCGCTGAGCGCGGTCACGCGCCTGTGCATGAACTGAACCCTGACGACGATGCACCGAACCCTGTCCGCATCCCCGACGCCGCGCCAACCGGTCGCCGCGCAACGACGCCGCGCGCTGCTGATCACCGGCGGCTCCGGCCCCGAGCGTCGCGGCTCGCTGGCCTCGGCCGTCGACGTCGCCGCGGCGCTCGAGCAGCTCGGCGTCGACACGACGGTCTGCGACCTCGACAACCTCGACCGCGCGCTGCTCGACGAACATGACCTCGCCTTCCTCGCCATCCACGGCTGGTACGGCGAGGACGGCAAGCTGCAGGGCCTGCTCGAACTCGCCGCGCTGCCGTACAACGGCTCGGGCGTCGCCGCCAGCGCGGTGGCGATGCACAAGCCGCTGTGCAACCGCGTCGCCGCCGAGGCCGGGCTGGCGGTACCGCGCTGGCTCGTGCTGACCCCGCAGCAGGACGCCGCTGAGCTGCTCGAGCGCTTCGGCGGCCGCGTGTTCGTCAAGCCGGCGTCGGGCGGCGGCAGCCTCGACGCCGGAGTCGTCGACATCGTCGACGAGTTGCGCGCGCGTTGCGACGCGGCCGCCGCGCAAGGCATCGAGCTGCTGGCCTGCGAGCACATCGCCGGCATCGACGTCTCGGTGGGCATCGTCGAATGCGACGGCGCGCCGCGCGTGCTGCCCGAGCTGGCGACGCGCCACGACGCCGCGTTCTACGACTACGCGGTCAAGCACGACGCGTCGCGGCGGCGCCATGAATGCCCGTCGCGGCTGGACGGCGCCGTCGCGCAGTCGCTGCGCGAGCAGGCGCTGCGCATGTACCGCGCGCTCGGCTGCCGCGGCTATATGCGTGCCGACTTCATCGTCGACGCCGCCGGGCGGGGCTGGTTCCTCGAAGTCAACACGCTGCCCGGGCTGTCGCGCGCCGGCAACCTGGCGACGATGGCGGCCGCGGCCGGCTGGACCTACAGCGAGCTGATCGACCACATCCTGGCGACGATTCCGCCGCGCAGCACGCACTACCGCCCATGAGCCGGTCGCAGGCTGCGTATCGTCACCGCGACGTGCCGTATTTCTCGCAATGGTCGGACCCGGCGCACGCGGTCGCGGTGGTCGAGCGCGACGCCGACCCCTGCGCCGACCCGAGCTGGCGCAACAGTGGCTTCGACGACGCCGAGCATTACCGCTTCTGGGCGCGCCGGCTGTGCGGCCTGGCCTGCCTCGAATCGCTGCTGGCGCACTGGCGGCTGCCGCGACCGCCGCGGCGCGCGCTGCTGGCGCGCGCGCTCGAGCACGGCGCGTACCGGCTGCGCGACGACGGCAGCGTGCACGGCCTGGTCTACGCGCCGTTCGGCGCCTGGCTGGCGGCCGACTTCGGGCTGCGCGTCGACGTGCTCGGCGACGCCCCGTTGCATGCGCTGTACCGCGCGATCGGTCGCGACAGCATGGCCATCGCCTCGGTCGGCTCGAACGTGCGCGAGCCGCACGCCGCGGCGCCGCGGCGCGGTGGCCACCTGGTGCTGCTGCACGGCCACGACGACTCCGGCGTCTGGCTGCACAACCCGTCCGGCGGCCACGGCGGCCAGGCCGACGTGTGCCTGCCGCCGCCGACGCTGGAGCGCTTCTACGGCGGACGCGGCATGGTCGTGCACCGCGCCGCGCCGACGCGATGAGCGCCCCCGGCGCCGACGCGACGCGCGCGCGCCAGGCCTGGCTGACCGCCGCCGCCTGCGGTGTGCTGCTCGCCGGCCTGGTCGCGGTCGACATGCCGAATCCGGCGCTGCCGGCGATCGTCGGCGGGCTCGACACGACGCAGTCGGCGATGAAGCAGCTGGTTGCGCTGTACCTGCTGGCGCTGGCCGCCGCGCAGCTCGTCTACGGCCGCCTCAGCGACCGCCGCGGCCGCCGCCCGGCGCTGCTGGCCGGTCTGGCGCTGGCCGCGCTCGGCCTGGGCGCGTCGGCCGCCGCCCGCAACATCGGCCAGCTCGGTGCCGCGCGCGTGCTGACCGCGTGCGGCGCCGCGTCCTGCACCGTGACCTCGCGCGCGATCCTGGTCGACGTGCTGCCCGGCGAACGCGCGCTGCGCCGCGGCTTCGCCTGGTTCACGATGGCCAGCCAGCTGTCGCCGGCGCTGGCGCCGCTGCTCGGCAGCGCGTTGCTGGCCTGCTGCGGCTGGCGCGCGATCTTCGTCGCGCTGGCCGCGATCAGCGCGCTGACGCTGCTCGGCGTCGCGCTGGCGCTGCCGGAAACGCATCGGCGCGCCGACCCGCAGCAGCCGGGAAGCGCCGCGGCGGCGTACCGACGGCTGCTCGCCGACCGCCGCTTCGTCGTGCACAGCGTCGCCGCGGCGCTGATCATGAGTTTCACGCAAGGCTTCTACACGATGGCGCCGTACGCGTTCGCCGCGCTGGGCTACTCGCCGGCGCTCAACGCGGCGTGCTATGCGCTGTACGCCGCCGCGGTGCTGTCGGGGTCGTGGCTGGTCATGCAGCTGCGCGCGTCGGCGCGGCGCGCGTATCCGGCCGCGGCCTGGGCGCTGGCGGCGACGACCGCCGCCGCGGCATGGCTGGGAGTCGACCGGGAAGCCTGGCGCATCGCGCTGTTCGCGCTGGCGCTGGGCGCCTGCTGCGGCGTCGCCGCGCCGCTGGCGATGAGCGCCAGCCTGGGCGACGTCACGCGCGACCGCGGCGCGGCCAGCGCGCTGCAGGGCACGATCAAGATGGGCGGCGCCGGCGTCTGCCTGCTGGCGTTCGACGCGGTCGACGTCGACGGCTTCGGCGTCGCCGCCAAAGTGCTGTTCGGCTTCGCCGTCGCGCTGCTCGCGCTGCTGCTGGGCAGCGGCGCGAGCGCGCAGCGCTGAGTCAGAACTGCATCTCGGGCACCGCGTCGGGCACCACCAGGCGCCCGGCGGTCTTCGCGACGATCTCGTCGATCGACACGCCCGGCGCGCGCTCGCGCAGCACGAAGGCGCCGTGCTCGATTTCCAGATAGGCCAGGTCGGTGAGCACGCGGCGGATGCAGCCGGCGCCGGTCAGCGGCAGCGTGCAGCGCGACAGCAGCTTCGATACACCGTCCTTCGACGCGTGGGTCATGGTGACGATGATGTTGGCGGCGCCGGCGACCAGGTCCATCGCGCCGCCCATGCCCTTGACCAGCTTGCCGGGAATCATCCACGACGCGATGTTGCCTTCGACGTCGACTTCGAACGCGCCGAGCACGGTCAGGTCGACGTGGCCGCCGCGGATCATCGCGAACGACTCGGCCGAGTTGAAGAAGGCCGCGCCACGGCGCGCGGTCACCGTCTGCTTGCCGGCGTTGATCAGGTCGGCGTCGAGTTCGTGCTCGGTCGGAAACGCGCCGATGCCCAGCAGTCCGTTCTCCGACTGCAGCATCACGTCGATGCCTGCGGGGACGTAATTGGCCACCAGCGTCGGAATGCCGATGCCGAGGTTGACGTAGTCGCCGTCGCGCAGTTCGCGCGCGACGCGCCGGGCCATCTGTTCACGGGTCAGGCTCATCAAGGTCTCCGCTTCAGGCCGCACGCAGCGTGCGCTGCTCGATGCGTTTTTCGAAAGTGCCCTGGATCACGCGGTCGACGTAAATCCCGGGCGTGTGGATGCACGCCGGGTCGAGTTCGCCGGGCTCGACGATCTCCTCGACCTCGACCACCGTGATGCGTCCGGCGGCAGCGGCCAGCGGGTTGAAGTTCTGCGCCGTGTGGCGGTAGACGACGTTGCCGAAGTGGTCGGCTTTCCAGCCCTTGACGATCGCGAAGTCGCCGGTGATCGCCTGCTCGAGGATGCAGT
>JAJZHH010000144.1 GCA_021804595.1 Pseudomonadota bacterium
GCGAGCAGATCGCGCAGCGCTACGACTTCTGCGAGGACCTCGCCAACCTGCTGACCGAGCAGGCGTCGACGATCAAGTGGGAACTCGGCGTCACCGAGCTCGACGTGCTCGAGCGCGTGCTGCGCGGGCTGCTTGCCGGGGCCACGGCCGACGCCGCGGCGGTGGTCGACGCGCGCGAAGCGCGCTGGGTGGTCACGCGGCTGGCCGAGCTGCTCGGCTGGCCGGCGCTGCCGGCGCCGGCGGACGAGGCCGGCGATGATGCCTGAGACCGCAGCGAGCGCGGCGCTGGCCGACGCGCTGCAGGCCTGGGGCAGCGCCGGCTTCGCGCGCCAGCTGCGCGACGCGCTGCTCGCCACCGACGCGCTGTTCGCGCCGCTGCAGCGCGCGATCACGCGCGGCAGCCACGCGCTGGTCGAGCACGCCGAGCTGCTCGTGCTGCGCAGCGCCGAGCGCGACGGCGTGCTGCAGCTCGACGCCGGCGTGGTCTACGCCAGCATCACGCCGGGCTGCGCCTGCGAAGGCGACCCGACGCCGATGAGCGAACTGCCCGAATACGCGACGCTGCGCATCCGCATCGACCGCGCCAGCGCCAGCGCGACGGTCGCGCTGCTCGACGACTAGCCGGCTTCAGCGGCGGGCGACGACGACGACCTCGTTGCCTTGCGCGAATTCGTGGACCGTCGAGTTCATGCCGGCGCGTGCGAATGCCGCCTGGATTTCCTGCGGACGCAGGAAGTGGTTGCCTTGCACGTGCTCGCTCAGGTTCTGGAACGCCAGCGCCCGGCGGCTGGGCTCGCGCAGCGCTTCGCGCGACGCCGGCCAGGCCGGCTCCCAGATCACGACGCAGCCGTCGTCCTTGAGGTTCGCGCGCAGCCAGGCGAACAGCGCTTCGGTGTCCTTCTCCCAGACGTGGTGCAGCGCGCGGTTCATCGCGATCAGGTCGGCCGGCTCGTCCAGCGTCAGCGCATGGATGTCGCCGTGCACGAACTGCAGCCGCTGGCCGAGGCCGGCGGCGTCGGCCAGCGTGCGCGCCTGGGCGACGTTCTCGTCGAAGCCGTCGACGCCGAGGCCGCGCAGCCCGGCACAGCGCCGCGCCAGCGCGCGCAGGTACCAGCCGTTGCCGCAGCCGAGGTCGACCGCCAGGCCGCCGCGCGCGTCGACTTCGGCGAACGCCGGCACCGCCGGGCAGATCGTGTGCTCGAACATCGCGGCGAAATTGGCTTCGAGCATCGGGCCGAACCACGGCAGCACCGTGTCGCGTTCGGCCAGCACCGATTCGCCGGGACGCTGGCCGCTGCGCATCAACCCGGCGGCGCGTTCGGCCATGTGCGCCGACAGCACCGATTGCACCGCGGTCGGAAACACCGTGTCGGCGGCGTCGGGGCACATCGCGCGGCCCAGTTCGGTCAGCGTGAACGCGTCGCCGTCGGCGTCGAGGTAATCGAAGGCGTAGGCCGCGTCGCACCAGCGGCGCACATAGCCGGCGTCGACCGCCGCGGCGGCCGCCAAGGCGTCGGCGTCGGCGCGACCGCGGGCGGCCAGCGCCGCGAACAGGCCGTTGACGACGCCGATGTAGGCGATGTTCAGGCTCAGCGCGCCCTGCGCCTGCTGGCGCAGGCGCGTCTTCAAATCTTCTTGCGGTTTCGTCGTCATCGCAGCGTTTCGCTCTGGATCAGGTGGCCAAAGCGACTATTTTGCGTCGAATCCGCCGCGCGCGTCGGCCGCTGCGGCGGCCGGGCGCGCCGCCGCGCTCAATGCTGCAGTTTGGCCTGTTCGAGCAGCACGCGGTAGGCATAGCCGGCGCCGAAGTTCTTGTCGACCGCGACCACGCCGCGCGCGGTGACGATGTCGCCGACCTTGGCCGTGTCGTTGGTCGTCACCAGCAGTTCATTGGATTCGTCGGCCGCCGAGCCGGTGCCGTCGCGCAGGTGGACCCAGTTGCGGCCCATGATCTGCGGGTAGAACTTGACGACCTTGCCGCGCACGACGACGGTCTTGCCCTTCAACGCGGCGCGCTTCGCCGAGATCTCGCCGACCGTGTACGCGTTGGCTCCGGTCGCCTTGGCCACGTGCACGACGGGTCCGGCCGGCTGCGCCGCTGCGGCCTTGACCGCGGCCGCGCCGCTGCCCTGCAGCTCGCCGAACACGATCGACGGGAAGGTGCGGCCCAGCGTCTTGCTGGTGAAGTCCTTCATCACCATCGCGTGCTCGATGGTGACCGCTTCGCCGACGTGCACCGGCGCGGTGTAGACCGCAGCCCAGGTCTTGCCCGCCGCGGTGTCGAGCTGCAGATAGGTGTAGCCGGCGGCGTCCTTCACCGCGAGCACCTTGCCGTGCACGGTATCACCGCCGGCGGCGGCGCCCGCGGCCAGCGCGCTGGACGAGAACACGGACAAAACGAGACAAAGCAGCGCCAGATGCAGGGATTTCATGTCCAACTTCCGAGGGTCGAATCGAGGATCGGGCGAGAATAGTTCACCAATATTGAATAAAGCTTGATTTGCTTCAAGGGGAGCCCAAATGGCCATCGAACGCATCATCGAACGCCGCGCGCACGACCTCGGCGGCGGCTTCGAAGTCGGCCGGCTGCTGCCGTTCCGGGCCCGGCGCATGGTCGGCCCGTTCATCTTCTTCGACCATCTCGGCCCGGTCGAGCTGGCCCCGGGCATCCCGCGCCAGCTCGACGTACGCCCGCACCCGCACATCGGGCTGGCCACCGTGACCTATCTGTACAGCGGCCAGCTGACGCACCGCGACAGCCTGGGCTGCCACCAGGAAGTCCGGCCCGGCGAAGTCAACTGGATGGTCGCCGGCCGCGGCATCACCCACAGCGAGCGCTTCGAGCACGCGCGCGCGCACGGCGCGCGGATGCACGGCATCCAGGCCTGGGTCGCGCTGCCCGACGAAGCCGAGGAGGTCGAGCCGTCGTTCGAACACCACGCCGGCGACGCGCTGCCGCAGTGGCGCGAGGACGGCGTGCGCGGGCGGCTGATCGCCGGCGCGGCCGACGGCTTGAAGGCCGCCGTGCGCACGCATTCGCCGCTGGCCTACCAGCACTGGGACATGGACGCCGGAGCGCGCCGCGCGGTCGCCGCGGACTACACCGAACGCGCGGTCTACTGCGCCGTGGGTGCGGTCGAGCTCGGCGGCCACGCGCTGCGCGCCGGCCAGATGGCGGTGCTCGACGGGCGTGACGCGATCGACGTCGTCGCCGCGGCGCCGTCGCAGCTGATGGTGCTCGGCGGCGAGCCGGTCGGCGAGCGCTTCATGCTGTGGAACTTCGTCTCGTCCTCGCCAGCCCGCCTCGAGCAGGCCGCCGCCGACTGGCGCGCGCAGCGCATGACGCTGCCGGTCGGCGACGACGCCGAGTTCATTCCGGGGCCGTGACCGGAACCTTGGCCGCGGCCGCGCCCAGCGCCGCGCGATAGCTGCGCGGCGACAGGCCGACGCGCGCCTTGAACTGGCGCGAGAACGCGCTGTGGTCGGCGTAGCCGCACTGCGCGGCGATCTCGGTCACGCTGAGGTCGCCGGCGAGCAGCCGGCATGCCGCGTCGAGCCTGGCCTTCAGCAGCAGCTGCCGCGGCGACAGCTTGAAAATGGCCTTGAAGTAGCGCTCCAGCTGGGCCACCGACATGCGCGCCGTCGCCGCCAGTTCGCGCAGGTTCAGGTTCTGCGCGCAGTGCCGCTGGATGTGCGCGGCGACGAAGGCGATGCGTTCGTACGCCGGATGGTCGTGCTCGGGCGCGCCGAGGTCGCGCGAAATGCCCATCAGCGCCACCGCGCGGCCGTCGTCGACGATGCGGTACTTGTGCGTCAGGCACCAGCCCGAGCGGCGCCCGGCGTAGAAGTGCCGCTCGAGCTGGTCGACGATCTCGTCGCCCGAAGCGAGCACCGCGCGGTCCTGCGCGGTGTAGGCGACGCCGAAACGCGGCGGGAACAGGTCCTGCGCCAGCTTGCCGCGAACGAAGGCCTTGTCGGGCACCATGCAGCGGTCGACGAACGTGCGGTTGACGAACAGGTAGCGCGCGTCGGCGTCCTTCAGGAAGATCACCGCGTCGACCTGCGCGTCGAACACCGGCTCCAGGCAGGCCAGCGCGGCGAGCACCTGCTCGAGCTTGCCGCTGCGCGGCGCCGCGCCGAGCGGCGCGGCCGCGGTGGGCGGGCGCTCAACCATCGTGCGGCCCCTGGCGCTCGGCGAGCACGCCCAGGCTGACCGGCGTCAACGGGGCGCGCACCCGCGTCGGCCCCCAGCCCAGCAGCGCCCGCGTCGCGCTGCCGCACACGCGCCCCTGGCACGGGCCCATGCCGCAACGGGTCAGCCGCTTGGCCTCGTCCCAGCCGGAGCACGCGGCGACCTCGGCGAACGCGACGTCCTCGCAACGGCAGACGATGGCGTCGCGCGCGGCGGCCAGCGCGGCGTCGCGGTCGAAGGCGAAGCCGCGCTCGACGCGCGCGGCGAACTCGCGCCAGCGGCGGCGCGCGCGCGCCTCGGCGCCACCGGCATCGAAGCGATCGACGAAGGCCAGGCCGGCAATCGCGCCTTCGACCGCGGCCAGCTCGGCGCCGCGCGAGCCGGTGCATTCGCCGGCCGCGTAAACGCCGGCCACCGAGGTGCGCTGGCGCTCGTCGACGTCGATGGCGAGTTCGGCGCCGTCGTCGCTCGCGGTGCGGCAGCCCAGCGCGATGCCGAGTTCGGCGTGGGCGACGAGGCCGAGGCCGTAGCCGACGCGGTCGCAGGCCAGCTCGAGGCGCTGATCGCCGCGCTGCAGCTCGACGGCCTCGACGCGCGCGTCGCCGATCGCGCGCACGAGGCGCGCCGAGGTGATCACGCGCGTGCGCCATTGGCGCGCGCGCAGCGCGGCAGCCTGCGCCAGCTTGCCCGGGTGGCGCCACAGCCCGGCGGCGAACGCGGCCAGCGCGCGCGCCGGCACCGCCTCGACGATCGCCACGACCTCGGCGCCGCGGCGCGCGACGCTGTCGGCGCAGACCCACAGCAGCGGGCCGCTGCCGGCGACGACGATGCGCTGGCCGGCGACTTCGACGCCGCCCTTGACCAGCGCCTGCAGCCCGCCGGCGCCGCTGACCCCGGGCAGCGTCCAGCCGGGAAACGGCAGCATCAGCTCGCGCGCGCCGGTGGCCAGCAGCACGCCGTCGCCCTGCAGCGTGCGCACCGTGTCGTCGGCACCGGCCACGCGCAGCCGGCACGGCCCGTCGACACCGACGACGCGGCAGGCTGGGCGCAGCGTCACCCGCGCCGTCTGCTGCAGCTCGCGCCGCAGCGCC
>JAJZHH010000050.1 GCA_021804595.1 Pseudomonadota bacterium
GGCGTGCCGCGGCTGCTGCTCAGCGTCGCGCTGCTCAACGCGGTGGCGCTGGTCTGGCTGCTTTGGCGTGAACCGCTGTACCTGCGGCGCTGCGTCGACTGGCTGCGGCGGCGCGAAGTCGCGGCGTAAGCCGCGGCAGCGCGCTGTGTATCATCGTCGCGCATGCCCGTGGGGGCATGCGTCGATCGATACTGCGCGATCGACCGCCTGCCGGAATCCGATGCTGACCGATGACCTCAAGCAGCTGGTGCTGCGCCACGCCCGCCTCGATGGTGACGCCGATTCGATCGGCGCCGACACCGACCTGTATGCGCGGGGCCTGACCTCGCTGGCCTGTGTCAACCTGATGCTGGCGCTCGAAGACCGCTACGACGTCGAGTTCAGCGACGCGCTGCTCAAGCGCGAGACCTTCACCAGCATCGCATCGATCGCTCGCGCGCTCGACGCGTTGCGCGGGAACTGAGGCAGCGTGGCGCACGCAGCGACTTCTCCGGCGGGCGTCGCGCGCAGTCCGCTGATTTTCGGCGCCGCCGGCGCACAGTTGTTTGGCTGGCTGCACGAGCCGGGCGGCGGCGCCCGCGATCTCGCGGTGCTGGTGTGCGGGGCGATCGGCATCGAATACGTCAACGCGCACCGCGCCTTGCGCCATCTGGCCGACGCGCTGGCCGCGCGCGGATACGCCACGCTGCGCTTCGATTACCCGGGTGTTGGCGATTCGGCACAGGACGAGACCGACCCCGGGCGCGTCGGGCAATGGAGTGACGCGGTCGTCGCGGCGGCCGCGGCGCTGCGCGAATTTAGCGGCTGCACGCGCATCGCTGCCGTCGGCTTGCGTTTCGGCGGCGCGCTGGCCGGCGTCGCCGCGAGCCGTGCCGGCATCGACGAACTGGTGCTGTGGAACACGGTGTCCAGCGGCCGCCGCTATACGCGCGAAATGCGCGCTGTTGCCGCGCTGGCCGGCTACAAAGTCGAATCCTGCCCCGGGCAGCTCGAATCGGCGGGCTTCGTCTACACCGACGAGACGCTGCGTGACATCCAGGCCGTCGATCTGCTCGCGCAGCCCTTCGCCGGCGTGCGCCGTGCGCTCGTCGTCGAGCGCGACGACCTGCGCGGCGACGAGCGGCTGACCGAGCATCTGCGCAGCTGCGGCGTCGACACGACGACACAGCGCCAACCCGGCTACGAGCGCATGGTGTGCGAGAGCCTGTTCACCGAAGTGCCGCAGGCGGCGATCGACGCGATCGGCGACTGGCTCGACGCCGGCTCCGCGACCGCGCGCCATGCGCTGCCGCCACGCCCGCGGCTGGCCGATGCGATCGAACTCGACGATGCCATTGAGCGGCCGCTGCGCGTCGGCGCGCAAGGGCTGTTCGGCGTGCTGTGCGCGCCGCGCGGCGGCGCGCGCGGCGCGTTGCTGGTGATGCTCAATTCGGGGGTCGACCACCATGTCGGCCCCGGGCGGCTGTACGTCAAACTGGCGCGCGCGCTGGCTGCCGAGGGTTATGCCAGCGTGCGGCTGGACATCGGCGGCGTCGGCGACAGTGCGCCGATCGGCGATGCTGACCGCAACCTGCCGTACCCGGCGCGCGCGGTCGACGAGCTGGTCGCCGCGCTGCCCGAGCTGGTCGCGGCCGCCGGCGCTCGCCGCCTGGTGCTGACCGGCATCTGCGCCGGGGCCTATCACGCGTTCACGGTCGCGCAGCGCGAGCTCGACGTCGACCTCGCCGAAGTCATCCTGCTCAACCCGGTCCAGTTCGAGCCCGAAGCCTCGGCCGCGCAGGCCGGCGGCAGCGATTCAAGCGCCGAGGTCGCGGCGTTCGAGCGCCGCCAGCGGCGGCGCAAGTTCGCGCACGCAATTCCGGGGTCGGCACCGGTGGTCGGGCTGCTGCGCTTCGTGCGCGACCGGCTGCATCGCGGCCAGTTGCGCGCGGCCGGCCTGTTGCAGCGTGGCGCCGACGAAGGCGACACCGCGGCCTGTCTGCTGCGCATCCATCGGCAAGGCACGCGCCTCGCGCTGTTCGTCAGCCCGGCGGACCCGGGCTTCGAGCTGTTGCAGCTCGAAGCCGGCGACGCGACGCGAGCCGGTCTGCGCGACGGATGGATCAGCGTCGAGGTCATCGCCGACGCCGACCACGTGTTTTCCAGCGAGGCGGCACGCCTGCGGCTTCGTGCCGGCCTGCTCGAGCGGCTGCGCCGGCTCGGCTGACGCGCAGCTATTCGATGCCGCGTGCGCGCCCCGTGCGGAAGCGCGCGGCAAAGCCGGCGAAGTCGCCGGCGTCGAGCGCTTCGCGCATGCCGCGCATCAGCTCGAGGTAGTAGTGCAGGTTGTGCACCGTCGCGGCCATCGGAAACAGCATTTCGCCGCAGCGGTCGAGGTGGTGCAGATAGGCGCGCGAGAAGCGGCGGCAGGTCGGGCAGGCGCAGTCGGGGTCGAGCGGGCGCTCGTCGCGCTTGTAGCGCGCGTTGCGGATGCGCAGGTCGCCCCAGCGCGTGAACAGATGGCCGTTGCGCGCGTTGCGCGTCGGCATCACGCAGTCGAACAGGTCGATGCCGGCGGCGACGCCATCGACCAGATCCTCCGGCGTGCCCACGCCCATCAGGTAGCGCGGCTTGTCGGCCGGCAGCTGCGGCGCGGTGTGGCGCAGCACGCGCAGCATCTCGGGCTTGGGCTCGCCGACGCTGAGGCCGCCGATGGCGTAGCCGGGCAGGTCGAGGTCGACCAGCGCGGCCAGCGACGCGTCGCGCAGCGGCTCGAACATGCCGCCCTGCACGATGCCGAACAGCGCGTTGCGGTTGCCCAGCCGTGCGAACTCGTCGCGGCAGCGCGCAGCCCAGCGCAGCGAAAGCTCCATCGACGCGCGCGCCTCGGCCTCGGTCGTCAGATGCACGGCGTCGCCGCGCTTGACGTCGTACGGCGTGCACTCGTCGAACTGCATCACGATGTCCGAATCGAGCACGGTCTGGATCTGCATGCTGACTTCGGGCGTGAGCAGCAGGCGGTCGCCGTTGACCGGCGAGGCGAAGCGCACACCCTGCTCGCTGATCTTGCGCAGCTCGCCCAGGCTCCAGACCTGGAAGCCGCCGCTGTCGGTCAGGATCGGTCCGTCCCAGCCGATGAAGCGGTGCAACCCGCCGAACTGGCCGATCACGTCGAGCCCGGGGCGCAGCCACAGGTGGAAGGTGTTGCCGAGGATGATCTCGGCGCCGGCTTCGCGCAGCGCCTGCGGCGTCATCGCCTTGACGCTGCCGTAAGTGCCCACCGGCATGAACTGCGGGGTTTCGACGCGGCCGTGGTTCAGCACCAGGCGCGCGCGGCGCGCCTGGCCTTCGCGGCGCTGGACGGTGAATTCGAGCATGCCGTGCATTGTTCCAGATTCGCGCTGCCGCGATGAGGGGGGGCGGCGCGCCGCACGATGTGTTCGAATGCGAGCTCGCGCGGTTTGTGGGGTGTCGAGGGCCTGATGTTGCGAATGAAACGATGGAAACTGATGCTGGCGGGATTCATCCCGTTCATCGCCGGCTGCGGCGGCGGCGGCGGCGGGGCCGCCAGTGCCGCGCCGAGCACGCCGGCGGCGGCGACCGTGCCGGCGGTGGTGAGTTCGAGTTCGACGACGCAGCCCTGGCATATCGGTCTGTGGTCGCCGGCAACGCTCGCCGTCCAGGTCAAGCAGGGCCAATCGCTGCTCGTGATCACCGGACAATGGAATGCGAACGCCACTTACTCGACGGTGGATGCGCCGTCGATGTCGCCGGGTTCGCTGACCGCCGTCGTCGACCCCGCGCCTGGCGTGGTGGGCCAGCTCTCGCCCCCGGTGTACGCCCAGGTGTATGCGGCTTTCGACCTCCCCGCAGGCACGTATACGATCACCCCGCCTGACGAGGGTGGGACGTCGGGCGATGGCACGATGTACGTCGCGGTGGTGTCGGGAATCGGTGGCGTGCGCAGCGGCAGCAGTGCCAATGTGCGCCTGCAAGGCACCGCGCTGCCCGGCGTGTCGGTGACCGCGGGCGCGACGACGCAGCCCGGCGACCTGCTGCTGGCAGCAGCGGTCTACGACGACAACGGCTATCTGGGCTCGGCGGGCATGACCGATCCTCCGTCCGGCTGGACCTCGATCGGGGCGAATCAGGATGCCCCGCTGTTCCCGCCGATGGAAGCCAGCTGGAAGGCGGCCGCCGGAGGCGCCGAAAGCGTGGGCTGGAGCTGGGTCGATAACACGGTCAATGTGGCTCACGCGCTTGTTGCGGCATTCGTGCCCAAGCCGTGAGCCGACGCGCACCGGCTATATTGCCATCGACTTGATGACCTCGGCCTGAAACGCATGAACATGGAGCAACTGGAGTGGCGCGACGCCGCGCCGGGAGGGGGCTGCGCGCCGATGCGCGCCGGCGACGTTCACGTCTGGCAGTTCGAGCTGACGCCGGGTGACGATGAGGCCCTGCTCAACGTGGACGAGCACGCTCGGGCGCAGCGTTTCGTGCATCGCCGAGATCGTGACCGCTATGTGGCCGCGCATGGGTGGATGCGGCGGATTCTGGGCGCCTACATCGGTCGATCCGCGAAGGCGCTGAGTTTCGGCCGCCGCAGCGACGGCAAGCCGGTGCTCGTCGATGCAGACCTGTGTTTCAACCTCAGCCACAGTGGGTCGTGCGGGCTGCTCGCGGTCGCGGGCGATGCCGAACTCGGGGTCGATGTCGAAGCCTGGTGCACGGTCGACGCGACGCTGGCCGACGCGGTGTTGAGCCCGGGCGAACACGCTGCGCTGTGCGGGCGCGGGCTCGATGCGCCGCTGCTGCTGGGGTGCTGGACCCGCAAGGAAGCGTGTCTGAAGGCGCTGGGGTGCGGGCTGATGCGCGATCCGCGCAGCATCGACGTTGGCCTGGATCAGGCGACGCGTGAAGTGCTCGGCGTCGAGCTTCGCGCCTTGCCGTTTGGCGAGGGCTACAGCGCTGCGCTGGCGGTGGTCGGTGGGGGCCGCAGTGCGCTGTTGCTGCGCGCGCAGAGGGCCGTGCATTGATTTCGCTACGCCTGGACGACGCCGGGCGCGGCCTGTTCGCGCTCTATCTGGCCCCCGCGGCCGGTCGCGCGCGCCGCGAGGCTGTGCTGTTGTGCAATCCATTCGGCCGTGAAGCGATTCGCGCGCAGCGGTTCTACCGCGTGTTGGGCGATCGTCTGGCTGCGGCCGGATTGCACGTGCTGCGCTTCGACTATCACGGAAGCGGCGATTCCGCCGGCGACGACGCGGATTTCGACGTGCTGGGTGCGGTCGCCGACACGGTGCTCGCGGGCACCGAGCTGCTGCAGCGCAGCGGCGTCGCAAGCCTTTCCCTGGTCGGGCTCAGGCTGGGCGCGCATATCGCCGAAATGGCGACGCGTTCGTTGGCGGTGGATCGGCTTGTGGCCCTCGAACCGCTGGGCGACGGCGAGACCTACTTGAGGCAGCTCGAGGCGGCTCATGAAGCCGAACTCGCGATGGCCTTCGGCCCGCGCTGGGCGCGCGAGGCCGCGCTGCGCGCGTTCAACGCGGCGCACGGCGAGCTGCTCGGCGTCGCGGTGTCGGCTCGCTGTCGCGAACAATTGCTCAGCGTTCTGCGAGAGCCCCCGCGCGCGCGGTGTCGCCGTGTGCTGCTGCTCAGCGGCGAGCCGCTGGTGCGTGATCGCTGGGCTCCGGCCGACGGCGTGCGTTGCGTCGCGTCAGCGTCGGGCGTCGACTGGACGACCAGCGATTCGCTGAACGCGACGCTGGTGCCTCCGGCCTGGGTCGAGCAGGTACTGCGTGAGCTCGTGTCGGAGACGGTGCATGCGTGAACTCAGCCTAGCATTCGGTCGGCGCCAGGATCTGCTCGGTACCCTGTGTCTGCCGCGGCGCGAGGGCGCTGCGACGCTCGGCGTCGTCTTGTTCAATGCCGGCATGCTGCATCGCATCGGGCCGAACCGGGTCCAGGTCAAGCTGGCGCGTGCGCTGGCGGCGCGCGGCCTTCCTTCGCTGCGCTTCGATCTGCACGGGCTGGGCGACAGCGCGCGCGCCGACGGCCGATTGGCGCACGGTGCGCAGGTGTTCGAAGACCTGCGCGACGCGCTCGACGCGCTGCAGGCGCACGCCGGTGTCGAGGGCTGTGCGGTATTGGGATTCTGCTCGGGGATCGTTTCGAGCTATCGCCTGGCCGAAGCCGATGCGCGAGTCCGTGCGCTGGTGCTGTACGACGGCTTCGATCTGATTTCGACGCGCAGCCGCGTGCGCTATTACTTCAGCCGCCTGCGCCAGCACGGGTTCGGGCGCATCGGGCTGGCGCATTACCGTCGGCGTGCGCGACTGCTCGGGCATGCGCTGGCGCTGCGCTTGGCAGGTGGAGGCCGCGCGAGTGTCGACGAGCACGGCGATCTGTCGGTTGCGCGGCTGCTCGAGGGCCTGGCGGCGTTGAGCGCGCGAGGCGTGCAGGTGACGCTGGTCAATGCCGGGTCGGCGTACGGGGTGCACGACGGCCAGGCCCAGATGCGCGCCGCGCTGGACCGTCGCGGCGCGCGGGCCGTGCGCGCGATCTTCCTCGACGAGGTCGACCATTTGCTGACCTCGCTGGCGGCGCAGCACGCGTTCATCGACGTCGTCAGCGCAGCTTTCGACGCCGGGTCGCAGCCGACCTGACGCGGCGCCGCGCCTCAGGCCGGATCGTCCGCGCGCCCACGACGTCGCAGCCGCGACCACATCGCGCCGAGGCCGCGCGACGGCGTCGCAACGGCGTAGCGCGCAGCGATCTGCGCCAGATTCTCGACCATGTAGACCTGCGGTGACAGGGAGGTGCCGGTGAGCTTGCGCATGCGGGCGATTGCCTGCGTGACGAGCAGGGAATGACCGCCGAGGTCGAAGAAGTTGTCGTGGCCTTCGACTTGCTGCACGCCGAGCAGCTCGCGCCATATGCCGGCCAGAGCGTTCTGTCCGGCGTCGCTCGTCGCGCTCGTCGCTGTCGCGTCGTCGAGCGGAGCCGGCTCCGGCGCCAGTTCCGGCGTCGACGCCAGCGTGCGCTCGCTGCCCAGGGCCAGCATCGGCTCGGCGCAAAGCGTGTCGAGCAGTTCGAAATAGCCCTGCGTCCAACGCTGCGCGCGTGCCGCGTCGAACAGCGCGGTATCGTAATTCATGCCGCCGATCACGCCGTCGTCGCCGACCAGGAACCACAGCCCGAGATCCTGCGCGGCCACCGGCGGGTCCAGCGGCAGCGGCTGCTGCTGCAGGTCGCCCCAGCGGCGTGCCCGCCGGCGAGCATCCTGGAACGAAAAGAAGGCCTGGTAGATCGGTGTGCGCGAGAGCTCGCGGTGCACGCCGGGAAAGCGGATCATTTCGGCGAACGGCGCGTCGGACGCTGCCAGGGCATCGAGCACGGTGCGGCGCACTGCACCGAGCAGCGCGGCGAAACCTTGCTGCGGGTCGACTCGCAGGCGCAACGGCAGCACGTTGACGAAGAAGCCCATCAGCGGTTCCAGCTCAGGCGCTGCGCGACCGCGCACCGGCGTGCCGACGATCAGATCGTGCTGGGCGGTCTCGCGCGACAGCCAGGCGACGAAAGCGGCCAGCAGCACCATATACGGTGTCGCATCGTGCTCGCGAGCGAAGCCGTCGACGCGCGTGAACCACGCGGCTGGCCGTTGCAGGGTCACATTGCCGCCCGCGGCACCGCGGCGCGGCGGTCGCGCCCGGTCGCGGGGCAGTTCCAGCGGCGCCGGCAGCGGCAGCAGCCATTGGCGCCATTGGGCGAGCTGACGCTGGAGTTCCGGGCCCTGCATCCAACCCTGCTGCCAGGCGGCATAGTCACCGTAGCTGACCGGGAGTTCGGGCAGGCGGGCGGCGCGCTGTTCGACTTCGGCCGCGTACAGCTCGCCGAGTTCGGTGTAGAGCAGGTCGAACGACCAGCCGTCCCAGATCGCATGGTGCGGCATGAAGAACAGCACGTGCTCTTGCGCGTCGACGCGGTACAGCGCGGCGCGCACCAGCGGCGCCCGGTCCAGTACGATCGCTTCGCTGCAGCGCAGCTGCAGCGCGCGCCGCAGCTCGGCCTCACGTTGCGGCGGTTCGAGCGCGCACAGATCGATCGGGGCGTCGAGTTCGATGCGGGCGCTGTCGAGCACCCGCTGCACCGGAACGCCGTCTTCGTCGAGCAGCACGGTACGCAGCACGGACTGGCGGGCGCACAGCGCATCCAGCGCGCGTTGCAGCGCCGCGACGTCGAGCAGGCCACGCAGGCGGTGCGCCGACGGCAGGTTGTACGTCGGCAATCCGGGGGCGAATTGCTCGGCGAACCATACCCCACGCTGCTGCACGCTGGCCGGTGCGCCGTGCTGCCCGGCGCGCGTCGGGATGCGCTGCGGCGCGGGCGCCGCAGCGGCACGCCGAGCGTCGATCCAGGCCGCGAGCGCACGCACCGTGGGTCTGGCGAACACGGTCGCCATGCCGACGTCGACCGCAGCGGCCGCGCGCAGCCCTGCAGCCAACTGCGCCGCGAGCAGCGAGTGTCCGCCGAGGGCGAAGAAATCGGCTTCGGCGCCAAGCCCCGTCAGCTGCAGCACCTGTTCCATGGCCTGCGTCACCATCCGCTCGGTCGGCGTCGCCGCGGCAGGGGCCGCGCTGACCGCGGCGCTGGTCGCCAGCGGTGCGGGCAACCTCGCGCGGTCGACCTTGCCGTTGGGCAGGCGTGGGATCGTCGCGAGCGCGACGATGTGCTGCGGCAGCATGTACGACGGCAAGCAGTCGCGCAGATGCCGGCGCAGCGTCTGCGGCGCGGACGCCGCGTCGCGCGGCACCACGTACAGGACCAGGCGCGCGTCGCCCGGCGTGTCCTCGCGCACCAGCGCCAAGGCCTGTGCGACCTCGGGATGTTGCCCCGCGCGACCTTCGATTTCGCCGAGTTCGATGCGGAAGCCGCGAAGCTTGACCTGGAAATCAAGGCGGCCGAGATGCTCGAGCTGCCCGTCGTTGAGCCAGCGTCCGCGATCGCCGGTGCGGTACATCGGCGTCGACGGATCGGGCCCCATGCGCTCGGCGACGAAACGCTCGGCGGTCAGTTCGGGGCGGCGCCAGTAGCCGGAGGCGACTCCGCGGCCACCGATGCAGATCTCTCCAGGAACGCCGATCGGGCAGAGTTGGCCGCGCGGATCGACGATCCAGACGCGTGTGTTCGTCAGCGGACTGCCGATGACGATGCGCGGTGCATCAGGCACGACACGCCAGCAGGTCGACCAGACTGCGGTTTCGGTCGGGCCGTACATATTCCAGACTTCGGCGCAGCACGCGAGCAGCCGCTCAGCCAGTGCGCCCGGCAGCGATTCGCCGCCGACCAGCGCGCGCAGCCGTGCCCGGCCCGTCCAGCCGGCGTCGAGCAGCATGCGCCAGGTCGCCGGCGTGGCCTGCATCGTGGTGATGGCCTCGTCGTCGAGGAGTCGACGCAAGGCGTCGGCGTCGGCCGCCTGCTCGCGCGTGGCCAGCACGACGCAGGCGCCGCAGGCCAGCGGCAGCAGCAGCTCGAGCACGGCGATGTCGAAGGACAGCGTCGTGACCGCGAGCAAACGCTCGCCACGGTGCAGTCCTGGACGCTGCGCAACCGCCTGCAGGAAATTGACCACCGCGCGGTGCGGCAGCACCACCCCCTTGGGCCGACCGGTCGACCCCGAGGTATAGATCACGTAGGCCGGATCCTCGGCGCCAGCGTCCGCGTCCGGTGCCGCAGGCAGCGCGTCGCGGCTGCAGGCCGCGATCGCCCCGGCGTCGGTGTCCAGGCAAAGCGTGTGGGCTCGCGGCCAGGACAAGGCAGCGGCCGCTGCGGTGTTCGTGAGCAGCAGTGAGAGCTCGGCGTCGGTGGACATCTCGGCCAGTCGCGCGGCCGGGAACGCGGGATCCAGCGGCACATAGGCGGCACCGGAGAGCAGTACGCCAAGTACCGCAGGGAGCATGTCCGCGTCGCGCGGCAGGCAAAGGCCGACGCGATGTCCGCGGGCGATACCGCGCGCGCGCAGCGCCCGGGCCAGCTGGTAGGCCCGAGCCCACAGGGCGTCGACCGACAGCACCGTGTCACCGAATTGCAGTGCGGGCGTGTTCGCGACGGCGTGCGCTTGCAGCCAGGCGTGCACGGTCGCCGCGGCGGGGGCCGGCTGAGCCGTTGCATTGAAGGCGTGCAGCCGCTCCAGCTCGGCGGCATCGAGCAGGTCAAGCCGACCGCAGCCGCGTTGAGGAGAGTCGCAGGCACCGCGCAGCAGCCGCTCGAAGGCGCCGAGCCAGCGGCTGACGCTGTCGCCCTCGAACAGTGCGGTTGAGTATTGGCATTCGAGTCGCAACCCGCCTGCGTGCGGGACGGCATTGAGCGAGAGTTCGAAATTTTCGTGGCTTCTCGCCACCGTCGTCGCGCTGACGCGCAGTCCGGCGAAGCCGTCCGCCCGGGGCTCCTGGTCGACGTTGAACATCACCGCAGCCAGCGGTACTCGGGATGCGTCGCGCTCGAGGGTCAAGCGTTGCAACAGCGTGCCGAACGTGTAGTGCTGATGCTCGAAGGCGTCAAGCACATCGAGCTGCAGCTCGGGCGCGGCCGCGGCCAGGCTGCGTTCGGGATCGATGCGCAGGCGCAGCGGCAGCAGGTTGACGGCGTGGCCGACGGTATCCTCGTGGCCGGGAAGGGTCTGTCCCGCAGCGGGCACGCCCACGACGACTTCATCGGTGTCACCAAGGCGCTGCAGCAATGCGGCGAAGCCGGTCAGCAAGGTCGTGAACAGGCTCACGCCGTGCGTTGCGGCCAGCGCCCGCAACGTGTCGACCAGCTCGCGTGGCAAGACATGGTCGACGCGCGCGGCCGCGAAGCGACGCTGCGCCGGGCGTGCATGGTCGAGCGGAAGATCGAGCAGCGGCGCCGGCGTCGCGTAGCGTGCCAGCCACCAGGCCTCGTCGGCCGCGTGCTCCTCACCCGCGGCGCGGTGCTGCAGGGCCAGTGCGAAGTCGGCGAAGCTTCCCGGCGCCGCGGGGGGCGGGCCGGCGCCGATGGCGTGCGTGTACAGCGCGCCGAGATCGCGCAGCAGCAGCCCGAAGGACCAGCCGTCGCAGACGATGTGGTGCGCCACCAGCAGCAGCACCGAGTGGGTGTCGTGCAGCCGCAGCAACTCGGTGCGCAGCAGCGGCCCATGGGTCAGATCGAAGGGCGTTTCGACGGCGGCCCGCAAGCGCTGGTGCAGCGCCGCGTCGCGCTCGCCGGCGGCCAGGGTGTCGAAGGATTGCACCTCAAGTGCGGTCGGGTGTGCCTGCGTGATCAGCAGCTGGGTGCCGTCGACGCTGAAGGTCGAACGCAGCGCATCGTGGCGCTCGAGCAGTTGCTGCAGCGCGCGCTCGAGCGCACCGACGTCGAGCACGCCGTGGAGGTCGATGCGCAGGGCTTCGTTGTAGGCGAGGCTGGCGTCGGCGCTGAACTGGCACGCCAGCCAGACCTCGCGCTGGGCCTGCGTGCTCGGTACGGCGCGCTGCAGCGCCGCGGCGGCGAACGGGTCATGGTCGACCGCGACATAGCGGGCCGGCGACGTCATCGCATCTGCACCTTCAGATAGCGGGTGGGGTTGCCAGGGTCGGCGACGAACCAGGCCGGGCTGCCGTCGACGTCGCGCCCGAGGCGGGCGCCTGGAACCGGCGGCTGACTGCTGTCGAATGTCGCCGGGCTCGCGCGGCGCGGCAGGAATTCCGACTCCTGCAGCTCATGCAGCGACGACTTGAACGCCTGGGCGATGCGCGCGAGGTCTTCGTCGGTATGCGCGGTGGTCAGAAAACACGGGAAGTTGTCGAGGATGTGGACGCCGCGGTGACGCATCATCGCGAACAGCAGGTCCTGCAGTGGGTGGTTTTCATGCCATTTCACGCGCCACAGCGACGCGAAGCGAGCGATCTCCAGCGGCGCGCCGGCCTGCCGGCAGCCTTCGTTGAGCGTGTCGACGAGCTTCGCCGTCGTTGCGCTCAGGCCTTGCTGTAGCTGCGGGCCGGCATCGGCCAGGCGCTGCAGGCTGGCGCGAGCCGCTGCCAGCGCCAGCGGATGGCGTACGAACGTTCCGGCAAAATAGGTCACGCCGACCTCGGGCACCGAGTCGTCGCCGAAATGCCAGCTCCCCCCGTCGAGTGCGTCCATGTATTCGTGACGGCCGGCGACGACGCCGATCGGCATGCCGCCGCCGACGACCTTGCCGTAGGTCGCCAGGTCGGCGCGGATGCCGAACAGCTCCTGCGTGCCGCCCGGTGCGCTGCGCAGGCCGGTGATCACTTCGTCAAAAATCAGACAACTGCCGCTGCGCGCGGTGATCGCGCGCACTTCCTTCAGGAAATCGATCGGCTGGAAGTCGGGGCGCCGGCTTTGTACCGGCTCGACGAGCACCGCCGCGAGCTCGTCGGCGTGCGCGCGAATGTAGTCGAGGGCTTCGTCGGTGCCGTAATCGAGCACGCGCATGTCGCCGAACATGCCGCGCATGATTCCCGGCGCACCGGGAACGCCACGGTGGGCATGTCCGCGGCGAACGACGACTTCGTCGAACGTGCCATGGTAGGAGCCCGAGAACAGCACCACCGTGTCACGCCCGGTCACCGTGCGTGCGATGCGCAGCGCCGCCATCACCGCTTCGGAGCCGGTGTTGCACAGTGCCGCGCGCTCGTTGCCGGTCAACGCGCAGAGGCGCTCGGCCACTTCACCGGCCAGCGGATGCTGCGGCCCGATCTCGTAACCCGCGTCGAGTTGAGCGCGAACCGCGTCGAGCACGAAGTCGGGTTGCCAGCCGAACAGGCTCATGCCGAAGCCGTTGAGGGCGTCGACATAGTCGTTGCCGTCCAGATCGCGCAGCCGTGAGCCCTTGCTGTGCTCGACGACGATCTGGTAGGTGATGTCCTTGGTCAACGGGCGGAAACCATTGACCACACGCGGGTCGGCCAGTCGTGCGCGGTGACGCTCGGTATAGGCGCGACTGCGCGCGGTGCGCTCGCTGTAGGCGCGAATGAACGTGCCGAGCCGCGCGCGCTGCCGTTCGCTCAGCGGTCCCGAGTCGGTATGGATGCGCGCGATTGCACCGAACGCGCGCTTGACGTCGTAGCGACGTGAATCGTCGTCGCCGGCGGTGCTTGCAGCGCCCGGCGTCGGCGCGGGGCTGGCAGTTCGCGATGCGGCGACCTCGGGCGGGGCGGGCGGCACGGCGCCGAGCGCGGCGAGCTGTTGCGCCATCAGCGCCATCTGCTGCTGGATCAGCTGCTGCAGCGCGGCGGTCGGCACCGACGCCACGGCCGCTGCCGGCGCGACGACCGTCGCCGGCGACACGCCGAGCGATGGCGCCGGCGCTGCGGGGCGCACGACGGCGGCTGGCGCCGGTGGCTCGACCGCGCGGGCGGGCAGTGCGGCTTCGACGTGCGCGGCCAGTGCGGCGAAATTGTTGCAGTCGGCCATCAGTTCGCGGAACGTGATCGGCACGCCGAGCTGACGCTTGATCTCGAGCGCGGCCTGGGTCAACGCCAGGGAATCGATGCCCAACGCGACGAAAGGGCTGGACGCGTCGGCATCGGCGAGGTCGTCGCCGTGGATGTCGGTGAACAGATCGCGCAACTGGGCGATGATCTGGTCGCGGCGCGCGGAAGGCACGGGGGTCGGTTCGGACATGGCAGCAACAGCAGGGAACGGAGGGGCCGCGTCGATCCAATGGCGACGTCGGGTGAATGCATAACCGGGCAGTGCGACGCGGCGGCGGCCATCGGGCGGGCTCGCCGCTTGCAGCTCGAAGTCGATGCCTGCGCACCACAATCGGGCTTCGGCCAGTCGCCATGCGGCCGCTTCGGCGTCGACGGCCGTGCCCAGGCTGGCCACGGTCGGCGTGCCGGCGCGCTGTTGGCGGGCCAGCGCGCACAGTTGGCGACCGGGCCCGACCTCGACGAACAGCGCATCGGCATGGTGCTCGCGTGCACGCGCCACCGCCGCACGGAAGCGGACCGGATCGCGCAGCTGTCCGACCCAGTACGCAGGGTCGACGGCCTGCGCATCGTCGAGCCAGTCGCCGGTCCGCGTCGAGATGATCGGCACGGCCGGAGCGTGCAGTTGCACATCGGCGAATTCGGCCTCGAAGGCGTCGAGCGCGCCATCCATCGCCGGCGAGTGAAACGCGTGCGAGGTCTGCAGCAGTCGGGCCGTCGTCCCCGCCGACTCGAGCTGCGCCGCCCACGCGGTCAGCGCGTCGCGTGGTCCGGCCACGACGCAGGCTTGCGGACCGTTGTCTGCGGCCAGGCTCAGACCTGCCGGAATCTGCAGCGTGTCAACGCAGGCGCGCACCGCGAGCATGCCGCCGCCGGGCTGGCGTTGCATCAGCGCGCCGCGGCGCGTCACCAGGCGGGCGGCATCGGCCAGCGTCATCACGCCGGCCAGCACCGCGCAGACGAATTCTCCGACGCTGTGGCCGATCAGCGCGGCCGGCCGCAGGCCGCGTGCCATCCAGCACTGCGCCAGCGCGTACTCGACGCTGAACAGTGCAGGTTGGGTCAGTTCGGTCGGAGTCAGCGCCGCTGGATCGTCGTCGAACAGCCGGGCACGTAGCGCATGTCCCTGGCCGTGTTGCAGCGCCTCGTCGAGCGCATCGTGGAACACGGCGTCGACCGCATAGAGCTCGCGCCCCATCGCGGCGTATTGCGCGCCCTGTCCGGGGAACATCCAGACCAGCGCAGGTGGCGCGCTGGCGGCACGCTGGGCGCAGCGCCACGGGTGTGCGGCATCGCGCAAGCCTGCGGCCGCCTGGGCAACATCGGTGCCGACCACCGCCAGGCGGTGGGCATGGCTGCCGCGGCCGCGCTGCAGGGTCCAGGCCACGTCGGCCAGGTTCACTTCGGGGTGTTGCTGCAGGTGTTGCGCCAGGGCCTGCGCGGCAGCCTGCAGCGCGTCCTCGCTGCGCGCCGACAGCAGCAGCTGCTGCACGCCACGCGGCGGCGACGACGCGGCGCGCGACGGCGCCTCCTCGAGCACGACGTGCGCATTGGTGCCGCCGACGCCAAAACTGCTGACTCCGGCTCGCCGCGGACGCGCGCCGCGCGGCCATGGCGTGAGACGGTCGCAGACGCGCAGCGCGCTGCCGAAATCGATGACCGGATTCGGTGCCGAGTAGTGCAGGCTTCGCGGAATCTGCTCGTGGGCCAGCGACAACGCCGCCTTGATCAAGCCGGCGGCGCCGGCGGCGACCACCGCGTGGCCGATGTTGCTCTTGATCGAACCGATCAGGCAGGGCGGGCGCCCAGGCGCGTCGAGCACCCGGCGCAGTGCGTCGACCTCGATCGGATCGCCGATCGGCGTGGCCGTTCCGTGCGCCTCGAGATAGCCGATCGAGGCCGGATCGATGCCGCCGTCGCGCAGCGCCGCGGCGATCACCGCGGCCTGGCCGTCGCTGCTCGGCGCGGTGAAGCTGGCCTTGTCGCGACCGTCATTGTTGACACCGACGCCGCGGATCACCGCGAGCACCTCGTCGCCGTCGGCCAGCGCATCGCCCAGTCGGCGCAGCAGCACGACGGCGGCGCCGTCGGAAAACACGGTGCCGCGAGCGTTCGCGTCGAAACTGCGCGTCACCCCGTCGGGCGACAGCATCGCGCCGTCCTGATAGCGGTAACCCGAGCGCGGCGGGCAGGTGATGGCCACGCCGCCGGCCAGGGCCATGTCGCATTGGCCGGCGCGCAGGCTGAGCACCGCCTGCGCGACGGCGACCAGCGAGGTTGAACACGCCGTGTTCAGGCTGACCGCGGGTCCGGTCAGGTTCAGCCGGTTGGCCACCCGGGTCGCGAGATAGTCCTTCTCGTTGCCGAGCATGGTCTGGAACTCGCCGAGCCGTTCGATGAGCTCGGGGTGTTGTTGCACGTGGCGACGGAAATACGTCGCGTCGTGCATGCCGGCGAAAACGCCGACCGGGACGCGCACGGTATCGGGTGAGTGGCCGGCACGTTCCATGCAATGCCAGCACAGCTCGAGGAAGACGCGCTGCTGCGGGTCCATCAAATCGGCTTCGCGCTGGCCTATGCCGAAAAACGCGGAGTCGAACGACTCGACGCCGTCGATCACGCCGCGTGCTTTCACATAGTCCGGATCCTGCGTCGTCTGTGGCGGCAGCGATGGGGCGAGTTCGTGGTCGGCGAAGCGGGTGATGCCGTCCCGACCGTCGAGCAGCATCGACCACAGCGCGTCGACATCACCGGCGCCGGGGAAGCGTCCGGCGACGGCCACGATGGCGATCGGGTCGGCGGGGTCGCCTGCGGCGATCGATGGGGGCGAGACCTCGAAGGCGGGGGCCGGTCCCGCGCGCAATCGGGCCGCCATCTGCTCCGCGGTCGGTGCCGCATAGAAAGCAGCCACGGTGGCTTGCGCGTGGCCGGCTTCGCGCAAGGCAGCCGCGGCGCGCAATGCGAGCAGCGAATTGCCGCCGAGTTCGAAGAAGTTGTCGAGGCGACCGACCGCGCGCAGCTGCAGCTGGCGGGCGTATACGCTGCAGATCAGCGCCTCGAGTGCGTCGCGTGGCGGCAGCAACTCGCCCAGCTGCGGCGCGCGCGCGCCGTCGGGGTCGGGCAGGGCGCGCGTGTCGACCTTGCCGTTGGCGGTCAGCGGCAGCGCGTCCAGCCAGACGAAGGCGGCGGGATGCATGTAAGCAGGCAGGTGTCGTGCGAGATGGTCGCGCACGATCGTGTCGGCCAGCGGTTGCGTGACCGCGACCAGGTACGCGAGCAGTCGCAGCTCGCCGCCGACCGCCCGACGGGCGATCACCACCGCATCGCGCAGCGACGACAGCTCGAGCAGGCGCGCCTGGATTTCTGCCGGCTCGACGCGGAAGCCGCGGATCTTCACCTGAGAGTCGATGCGACCGAGGAATTCGACGGTGCCGTCGTCGCGCCAGCGCGCGCGATCCCCGGTGCGGTACAGCCGCGCGTCGGCGCAGCCCGTCGGCGCTGCGACGAATCGCCCGGCGGTGAGTTCGGGCTTGCCGACGTAACCCCGGGCCAGCCCGCTGCCACCGACGCAGAGTTCGCCGGCCAGGCCGGGGGGCAACGGCTCGAGATTCGCTCCGAGCACGTAGACGCGGGTATCGTGGATCGGCCGGCCGATCGGGATCGTGCGCGACTCGCGGGTCGACTCGGCCGGAATGCGATAAATGGTCGTGACCATCGTGCATTCGGTCGGGCCGTAGCCGTTGTAAAGCGTCAATCCGGGAAGTTCGCGCTGCGCGCGGCGCACGTGCGCGATCGACAGCGCTTCGCCGCCGACCTGGAGGTGCTCGAGCCCACGCAATGCGGTGACGTCGGCATCGACGACGAAATTGAACAGCGCCGCGGTCAGGCACGCAGCGTTGACGTGGTGCGTGCGGATGCTGCGCGCCAGTCCGGCCGGCGTCGGCAGATCTTCGTCGTGCACCACGCAGCGGCCGCCGTTGAGCAGCGGGCCCCAGATTTCGAGGGTCGATACGTCGAAGGTCAGCGGAGCCGCCTGCAGCATCCGGGTCGACGGGGCCAGCGGCATGAAGCACGAGCCGCCGGCCAGGTCAGGGCGTACCAGCCGCAGCACTGCGCTGTGGTCGATCGCGACCCCCTTGGGCGTGCCGGTCGAGCCCGACGTGTACAGCACGTAGGTCAGTCCCGGCATCGCCGGGCTGCGCGGCAGCGCCGCGACCGCGACCACTGTGTCCGGGTCGAGGCGCGGCATGGCGCCGAAGACGTCGGCGACGTCCGTCGGCGCCAGCACCAACGCAGCCTGCACATCGGCGAGCATCTGCGCCAGGCGCTCGGCCGGGTGCGACGGATCGAGCGGTAGGTAGGCGGCGCCGCAGCGCAGCACCGCGAGCATCGCGGCGATGGCCTGCGGGGAGCGCCGCAGCGCGATGCCGACGACCATGCCCTCGGTCACGCCGCAGTCGACCAGGCGCTGCTGCAGCGCGCGCGCGTGGGCGTCGAGCTCGGCGTAGCTCAGCGTGACGCCGGCGTAGCCTACGGCCGGCGCGTCGCCGTGCGCGGCCAGTTGCTCGGCGAACACGCCGTGCACGGTGCCGGAAACCGGTTGCAGCGGCGGATTGCGCGCCGCCAGCCACGCGCGCTGGGCAGCGCTCATCGAATCGAGCGACGCCGATTCGCCCGACTCGAGCAGCTGCAGGGCGCCGTGCGCGAGCGCTTCGAGTACGGCGTCGGCCTGCTGCGGGTCGAGATGGCTGCCGTCGTCGCGCAGCCGAAGCGCATGGCCTTCGACGGTGAGCGCGGCGCCGTCGCCGTCGCCCCATTGCAGCGCCGGCGCGGCCGCATGCGCGCTGCCCCAGGCCTCGAGCAGGCGTCTCAGCGCCGTGGCAAACAGCGTGGCCGGCGCGCTGGCCAGCGATGCGTCGAGCGCGCGCCGCGCATCGATCGGTATGCCCGCGGCGCAGAACAAATCCGGCCCGGATCCAGCCTCGTCGTTTTCGATCATGCCGTCAGCGGACGCGACGGGACTTGCCCGTGTCAGCCTTCGCTCCTCCACGTTCCCAGCAACCAAAGCAGTCTATCGGCTGCCGCGACCGCACGGCACCGCGCGAACCAGGGTCCGTCGCGGCGGGCGCCGATCAGGTGTGGCGGTCAAGCAGCGCGGACACGAGTTCGGTGCCGGCGCGGCGTATCGCCTGCGTGTGCCGCTCGGTGAGCGACGCGACGAGCGCGCACCACGACAGCAACACGCCGACGAGTGCCACACAGGTGAGCAGCGCCACCGGGGTCGGCTGCGCGCGCAGCGGCAAACCGAACACCTGCGAGCCGAGCGCGCAGATGAAGACCAGCGCCGGGAAGTGGGTCAGGTAGACGGTGTAGGACATGTCGGCGAGCCGGTGGTGCAGGGCTTGCAGCGGCAGCGGACGCGGCAGCCGCGCGACCCCCGCCACCAGCGTCGCGTAGGCCAGCCCGACGGCGGCGTCGACCCCGAACTGGGCGGCCAGCAGCGGTGGGTGGACCACGCGGGACCACGCCATCGCGACGGCGAAGGCGACGGCCCCCACGCTCCAGTGCGGCTTCCAGCGCGTCGACTGGGTCCAAAGGCGCAGCACCAGTCCGAGCAGCCAGATCGCACCCCACAGCAGCATCGGCGGCGGCAGCAGTGCGGCAAGCACCGCAACGCCGAAGCCCAACGCGATGCGACGTCGCGGCAGCAGCGCGGCGCCCGCGGCGAGCGCGAACAGCCAGTAGTACCACCATTCGTAGGCCAGGCTCCACAGCGGGCCGTTGCTGCCGTAGGTCGGCACCGTGATGCCCTGCAGCCCCAGCAGATTGCCGGCGAAGGTCGCCAGGCCGAGGTCGGCCGGGCGCAGGTCGGTCAAGGCCTCGACGTGCAGCACCGACTGGCCGCCGGCGTAAAGGTGCGAGCCGTCGAAGCCGTGTGAGCCGCTCCAGTCGAACAGCAGTCCGAGCAGCAGCGCCGGCAACAGCACCGTGTAGATCCGGCTGAAGCGGGCGATCGCGTAGCTGCGCAGATCGGCGCCGTCACGCCGCCACCGCTCCAGCGTGAGGCCGCCGACCAGATAGCCGCTGATGACGAAGAACACGACCACCGCCTGGTGGCCGAAGCCGGTGACGAAATACAGCGCCTTGACCGCCATGCCTGGGTGGCGCACCGCCGGCAGGTCGGCCAGACCGAGATTGCGCACGTGACCGACGAGCACCAGCAGCGCCGCGACCCATCGCGAAAGGTCGAGAAAGGACGACAGGCCCGGTTTCAAGTATCGATCTCCGGCGAAGCGCTCAAGTAGAACACGAACAAGGACGGCGCGACGAAGCAGACAGTGTTGCGGCGCTGTCCGCATCCCCTCATTTGCGTGAAATCGTCATCTGTCAAACCGCTAATATTGTGAATTCTCGGCAGCCGCCCGTATTCCGCCCCAAACCGCTTCGATCGACGATGCTGAGCGCAGACCACCGAATCATCATGCTGCGGCCCGCAGGTTCCCGGCGTCGCCCGAGCGCTCGCGCGGGCACGCGGTGGCGGAGCGCCTGATGCGGCGGCGGCCGCCGCCGCGGGGCGCGTCATGAGCGGCGGTCTGCTCATCGCGCACCCCAGCGGAAACGCGAATGTGCGCAATGCCGCCGCCGGCCTGCTCGAGGCCGGCTTGCTGCGCGAATTCTGGACCGGCATCCACTGGAGCGGTGCGCTCGACGCCTGGCTGCCGCGGCGCCTGACCCGCGAGCTCGGGCGCCGTCGTTTCGACCCGTCGTTGCGGCCCTATCTGCGCCAGGC
>JAJZHH010000051.1:0-15685 GCA_021804595.1 Pseudomonadota bacterium
CCAAGCACCGGAATGTCGCCGAGCAAAGGCACCTTGTCGGTCTGGTTCTGCTCCTGCGACGAATAGATGCCGCCGAGCACGACGGTGCCGCCGTTCTCGACCTGCACTTCGGTGCTCAGCGTGTTGGTGTTGATCGCCGGGCCCGCGGTCGTCGTCTGGCCGACCGAGTCCTTGTGGATCTCGACGCTCATGATCACGTTGCCGTCGGGCGTGATCTGCGGCGTCACGTCGAGGCTGAGCACGGCCTTCTTGAACGACACCGAGGTGGCACCGCTCGACGTGGCCTGCTGGTAGGGGATTTCGGTGCCCTGCTCGATCGTCGCTTTCTGCATGTCGGCGGTGATCACGCGCGGCGACGAAATGATCTTGCCCTTGCCATCGGCCTGCAACGCGCTGAGCTCGAGGTTGATGAAGCGGTTGGCGCCGGCGTTGAACAGGCTGATCGCCAGCGAGGCCGGGTTCACGCCGGTCAGCAGCGCGTTGGTGATGGTGTTGGCTGGCAGGTTGACGAACTGCGAATCGGCCAGCGTTGCGCCGGTCGCTCCGGGCTGGTTCGTCTGGTTGGCCACGCCGAGATAATCACCCGTGGCGGTGACGCTGGTACCGCCGTTGATGCTGACCCCGGGAATGCCGCCTTGCGCGGCCGCCGCATCGGTGTAGCCGAGCTTGGCGCCGAGTTCGCGGCCGAACTGGTCGGTCGCTTCGACGATGCGCGCCTCGATCAGCACCTGGCGCACCGGGCGGTCGATCTTCGCGATCAGCTGGCCGATCTCGTCGAGCTTGGACGGAATGTCGGTGACGAAGATCTGGTTGGTGCGCGGGTCGGCGATCACCGTGCCACGCGGCGACAACACCCGCGAAGTCGGCGCGCCACGGCCGCCGCCGCCACCGATCAGCGGCGTCACCGCGGCCCCCGGCGGCGACGATTGCGCGCCGCCGGCGGCGCCGGTCAGCAGCGCGACCACCGCCGAAGCCTTCTGGTAATTGAGCTGGAAGGTTTCCGAACGCACCGGTTCGATCGACTGCAGCGACTTGGCCGCTTCGAGCTCGGACTTCTCGCGGGCGAGGATTTCCGCCCGCGGCGCGATCCACAGCACATTGCCGTCCTTGCGCTCGCCGAGTCCCTTGGCCTGCAGGATCAGGTGCAACGCCTGGTCCCACGGCACGTCCTTGAGCCGCAACGTCAGGTTGCCGCTGACCGAATCGCTGACGACGACGTTGAGCCCGGTGAAATCGGCGAACACCTGCAGCAGCGAGCGAACGTCGATGTTCTGGAAGTTCAGCGACAGCTTCTGCCCGTGGTAGCCGGGGCCGTTGCCGGCGACCAGCTGATTCGGTTGCGGCTGCTGCGGGCGCACTTCGAGCACGAAACGATCGTCGGCCTGGTAGGCGCTTTGCTGGAAGCTGCCGTGCGGCTGCACGACAACGCGGACATTGTTGCCCATCTGGAACGCGGTGACGCTTTGCACCGGCGTGGCGAAGTCACCGACGTCGAGCCGGCGCTGCAGGTCGGCCGGCAAGCTCGCGTTGATGAAATCGATGACGATGTTCTGCCCCTGCTGGCGCAGGTCGACGCCGACCTGGTTGTTCGGCAGCTGCACGACGACCTGCCCGGCGCCGTCGGCGGTGCGGTGGAAGTCGATGCTGCGCAAAGCCAGCTGGCTCGTGTTCAGGTTCTGCGCGAAATGCACCGCCGGGCTCAGCGCGCTGCCCGACGCCGCGGTCGCCGCGACCGACGGCACCGGACTGAGCAGCACCAGCAGGCGGCTGCCCTCGAGCTGCATCTTGTAGGTCGTCGCGCTGCTGAGGTTGAGCACGACGCGCGAACGGCCCTGCGCCTCGACCACGTTGACCGAGCGCAGATTGCCCTGGTCGAACGGCACCGTATTGCGCCCCAGACCCGAGCTGACGCCGGGGAAATCAAGCACGATGCGCGCCGGCTTGTCGATCGCGAAACCAGGCGGCAGCGCCTTGAGCGGCTGCGCGAACTGCAGCTGCATCACGATGTCGCCGCCCTGCGTGCTGGCGCTGACATCGCTCAGCACATTGGCGGCGCTCGCGCTGGCGACCCAGCCCAGCAGCAAAACCAGGCCGGCCAGGACCCTGCCCAGCCAGGAAGGGGCGCGCATGGTCGACGTCATTGGCTGCTCTCCTGCAATTGAAGGGTGGCGCGGTGCGGCACCCAGTCTCCGGTCGCGTCCTGCACCAGCTCCTGCAGGTCGACCTCGCTTTCGGTGATCGCGGTGATGCGGCCGTAGTGCTGGCCGGCGTATTCACCGACGTGGACTCGGTACAGCAGCTTGCCGGCCTTGAGCAGCGCGTACTGCACACCGCCGATCTTCAGGCTGCCGACCATCTGGATCTGGTCGAGCGAATATTGCTCGAGCGGCTGCTTGGGCCGGTTCATCTGGGCCAGCAGCGCCGGGCTGAGCTGGCTCATCGCCTGCCGTGCGCCGCTCACCAGCTTGGCCGGCGAAAACGGCTCGGTGCGATCGGCCAAGGTGTAGCTGGCGGCCTTGTACGGCTTGGGCGGCTCGATCGGCTGCACGTGCGGGTGCAGCTGCGCGCGTTGCTGGCTCATCCACGCGCGCAGATCCTGGTGCTGGCCGCCGCAGCCGGCGAGCAGCAGCACGAACCAGGGCAGGCTTCGCTTGACCAGCGCGTTCATCGCCGCCCCCCTGGCTTGCCCTTGGACTTCTGTTGCGCCGCGATCTCGTCGGCGTCGAGATAGCGGTAGGTGCGAGCTGTCGCATTCATCGTCAGCCGCGCATCGGCACCGGCATTCGGCGGCGCCGAGATCGCGATGTCGTTGATCGTGACGATGCGCGAGAGTTTGGCCACGTCCGACGTGAACGCAGCCAGGTCGTTGTAGCGCCCCTGCACCTTGATCGCGATCGGCAGTTCGGCGTAATAGTTGCGCACGTCGACCTGCCCCGGACGGAACAGCTCGAACTGCAGGCCGCGGCCGATTCCGGCCTGGTTGATGTCCGACAGCAGCGCGTCCATTTCAGCCTTGCTCGGCAATTGCTTCTCGAGCAGCAGCACGTATTGCTGCACCTGTGCTTTCTGCGCCTTGAGCAAGTCGAGGCTGACAGCTTGAGCCAGCTTGTCGCGATACTGCTGGCGCAACTGGACTTCGTGCTGTTGCGCCTGATCGAGCTGGTCCTTCACCCCGGACAGCCACAGATACCAGCCCAGGCCCAGCGCCAGCAGCAGCGCGGCGGCGTAGACCGTGTAGCGCGGCAGCAGCGGCCAGGTGCCGGGGTCGTTCTGGTTGAGGCCGCGGAACTGCGCGCTGACGTTGTCGCGCAGCGCGGCGAGGTCGAGATTGAACTTCAGGGCTCGGGCCATCGCGTCAATGTCCCTTGGGCGGCGCCGATGCCGCGGGTGTGGGCGGGGCCGGCTTGCGCAGCGTCACGCGCAGCTGGAACGCCGAAACGGTCTGCGTGTCGCCGCCGACGTTCTGGACGGCCGAGTGGATTTCGATCAATTCGGGCTTTTCCAGCCAGCCGTGGCCAGCGGCGAGCAGGCGCAGGAAGTCCGCGACCCGCTCCTGGCTGAGCGCGACGCCCTGGATCAGCACCGACGCCCCCTGCTGGTGCACGTTGTCGATGCGCACCCCGGCGGGCGTGTCGGCGGTCAGGTCCTCGAACAGATAGACGGGCAGGTTGCGATCGGCCTGCAAGTCCTCGACCGCACGCTGGCGCGCGCGCAGCGCCTCGATTTCCTGGCGCAGCGTGGCGATGTCGCGGATCTGATGGTCGAGCTGGTCGATCTGCGACTGCAGGAACGCGTTGCGCGACTGCTGCGCGTCGATCATCGCACCCAGCCCCAGGTCGCCGGCGCCGAGCAGCAGGCCACCGGCCAGCAGCGACGCGGCCACGCCGACGTAGAACGCTTCCCGCCGCTTCTTGCGCCGCGCTTCGCGATGCGGCAACAGGTTGATCAGGACGATGTTCATGACAGGAACCTGCGCATCGCCAGCCCGCAGCTGGTCAGGTAGCTGGGCGACTGCAAGCGCAGCTTCTTCTCGCGCACCTGCGAGCCGATCGCCATGCCGTCGAACGGGTTCAGCACCATGCACGCGGTCGACGTCAGCTCGGTGATGCGCTCGACCAGCCCGGCCAGCGACGCGGTGCCGCCGGCCAGCAGCACGTAATCGACGCGGCTGTTCGGCGTGGCGCGGAAGAAGAATTGCAGCGCACGCGCGATTTCCTGCGCCATGCCATCGATGAAAGGCTCGAGCACCTGCACGGTGTAGTCGTCGGGCAGATCGGCATTGCGCTTCTTGATTTCGGCCTCTTCCAGCGAAAAGCCGTAATGTCGCGCGATGGCCTGAGTCAACTGCTGACCGCCGAAAGCCTGGTCGCGGTCGTACAGCGTCTCGCCGTTGCGCAGCACCTGCATCGCGGTGCTCGACGCGCCGATTTCGAACAACGCCACCAGCAGGTCCTGGCCGCCGCGCGGCAGCCGCTCGATCAGGCGGCCGGCGGCCAGCCGCGAGGCGAATGCGTCGATGTCGATGACCTGCGGCCGCAACCCGGCAGCTTCGGCCACCGCCTGGCGATCGAGCACCTTGTCGCGGCGCGATGCGGCGATCAGCACTTCCTGGTCTCCGGGCGACGCCAGGCTCGGGCCGAGCACGCTGAAGTCGAGCGCGACGTCCTCGATCGCGAACGGAATGTACTGGTTGGCCTCGCTCTCGACCTGAACTTCGATTTCCTCTTCGCGCAAATCGCCGGGCAGCACGATCTTCTTCGTGATCACCGCCGACGACGGCAAGGCCAGCGCGACGTCGCGCGTCTTCGTGCCGCTGCGCTTGAGCAGCCGCCGCACCGCTTCGACCACGTCGTCGTGGCGCTCGATGTTGCCGTCGTTGACCGCGCCCTTGTCCAAGGGCTCGAGCGCAGCGCGCTCGAGCGTGTAGCGATGCTGCGCATCGAGCGAGAGCTCGACCAGCTTGACGCTCGAGCTGCTGATGTCAAGGCCGATCAGCGGCGCGTAGCGCTTGCGGAACATGCTGCTGAAGATCGACAACCTGACCCCCTGAAGATCGGCGGGCTGAAGTCAGCCCATGTTCATCTTTGTTTTCAATACTAACAACAAGTCCTTGATTGTCTGCCAACTTTTGCCGCCAAAGCCCCGTTCGCGTTGCAAAAGCCCCACTTGCAAGCCGTGCGCACGGCGCACTCGCGTGCCGTGCCACGACGACCCGTGGCACGTTTATTCTTCCATGATTTGTTCGTGGCCGGCGGCATTTCCAACGGCGCCGGGGGCCGCCGGGGAGCGGCCTCGGCGCGTCAGCGCCGCTGCAGCGGCAGCACGACGCCGCCGAGCGCGGTCACCGCGTCGAGCAGCAGGTCGTCGAACTCGCGACCCTCGCGGGTGTCGCGCCACGCGCCGTCGGCGTGGCGGAAATGGTAGGCGCCGAGCCGGCTGGCGAGCCACAGCTCGTCGATCGCGGGCTGCAGATTGACGATGACCTGATCCCCGCTGTCGAACTCGAGCGTCAGCACCGAGCCCTCGCGCTTGGAGTCGAGGTCGATGGCATCGGCCGCGGCCTCGATGCGTTGCAAAGTGGCCTCGGCCTGCCTGAGGTAATCCTTGTGCGTCAGCTCGTCCATTTTTCGATCGACTGATAAACTCATTCAATGGTTTTCAACACTATTTTAGGAACTCGTCCAGCCCGCGCTGCGCGCAGGGTCGTCTGTGCGCTGGCTGCTTGCCTGCTGCTGGCCGCTTGCGGCCAGAAAGGCCCGCTCTACCTGCCACAGCCGCCGTCGTCGACCGCGCGCTGAGCCAGCCACTTGCCAACGATGCCATCCTCCTTGCACATGCTCCCAGGCGCGCCCTGGATCGCCCACCACGAAGGCGAGCTGAAAGTCGAACAAGTGCCGCTGCAGCGCTTGGCTGCGGCGCACGGCACGCCGCTGTACGTCTACTCGCGCGCGGCGATCGAAGCCGCAGCCAGCGCCTGGAGCGACGCGGCGCCGGGGCGCGACGTCGCGCTGCGCTACGCGGTCAAGGCCAACTCCAGCCTCGCGGTGCTGCGCGTGCTCGCTGAGCTCGGCTGGGGTTTCGACATCGTCTCCGGCGGCGAGCTCGCGCGCGTGCTTGCAGCCGGTGGCGACGCCGCGAAAACGGTGTTTTCCGGCGTCGGCAAGACCGACGCCGAAATCGCCGCGGCGCTGCGCGCCGGCGTGCAATGCCTCAACGTCGAGTCGGAAAGCGAACTGCAGCGCATCGATCGCGTCGCCGGTCAGCTCGGCGTGCGCGCGCCGGTCAGCCTGCGCATCAACCCCGACGTCGACGCACGCACCCATCCCTACATCTCGACCGGGCTGCGCAGCAACAAGTTCGGCATCCCGCAAGCGCTCGCTCGCCGCGCGTACACCGGGTGCGCGCAACTGCAGCATCTGCGCGTGGTCGGCATCGCCTGCCACATCGGCTCGCAGATCACCGAGCTCGGCCCCTACCTCGACGCGCTCGACCGCGTCGTCGAACTGGTGCGCGACATCGAGCACCACGGCGTGGCGCTGGCGCACATCGACCTCGGCGGCGGGCTCGGCATACGCTACGCCGACGAAGCGCCGCCGCGCCCGGCCGAACTGCTCGCCGCGCTGCTCGCGCGGCTCGACGCCGCCGGGCTGGGCCAGCGCCCGCTGCTGCTCGAGCCGGGACGCTCGGTGGTCGGCAACGCCGGGCTGCTGCTGACCGAGGTGGTGACGCTGAAGTCGAGCATCGAGCGCCACTTCGCGGTGGTCGACGCGGCGATGAACGACCTGATGCGTCCGGCGCTTTACGAAGCCTGGCAGGACATCGTTGCGGTACGTCCGCGCGACGGCGCGCAGGCGCGTCAATACGACGTCGTCGGCGCGGTCTGCGAATCGGGCGACTGGCTCGGCCGCGAGCGCCTGCTCGATCTGCGCGAAGGCGACCTGCTCGCGGTGCTGTCTGCCGGCGCCTACGGCATGGCGATGGCGTCGAACTACAACACGAGGCCGCGCGCCGCCGAAGTGCTGGTCGACGGCGATCGCGCGCACCTGATCCGCGAGCGCGAGGACGTCGCCGCGCTGTTCGCCGGCGAGCGCATCGCGCCGCGATAAGGCCTGCAACCGTCGGGCGCCGCGCTCAGGCCGCGTGGCGCGGGGCTGCGGCGCGCAGCCGCCGCCACACGCGCCAACCGAGCAGTGCGGCCAGGATCGCCGCGTACACCCTGGGCTCGCCGGTATGGTGCTTGGCCAGCTGCCCCCACCAGGCGTGGAACACCGCGACCGGCGCGATCAGGTAGACCAGCCGGTGCAGCGCGCGCCAGCGTCGCGCGCCGAGGCGCCGGATCGCCGCGTCGCACGAGGTCAGCGCCAAGGGCAGCAGCATCAGCAGCGCGCTCAGGCCGGCGAGCACGAAGGGGTGGCGCGCCGCGTCGTGCACCACCGACGCGGCGCTGAAGTCGTTGACCAGCCACAGGTAGCAGAAGAAGTGCAGCACCGCATAAGCGAACGTCCACAAGCCGAGCATGCGACGCAGCCGCGCCAGCTCGGCCAGGCCGGTGAGCTGGCGCAGCGGCGTGATCGCCAGCGTCAGCAGCAGCAGGCGCAGCGCCCAGCGCCCGGTGGCCCAGATCAGCGCATGCTCGGGGTCGGCGCCGAGCTGCACCGTCGCGGCACGCCAGACGAGGTCGGCGAGGGGCAGCGCCGCGAGCACGAACACCGCAGCCTTGAACCCGCGCGCCTGCAGCGTCGCCCGGCGCAGCGCGGCCGCGAAGACCACGATCAGAAGTCCTTCGTCAGATCCATGCCGCGGTACAGCGCGGCGACCTGCTCGCCGTATCCGTTGAACAGCTGGGTCTTCAGACGCGGCGCGAACAGGCCGCCGAAGCGGCCCTGGCCGATGCGTCGCTCAGTGGCCTGGCTCCAGTTCTGCGGGCTGACGTTCGGATTGACGTTCGAATAGAAGCCGTACCAGTTCGGCACCGCACGCATCCACGACGTGAGCGGCTGGCGTTCGACCAGGCGGATGCGCACGATAGACTTGCCGCCCTTGAAGCCGTATTTCCACGGAATCACCATGCGCAGCGGCGCACCGTTCTGGTTCGGCAGCACCTCGCCGTAAAGGCCGAACGTCAGCAAGGTCAACGGGTGCATCGCCTCGTCGAGGCGCAGCCCTTCGACATAGGGCCAGGCCAGCACCGGGTCGTTCTGCCCGGGCATTTGCGCCGGGTCGAGCAGCGTGTGGTATTCGACGAATTTCGCATGGCCGGTCGGCTCGACCTCGCGCAGCAGCGCCGACAGCGAATAGCCGAGCCACGGAATCACCATCGACCAGCCCTCGACGCAGCGGTGGCGGTAGATCCGCTCCTGCATCGGCGCCAGCTTGAGCAGGTCTTCGATCGCGAAGCGCCGCGGGCGCCGCACCTCGCCGTCGACCAGCACGGTCCATGGCCTCGTATGCAGGCTGCCGGCGTTGCGCGCCGGATCGCTCTTGCTGGTGCCGAACTCGTAGAAATTGTTGTAGCTGGTGACGTCGGCGTAGGGCGTCGGCGTCTCGCTGGTGCTCAGCTTCGCGTCGGGCTGCGCCGGCAGCGGCGCCAGCGGTCCGGCGCGCAGCTCGGCGGCACGCGCCGCGGCGCTCAAGCCCGCGCCCAGCCCGAGCACGAAGGCGCGGCGACCGAGATAGAGCGCGCGCGGGGTGATCTCCGACGGCACCGGATGCACGAATCCGGCTCGGTCATGGCGCTGGGTCATCGCGACCTCCCTGCTGGTTAACCGGCGCAATGCGCCGCCTGACGCCGATCATTCGGCGATCGACGTCAACCTTACACGGAAATGCAAAACCCTACAGGGCTCGCGCCGGCCGCGCGGCCGACGCGCCGAGCCACGCGTTCACGCGGCTGCGGTCGAGCTCATGGCGTGCGGTTCCACAAGTCGTTGAACGGCGCGGTCGGCTGGATCGGGCCCGTGCTCGGCAGCGTACCCAGCGCCGAGCCGCCGAAGAACCATTGCCGGCCGCTGCTGTCGGTCCAGCCGGCGGCACCGTAGCGCGCGCCCGGAGCGACGCCGGTGCCGCTGAAGACCCCGGCGGCATTGGCCGCGTTGGAGCCGCTGACCCAGATCCAGGACGAGGTCGACACGCTGTACTCCCACAGATCGTTCAGCGGACCGACGACGCCATAGCCGTCGAGCCCGAAGCCGCCGAACAGCCACAGATTGCCGCTGGCGTCGCGCCAGGTCGTCGCGAACGCGCGCGCACCCGGAGCATTGGTGCTCGCCGGCAGGCCGACGCTGCCGTAGCTGCCGACGGCCTGTGCGGTCGACGCTCCGGCCACCCAGGTCCACATCGAGGTCGTCGGGTCGAACATCCACAGGTCGGCAAGTTCACCGAAGGTTCCCGCCGAATCGAGCCCGTAGCCGCCGAACAGCCAGAACCGGCCGGAAGCGTCGACCCAGGCCGCGGCGCCGTAGCGCGCGCTCGGCACGACGCCGGCCGCGGCCTGCCCCTGCGTGCCCCAGCTGCCGGCGGCCGACTTCACGGTCGACCCACCTTTCAGCACCCACTTGCCGCCGCTGTATTCCCAGAAGTCGCCGAGCGCGCCCAGCGCGCTGTTGGAGTCATAACCGTTGCCGCCGAACATCCACAGATTGCCGGAGCTGTCGACCCAGGTCGCGGCGGCTTCGCGCGAGCCCGGCGCGGTCGTTCCGTTCGTCGCGTTGTTGGCGGCCTGGCTGCCGCCGACAAAAGCCCAGCCACCGGTGCTGGTGTATTCCCACAGGTCGCCGAGCATGCCGGTCGTGCCGCTGCCGTCGACGCCGTGACCGCCATACATCCAGAAGTTGCCCGAACCGTCGGTCCAGGTCTGTGCGGCGTCGCGCGCACCGGGAGCTCCACCGGCCGCATAGCTGCCCGTGGCACCGGTGCTGGTCGAGCCGCTGACCCAGGTCCACTGTCCGCTGGCGCTGTCGTAGCGCCACAGATCGGACAGTTCGCCGGCCGCACCAGCCGCGGCGTAGCCATTGCCGCCGAACATCCACAGCCGGCCCGAGCCGTCGGCCCAGGTTGCCGCAAGCGTGCGCGCGCCTGGCTGGCCGCCGGCCACGCCCGCGGTGCCATAGCTGCCCAGCGCGTTGGCCGTGGTGCCGCCGCCGACGAAATTCCAGACATTGACGTTGGTACTCGACCCGGAGGACCCCCCGCAGCCCAACAGGGCCAGCGGCAGGCACAGGGTGGCGGACAGGGCGAATCGACGAAGCTTGGTCATGGGCGGGCGACGATGGATGCCGGGATGGCGGCGATGGCGGTTGCGGCGCGCAGATGGCGCGCGCCGACCGACAATGGTAACCGCCGCCGCGCCGATCAGAGCTTGCCGTACGAGTGCAGCCCCGACAGGAACATGTTGACGCCGAGGAAAGCGAAGGTCGTCACCAGCAGCCCGGTGAGCGCCCACCACGCCGCGACCTGGCCACGCAGGCCCTTGATCAGCCGCATGTGCAGCCACGCCGCGTAGTTCAGCCAGACGATCAGCGCCCAGGTCTCCTTCGGATCCCAGCTCCAGTAGCCGCCCCATGCCTCGGCGGCCCACATCGCGCCGAGGATGGTCGCGATGGTGAAGAAAGTGAAACCGATCGCGATGCTCTTGTACATCACGTCGTCGAGCACTTCGAGCGTCGGCAGCCGCGCGGCGATGCTGCGGCGGCCGCGCAGGATGCCGGCCACTGCCAGCGCCGAGATGCCGGCGAACACGCCCCAGTATTCGGAAATGCCGCCCTGGCGGAACACCAGCGGCTCGAAGAACATCACGAAACCGATCAGCCACAGCGGAGCGAGCTTCCACCAGACCGTCTGCTGGGCATGCGCCTTGACCAGGTAGGCGAAACCGACCATCGCCGCAATCGCGAAGCTGCCGTAGCCGATGAAATTGGCCGGGACATGCAGCTTCATCCACCAACTCTGCAGCGCCGGCACCAGCGGCTGGATCGCGTAGGCGTCGCGCACCATGCTGTACCAGAGCAGAAAGCCGACCGCGGCGCTGACCACCAGCATCGCGAACGCGCCCATGCTGCGCGTGCGGTAGCGGCGCTCCAGGTACAGGTACAGCGTCGTCGTCAGCCATGAGAACAGTACGAACACTTCGTACAGATTCGACAGCGGGATGTGGCCGACGTCGGCGCCGATCAGATAGCTCTCGTACCAGCGCATCATCGTGCCGACCAGCGCCATCGTCACGCCGACCCAGGCCAGCCGCGACGCGAAGCTCTGCGCGAAATTGGTCTGCCAGCCGCGCGCGTCGCGCTGCTCACCGGCGCTGCCGGTGAACATGCCGACCCAGTAAGTCGCGGTGCTGAGGAAGAACAGGAAGGCCATCCAGACGATCGCGGTCTGGCTCGACAGGAAGAACTTGAGCAGGAAGTCCTGCTCGCCGCGCGCCAGCAGCGGCGTGCCGCCCGGCCCCTGGTAGCTCCAGATGCCGAGCAGCGACAAGGCCGCGACGACCAGCGCCAGGTTCTTCAGCGCGGTCCAGCCCCAGCCGAGCAGCAGCAGGGTCGTGGTCGCGCCGAGGAAAATCAGCTGCACGTAGTACGTCATGTTCTGGCCGAAGCGGTTCAGCACGTAGGCGTCCCCTCCGGCCACCAGTGCGAGGAATATCCAGTCGTACACGCTGCGGCGGCGCAGATAGGCGATGACGCCGGTCTGGCGTGGCTCCGCCGCGTCGAGCATCGGGTTCTTGCTCGTCAGTTCCATGCTGGCTTCCTCCTTCGTCTTCGCGTTCAATCGCGCCGCGTCGCGGTCGCGTCCAGCGTCGCCGCGCGCAGCGTGGCGAACTCGTTCTCGAAATCCATCGTGCGCCGGTTGGTGCTCATGGCCATCAGCGCACGGCTGCCGCCGTCGGCGTCACGCAGCAGGAACCACGCCCGCCGCTCGCGGATGTACAGCATCGTGAACACGCCGAGGATCAGCAGCACCGCGCCGAGGTAGACCACCGTCTTGCCCGGCGCGCGTGCGACCTGGAACACGCTGGCCTGCACCTGCTTGAAACCGGTCAGTTGCAGGAACAGCGGCGCCGGGTAGAAGCTGGCGTCGGACAGCGCGAGCACCGCGGCGTTGAAATAGCGGTTGCTCGCCTCGTCCTCGTGCAGCGGCGGCAGCCCGGCGTGCTGGCGCTCCTGCTCCCACAGCTGCCACAGCACGCCGTTGAGCACGCGGATGAAAACGTCGGATGCCTTGGTCAACTGGTCCTTGGGCACGTTGTGCTGCAGGAATTCGCCCAGCGCCGGCAGCCCGCCGGCCGAGCTGACCAGCGGCGCACCGGTCTTCGGATCGCGCGGCAGGTCGCCGGCGAACAGGTCCAGGGTGCGCCCGGCGGTGGCCTCGAGTTGCGTCGCCAGCTGCTTGGTCGCGCTGGCCGGCAGCGCCTGCTTGACGTAGGCGTCGACCGCGGCGCGCCGCGCGTCGGGGTCGGCCAGCGCCGCGCGCAGCCGCATCCAGTCGTCGATCTTGCCGTTGGCGTCGGCCGGGATGCGCAGATAGCGGTATTGCCCGCCGATTTCGCTGCGTTCGCCAGCGACGAACATCGGCATGCCGTCGAGTTCGATCGGCAGCATGTAGTTGATGAACTCGTTGGCCTGCCCCGAGGCGTCGCGCAGCTTGTAGACGACGGCCGGGCCGACGTTGGTCAGCTTGGTCGAGGCACCGTGCTGCACCGCAGCGCCGAGGTGGCGGTCGATGCCGCCGAGCAGCCCGCCCTTGTCGGTCTTGCCGGTGGACATGTTCTCGACGTTGATCAGCCGGAACGAGGTCAGCTCCAGGCGCAGCGAGCTGCGGCCGTTGGACAGCTGGCGCGCGCTGCCGACGTCGCCGTCGACCGCGAAGGCCTTGTCGCCGGCGCCGCGCATCGGCCAGGCGCGAAGTTGCAGATGCGAGCCGCCGTCGTCGAAGCCCGACTGGAAGATGTTGACGCCGTCGACGTTCAGCGGCTCGTTGACCTTGATCGTCGCCGGCCAGGTCTTGCCGCTGCGGTGGTCGGTGATCAGCACGTCGCTGGCGAACAGCCGCGGCATGCCGGTCGAGTAGTAGTCGACGATGAACTTCTTCAGCTTGATCGTGAACGGCAGCGGCTGCAGCACCGAGCCGTCGCCCAGGTTGATCACCGCGGCGTCGGCGCTGCTGCCTTCGGGTATCGACACATTGCCGCGATAGGTCGGGTTCGCCGGCGACAGGATGTTGCGCTGCGGAACCTGGTCGATGGCCATGTTCGTCTTCAGCATGTGCTTGCCGGTCAGCGCCATCTGCAAGCGGATCACGACGTCGCCGTCGAACAGGCCGCCGAGGCAGATCAGCACGAACGCGGCGTGGGCGAGGATGTAGCCGATGCGTCCGATCCCGCCGGCCTTGGCCGCGATCAGCGTCTCGCCATCGCCTTCGCGCAGGCGCAGCGCATAACCGCGCGCCCGCAGCGCGGCGCCGATGCGCGCCACCGCCGCGGCGCGCGGCAGCGCGAATTCGGCCTCGGCCTTGTCGTGGAAGGCGCGCAGGTTCTGCTCGCGCACCCCGGTCTTGAAGCTGCGCAGGTCGGCGATGATCTTCGGCGTGTTGCGCACCAGGCACAGCGTCGTCGACACGACGAGGATCGCCATGATCAGCAGGAACCACCATGAGCTGTAGACCTGGAACAGGCCGAGCCGGTGGAACACCGCGGCCCAGAACGGGCCGAACTGATCGATGTAGTTGTTCAGCGGCTCACCCTGCTGCAACACGGTGCCGATGATGCTCGCGATCGCGACGACGACCAGCAGCGAGATCGCGAAACGCATCGACGACAGCAGCTCGACCAGGCTGCGCAGCGGGCGCGAGCCACGTCGCAGCTGCAGGCCCGACGTGCTGAGGTTGGTGACGGATGACATGGAGGCGGAAGGAGGCTCAGGCAGGCTCAGGCGCGCGAAGCGCGGGCTTCAGCAGCGCGCGATGCGGCCGATGCGCAGGCACGGCGGACGATTGCATCAAGGAAACGGCAATAGTAAACGCGACCGTCACGCTGTGCTGTTGCCGGACGCAAAGCAGGTAGCGGCTTGTTCATTGTCTCAGCGCAAACCACTGGCGAATTCGGCGACGTCGCGCATCTGCGCCGAATCGAGCGCCGCGGCGATCGCGTGCATCGGCGTCTGCGGTCCGCGCGCGCCGCGCGCAAAGGCGGCCAGCTGTTGGCGCAGGTAGCCCGCCCACTGCCCGGCCAGGCGCGGATAAAGCGGCGGCAGTCCGGCGCCGGCCGCGCCGTGGCAAGCGGCGCACGCGGGCACCTGGCGTGCCGCGATACCGCCGCGCCAGATGCGCGCGCCGCGCGCTGCCGCCGCCGCATCGGTGGCGTAGGCCGCGCGCAGCGGCTGCGCCGCGTAATACGCGGCGAGGTCTTGCATGTCGCGTGCCGACAGCGCCGCGGCCTGCGCGTTCATCGCCGGTGAAATGCGCAGCGCGGCCGGCCCGGCAGCGTCCGCCGCCGACGCTGCGGCGCGCTTGCCCGTGCGCGCGGCGCCCGCTGCGGCGCCGGCCTTGAACTCCGCGAGCTGCTGCGCCAGGTAGGCGGCGTGCTGGCCGGCGAGCTTGGGGAACGCTTCGGCGGTCGCGTTGCCGTCGGTACCGTGGCAGGCCGCGCACGCCGCGGCCAGCGCGCGGCCTCGCGTCAGCGCCGTGGCACTCGGCGACGTCGCCGACGCGTCATCGGCGCCCTGCACGGCTGGCGGCATGCCGAGCAGCATGCCGATCAACGCAGCGCAGCGCGGCATCAGCCGCCGACGGGAAGCGGTCATTGCGGTGTGGCCTTGTGACGAAGGAATAACATCGCCCATGGTAACGATATATAAGCCATGACGCATACAGGGAATTACTCGAAGCAACCCGACACCAGCGTGCTGCTGCAGTCGGCGCGTTTCTGCACGACCGCGGCGACCTTCGCCCAACTGCCGTCGGACGCGCTGGCCGAAGTCGCCTTCGTCGGCCGCTCCAACGCCGGCAAGTCGAGCGCGATCAACGTGCTGTGCGGCCAGCGCCGGCTGGCCTTCGCATCGAAGACGCCGGGGCGCACGCAGCACATCAACCTGTTCGACGTCGGACTGGGAGGGGTCGCGGTCGGGCGCCTGGCGGACCTGCCGGGCTACGGCTTCGCCGCGGTGCCGATGGAGACCAAGCAGCGCTGGCAGCGTTTCATCGCGCAGTACCTGACGCAGCGCGAGCAACTCGCCGGGCTGGTGCTGATCGCCGACAGCCGCCTGGGCCTGACCGAGCTCGACTGGACGCTGCTGGGCTACGCGGCGCCGGCGGCGCGCCCGGTGCACGTGCTGCTGACCAAGGCCGACAAGCTGACGCAGGCGCAGCGCGCCGCAAGCGCGCGCAAGGTACGCGACGCGCTGCAGCAGCGCGCGGCCGCCTTGCGGCTGCTGGCGCCGGTGTCGGTACAGCTGTTCTCGAGCACCCAGCGCCTCGGCCTGGTCGAGGCCAGCCGCACGATCGAGGAATGGCTGCAGCCGCCGGCCGACGCCACAAACGGCGAAGCGGCTCAATAGCCAGCCCGGTGCCGCCTGACGCAGCATCCGAAGCGAAACGGCCGTCCCGCCAGCAGCCGCCTGACGCAGCATCCAAAGCGAAACGGCCGTCCCGCCCGGTGCCGCCTGACGCAGCATCCGAAGCGAAACGGCCGTCC
>JAJZHH010000051.1:15785-20066 GCA_021804595.1 Pseudomonadota bacterium
AAGCGAAACGGCCGTCCCGCCCGGTGCCGCCTGACGCAGCATCCGAAGCGAAACGGCCGTCCGGCCAGGAGCCGACCCCGCGCAGGGCCGCCCCAAGCGGGGAGGCGTCCCCCTTGGGGGGAAGCGAGGCGGCTCGCGCCGCCTCGCTCAGGGGGCTCACATATCCATCCCGCCCATGCCGCCCATGCCGCCGGGCATCGCCGGCGCCGCGGTTTCGTCCTTCGGCGCGTCGGCGACCATGCACTCGGTCGTCAGCAGCAGACCGGCAACCGACGCGGCGTTCTGCAGCGCGGTACGGGTGACCTTGGTCGGATCCAGGATACCCATCTCGATCATGTCGCCGTACTCGCCGTTGGCCGCGTTGTAGCCGAAGTTGCCCTTGCCTTCGACGACCTTGTTCAGCACCACGCTCGGCTCGTCACCGGCGTTGGCGACGATCTGGCGCAGCGGCTCTTCGATCGCGCGCATCACCAGCTTGATGCCGGCGTCCTGGTCGTGGTTGGCGCCGGCGACCTTGATCGTCGAGCGCGCACGCAGCAGCGCGACGCCGCCGCCAGGGACGATGCCTTCCTCGACCGCGGCACGCGTGGCGTGCAGCGCGTCTTCGACGCGGGCCTTCTTCTCCTTCATTTCGACTTCGGTCGCGGCACCAACCTTGACCACGGCGACGCCGCCGGCGAGCTTGGCCACGCGTTCCTGCAGCTTCTCGCGGTCGTAGTCGGAAGTGGCTTCCTCGATCTGCACGCGGATCTGCTTGACGCGCGCTTCGATGTCGGCGGCATTGCCGGCGCCGTCGATGATCGTGGTGTTTTCCTTTGCCACTTCGACGCGCTTGGCCTGTCCGAGGTCGGCCAGCGTGATCTTCTCCAGGTTCATGCCGGTCTCTTCCGAGACGACCTTGCCGCCGGTCAGGATCGCGATGTCCTCGAGCATCGCCTTGCGACGATCACCGAAGCCCGGCGCCTTGACCGCGACGGTCTTGAGCACGCCGCGGATGCTGTTGACGACCAGCGTGGCCAGCGCCTCGCCGTCGACGTCCTCGGCGATGATCAGCAGCGGGCGGCTCGACTTGGCGACCTGCTCGAGCACCGGCAGCAGGTCACGGATGTTCGAGACCTTCTTGTCGTTGAGCAGGATGTAGGGGTTGTCCAGCGCCGCGACCTGGCGGTCCTGGTTGTTGATGAAGTACGGCGACAGGTAGCCGCGGTCGAACTGCATGCCTTCGACGATGTCGAGCTCGTTGTCCAGGCTCTTGCCGTCCTCGACCGTGATCACGCCTTCCTTGCCGACCTTGTCCATCGCTTCGGCGATGATCTGGCCGACGTTCTCGTCGGCGTTGGCCGAGATCGTGCCGACCTGGGCGATTTCCTTCGACGTCGTGCAGGGCTTGGAAATCTTCTTCAGCTCCTCGATCAGCGCGACGACGGCCTTGTCGATGCCGCGCTTCAGATCCATCGGGTTCATCCCGGCGGCGACGTACTTCATGCCTTCGCGCGCGATCGCCTGCGCCAGCACGGTCGCGGTGGTCGTGCCGTCACCGGCGTTGTCGCTGGTCTTGGAAGCGACTTCCTTGACCATCTGCGCGCCCATGTTCTGCAGCTTGTCCTTGAGCTCGATCTCCTTCGCGACCGACACGCCGTCCTTGGTCACGGTCGGCGCGCCGAAGCTGCGCTCGAGCACGACGTTGCGACCCTTCGGGCCCAGCGTGGCCTTGACCGCGTTGGCCAGGACCGTCACGCCTTCCATCATGCGCGCACGCGCATCGCTACCGAAAACAACTTCCTTGGCTGCCATCTTTCAGTTCTCCGAATCAGTTTGTGGGTGAGCGCTTACTTTTCGATGACGGCCATCAGGTCGTCTTCGCGCATCACCATCAGTTCGTCGCCGTCGAGCTTGACGGTCTGGCCCGCGTACTTGCCGAACAGCACACGGTCGCCGACCTTGACCGCCATCGGCAGCAGCTCGCCCTTGTCGTCGCGCTTGCCCGGACCGACGGCGAGCACTTCGCCCTGGTCGGGCTTCTCGGCGGCGTTGTCGGGGATGAAGATGCCCGAAGCCGTCTTCGTTTCCTGCTCGAGGCGCTTGACGATCACACGGTCATGCAAAGGACGCAATTTCATCGATGTTGCTCCAATTGATCGATTCGATGGATTCAAAACACGCGCTGGCCGCACGGCGGCCGACCGGCGGTGCCTGGCGCGGATCGCTAGCACTCACCGGATGCGAGTGCTAATTGTAAGGACGACGCCGCCGATTTCAAGTGCCGGCATCAGCCCGACACGACCCGGCTCGCTGTCATGCGTCGCTCGGCGCGCGAGCCCCCTCCCGGCACGGAACGCGGCAGCAGCGACACATCCCCGACGAATTGAAAGCACTTCAATATTCAGACAAAATAACCCATAAACCATTCGACCAGATAACCTTCAAAGTCTTCCGAATATACCAGGAATCACTAACGGAACTTCACTCCAACGCTTACGATGCAATCGCACGCCGCGGATAAAACCTGTCGCAAGGCAAATATACCGCCGCCTGCCGTTTGATCAATATTGTCATCATTTGCCCAGGAGCTGAAAATGACCAAACAAACACAACCGAATACCCCCGAGACCTCGAATCGCGGCTTCGCCTCGATGAGCCAGGAGCAACAGCGCGAGATCGCGTCGAAAGGCGGACAGGCATCGGGCGGCAACTTCAAGAACGATCCGGAGCGCGCCGCCGAAGCCGGACATAAAGGCGGCCAGGTTTCCGGGGGCAATTTCAAGAACGATCCGGAACGCGCAGCCGAAGCCGGGCATAAAGGCGGCCAGGTTTCCGGAGGCAATTTCAAGAACGATCCGGAACGCGCCGCCGAGGCCGGACACAAGGGCGGCCAGGCTTCCGGGGGCAATTTCAAGAACGACCCGGAACGCGCCGCCGAGGCCGGACACAAGGGCGGCCAGGCATCGGGCGGTCAGTCCCGGAGCGATTCGGATCGCGCCGCCGAGGCCGACCACGGCAACGAGCCCGGCAAGCGCAGTACCCAGCGCTGACCGCGCTGCGCAACGGCCTTCACCCGTGCGGTGCGGCGCGCGCGACGATCGCCGCCGCGTCGACACCGCACGGCAAGGTGCCGAATTGACGCGCTCCAACGCCATCGAGCCGTGACGCGCAGAACGCGTCGGCCACCGCGGTCGGCGCACTGCGCAAGAGCAAGGCACCCTGCACCGCCAGCGCGATGCGGTCGACCAGGCCGCGCGCGCGGAATTCGAGTTCGGCCGGATCGCTCAGATCGGCGCGCAAGGCGTCGACCCAGCGGTCGAGCCGGCGATCGGCGCCGCGCGCCGCGCCGAGCTCTTCGAACAGCGCGTCGACCACGTCCGGCGCGCGCTGCATCGCGCGCAGCACGTCGAGGCACTGCACGTTGCCGCTGCCTTCCCAGATCGCGTTGACCGGAGCTTCGCGGTACAGCCGCGCCAGCGGCCCGTCGTCCATCACCCCGCTGCCGCCGATGCATTCCATCGCTTCGGCAGCGTGCTGCGGCGTGCGCTTGCAGACCCAGTACTTGCCCACCGGCGTGAGCAGGCGCACCAGTGCGTCCTCGTGCGCGTCGCCGCGCGCATCGAGCGCACGAGCGACTCGCATCGACAGCGCCAGCGCGCCTTCGTGCTCGAGCGTCAGGTCGGCGAGCACGTTGCGCATCGCCGGCTGCTCGAGCAGCGTGCGGCCGAATGCCTGGCGCACGGCGCAGTGATGCACGGCCTGCGCCACCGCGGCACGTTGCGCCGCCGCCGACGCGACCATGCAGTCGAAGCGGGTCATCGCGACCATTTCGATGATGGTGCGCACGCCGCGGCCTTCGTCGCCGACCATCCAGGCCAGCGCGCCGCGCAGCTCGGTCTCGCTGCTGGCGTTCGACACATTGCCCATCTTGCGCTTCAGGCGCAGCAATTGCAGCGGGTTCCTGCTGCCGTCGGGGCGCCAGCGCGGCAGCAGGAAGCAGCTCAGGCCGGCCGGCGCTTGCGCCAGCACCAGAAAGGCGTCGCACATCGGCGCCGAGACGAAATACTTGTGGCCGACCAGCTCGTAGGGCGCACCGGCGCCGCGCGCCGCGCCCAGCGGGTAGGCGCGCGTCGTGTTGGCGCGCACGTCCGAGCCGCCCTGCTTCTCGGTCATCGCCATGCCGACGGTCAGTCCGGCCTTGTCGTGCGCCGGCACGTTGCGCGGGTCGTAGCTCGGCGCGGTGATGCGGGGCTCCCATTGCGCGGCCAGCGCCGGCGTCGAGCGCAGCGCCGGCACCGC
>JAJZHH010000145.1 GCA_021804595.1 Pseudomonadota bacterium
CCCATGCGGATGAAATCGTGGGTGACGCCGGGCCATTCGTCGAGTTGCACCGCCACGCCGGCGTCGCGCAGGCGTTGCGCGTACAGCCGGCCCTCGTCGCGCAGCGGGTCGCAACCGGCCAGCCCGATCCACGCCGGCGCGACGCCGCGCAAGTCGGGCGCGAGCAGCGGCGCGAAGCGCCAGTCGGACGCCGCCTCGAGCGCGCCGAGGTAATGGCCGAAGAACCAGTCGAGGTGCTCGCGCTCGAGCAGGTAGCCGTGCGCGTAGCGTTGCGCCGACACGGTATGCGCCCATCCGGCGGTGCCGGGGTAGAACAGCAGCTGCAGCGCCGGCGCGAAACCGGCGTCGCGCGCCTGCAGCGCGGCCACCGCGGCCAAGGTGCCGCCGGCGCTGTCGCCGCCCAGCGCGATGCGCTGCGCGTCGACACCGAGCCACTCGGCGTGCTCGCGCAGCCACTGCAGCGCGTCCCAGGTGTCGTCGACCGCGGTCGGAAAGCGGTGTTCGGGCGCGAGCCGGTAGTCGAGCGCGAACACCGTGCAGTCGCCGAGCAGCGCCAGCCGGCGGCACAGCACGTCGTGGCTGTCGAGGTCGCCGAGCACGAAGCCGCCGCCGTGCAGATACAGCAGCGCTGGCGCCTGCGCGTGCGCGTCCAGCGGCCGCGCGCGGTAGCGGCGCACCGCCAGCCGGCTGCCGTCGCGCGCCGGACAATCGAGGTCGACCACTTCGTGCAGCGGCGGCGGCGCGAGCTCGAGCACGCCGCCGGCGGCGCGGTGGAAGGCGCGCGCGGCGTCGACCCCGAGCGTCCACAGCGGCGGCGCGCCGGCGCGCGCGATTCGCTGCAGCAGCGTGCCCATCACCGGCGCGACGGCTTCGTCAGTGGATTCGTCGGGTGGCGGCATCGTGTTCTTGACCGTGTTCAGAGCGCGCGCGCCGCGGCCACGGCGCTGGCCCAGGCCCACTGGAAGTTGTAGCCGCCGAGCCAGCCGGTGACGTCGACGACTTCGCCGATGAAGTGCAGCCCCGGCACTTTGTGCGCCTGCAGCGTGCGCGGGTCGAGCTCGTCGGTGGCCACGCCGCCGCGCATCACTTCGGCCTTGCGCCAGCCCTCGCTGCCGGTCGGCGTCAGCGCCCACGCGTGCAGCGCGTCGCCAAGATCGCGCAGCCGCGCGTCGGCGCATTCGGCCAGCCGCGCGTGCGCGTCCAGCCCGTGCTGCTCGACCCAGGCCTGCGCGAGGCGTCGCGGCAGCGCCTGCGCCAGCGCGCCGAGCAGCGTGGCGCGCGAACCGCTCTTGATGCGTCGCAGCGCGGCGCCGAGTTCGGCGCCGGGGGCCAGGTCGAGCTGCAAGGCGCGCCCGGAGTCCCAGAAACTCGAGATCTGCAGAATCGCCGGCCCCGACAAACCGCGGTGGGTGAACAGCAGGTCCTCGTCGAAGGCCTGCTCGCCGCAGCGCACCCGCGCCGGCAGGCTGACGCCGGCCAGCGCCGCCCACGGCGCCCACGCGGCGGGGTCGAAGCGCAGCGGCACCAGCGCCGGCTGCGGCGCGACGACGTCGAGGCCGAACTGACGCGCCAGGCGCAAGCCCCAGTCGCTGGCGCCGATCTGCGCCACCGGCAGCCCGCCGGTGGCGACGACCACGCGCGCGGCGCGCAAGCCGCCGTGGTCGGTGTCGAGCGCGAAACCCTCGGCGCCTTCGCGGCGCAGCGCGTGCACCCGGCACGGCTGGCGCCAGCGCACGCCGGAGCACTCCGCACGCAGCAGATCGACGATGCGCTGGCTGCTGTCGTCGCAGAACAGCTGGCCGCGGTGCTTCTCGTGGAACCCGATGCGGTGGCGGCGCACCAGCCCGACGAAGTCGCGCGGCGTGTAGCCGCGCAGCGCATCACGCGCGAATTTTCGGTCACGCCCGTGGTAGTTCTGCAGGCCGGCGTCGACATTCGTGAAGTTGCAGCGCCCGCCGCCCGAGATGCGGATTTTCTCGCCAATGCGGCGAGCATGATCGATCAGCACGACGCGGCGCCCGCGCTGCGCGGCCACGCCGGCGCACATCATGCCGGCGGCACCTGCGCCGATCACCGCCACGTCGCAGGTCTCGATCATCGCTCAGGATTTTATGCGCTTGTCCCGCATCGCCGCCGGGGCTTGGCGTGCGCCGCGAAAGGCGCCACAATCGCCGTGTTCAGGGGGGTATCCTGCACACGCCGTCCCGCCACCGCAGCACGACGCTGCGATCCTTGCCATCCCGACCTGCGACCTGCCGCGCCACGCCGACCGATGTCCATCAAGCAAGCCCCGTCCGCGATCGTCCAACTCGCCGAGTCGGGCGACCCGCTGGCCCAGGAATGGCTTGGCGACCACTTGCGCAACCGCGAACTGCACGAGCAGGCGGTGCGCTGGTACGCGCAGGCCGCCGCGCAAGGCTCGGCCAGCGCCAGCTACAACCTCGGCTGGATGTACTACCACGGTCGCGGCGTCGAGCAGGACTACGCCACCGCGCTGCGCCTGTGGCACCAGGCCGGGCTGCAGCCGATGCCGCGTGCGCTGGGCTCGATCGGCCTGCTGCACGAACGCGGCGAAGGCGTTCCGCAGGACTACGCCGAAGCGGCGCGCTGGTATCTGCTCGCCGCCGAACAGGGCGACGCGCCGGCCAACTGGTTTCTCGGCCGGCTGTACGCGCGCGGTCTCGGCGTGCCGCGCGATGCCGAGCGCTCGCTGCGCCACTTGCGCCGCGCCGCCGAGCAGGCGCACCGCTCGGCGCAGTACAGCCTGGCCGCGGCGCTGCTTGAGCGCGATGACCCGGCGCTGCTCGACGAGGCGCTGCACTGGCTGCGCCAGGCCGCCGACGCCGGCCACGCCGACGCGCAGTTCATGCTCGGCCGCATGCTCGCCGACGGCGACCGTGTGCCGGCCGACGCCGCGCTCGGTGCGCGGCTGCTGCAGCAGGCCGCTGCGCAGGGTCATGCGCAGGCGGTGGCCGAGCTGGCGCGGCACACGCGCAGCGCCACCGAACAGGGCGCGCGGCTGTGGGCGCAGGCGATCACCCAGTGCCACCTCGGCACGCTGCGCCAACTGGCGACGATGGCCGACGCCGACTGGAACCCGGCGAGCTGGTCGCAGGAACAGGTCGCCGCCGCGTTCGACTGCGTCGAGCAGCTGCGCGAGGCGCTCGACGCGGTCTATCGCCCCTGAACGCGCACGGCGCGGGAACCCGCGCAGCGCCAACGGGTCGAAGCCCTTCACGGCCGCGCCGCTGCGGCTGCGGGAAGGCAGGCGATGGACCTCGACGCGCTGTTCAACGACGACTACGACTATTTCTACGCCGCGCAGCTGACGCCGGCGGTCGACGCGCGCGACGTCGACGCTGTCTGGCGCGCGCTGCAGCCACAGCCCGGACAGACCGTGCTCGACCTGGCCTGCGGCGCCGGGCGGCTGGCCGCGCCGCTGGCCGCGCGCGGGCTGCTGGTGCACGGCGTCGACGCCAGCGCCGGCATGCTGGCGCGAGCTCGCGCCCGCTGCGGCGACCGCGTCGCGCTGCATCAGCTCGACATGCGCGAGCTCGACGCGCGCGAAGCCTACGAGCACGTCTTCAATTGGTTTACGTCCTTGACGTACTTCGACGACGCGGCGATCCGCGACGTGCTCGCACGCGTCGCGCGCGCGCTGCGCCGCGGCGGCCGCTTCGCGATCGACCTGCCGCAGCGCGACGCGGTGGCCGCGCGCTTCCGCCCCTGCGTCGCGGTCGAGCGCGACGGCCACCTGATGGTCGACCTGTGTCGCTTCGACACCGTGCGCGGTCGCGTCGACACCGAGCGCATCGTCGTGCGCGACGGCGTGCGCCGCGCGCGCTTCTTCATCCGGCTGCCGACGCCGAACGAGCTTGCCGACTGGTTGCTCGATGCCGGCTTTCGCGACGTCGAGTTCAGCGACCTCGACGGCCGCGAGCTGACGCTGCAATCGTGGCACATGGTCGCGGTGGCGACCCGTTGAGGTGCGGCGGCGATGGCACGCCTGCAAGGCTGCACGACTGCACGCCGGCTCAGGGCGTGAACTCGCGCTCGATCATCAACCAGGTCGACCACTGCGGGCTCAGGGCGCCTTGCTGCACCGACGCCTGCTCGCCGAGCGCGAACAGCCAGCGCGGCGACGGCCGCCATGCGATCTGCGGCATCACGCTGCCTTCGAAGCCGCGGCGGCCGTCGGCCAGCGTGGCCTGGTTGTCGAGCTCGACTTCGAGCTGCACCGAATGCGCACTGTCCAGCGCCCGGCCCAGCGCCGCATTGACGAAACCACCGCTGGCCACGCCGCCGCCGATGCGCTGGGTGTAGCCGATCTCGCCGGTGGTGAACCACGGGTACCAAAGCTGCGCCCACATCGCCTGCAGCGTGGCCGAGTTGCCCTCGCCCGGCAGCACCGTCGTGTTGCGGTCGCCCCAGTACTGGGCCTCGACTTCGACCGTCAGCAGCGTCGCGCGGCCGTGGCCCATGTCGCAGTGGTGCAGCGCACCGAGCTTGAGCCCGGCGGCCAGCGGCCCGAACGCGCTGGCGCCGCGGCCCAGCGGTGTTTGCGCGGTATACGCCGGCAGGTCGAGCTCCATGCCGACGCGGTCGCTGAAGCGCGCCTCGAGCTCCGGCGCCAGCGTCAGCGCCTGCGGGTCGGCGGCGTGGTCGTACTGCGCGAACAGATAGCCGGCGTTCTCCACCCACGGCTCCTCGACGCCGATCGCCTTCGTGATGTAGTCGTCGACGTCGCACGACTGCGCGTGCGCGGCTGCGGTGCACGCCGCAGCGGTCGCGACGAGCGCGGCGAGACAACGCTTGCCGATGTGCATGTTCTGCTCCCTTTTCATTCGTAATGGGAATGATTATCACTACTGAATGAAGAAGAGGCAAGTTGCTGTTGCCGCGGCGGCACGGTCGCGCCGGCACCGCAGTGTCGATGCGCTTCCGCCGTCAGCCCCGCTGCTCGTTGACGACACGCACCATGCGTCGATCGGGGATCAACCAGATCAGCGCGACCGAGAGATAAAGGAGCTGTGCCACCCACGGTGCGGCGAACGCCAGCGGGATGCCGACGGCATACACAGCGATCGACAGCTTGCCCTTGAAGTCGCGCCCCAGCGCGCGGCCAAGGCGCGAGTCGGCGCCGCCCGCGGCGACCAGCGCGCGAGCAAGCAAGGCGTACGCCACGGCCGCGCACAGCA
>JAJZHH010000052.1 GCA_021804595.1 Pseudomonadota bacterium
CAGCGCCAGCGCGCCGCGTCGACCGCGCGCCAGCCGCGCCGCCAGCGCGACCAGCACGGCCGCACCGAGCGCGAACAGCAGCGCCGCGCCGGACACACCCAGCAGCGCGCGCCATGCCATCGCGCGATCGGCGGCCAGCGCCCACAGCGCCAGCGCACCGCCGGCGGCGCCCGTCACGCTGGCGGCGAGCGCCACGCGCGACGGCCCGGCGTCGTGCTGGCGCAGCACGCGCCACGGTGGCACCGAGGCGAGCCGCCACAACGGCGGCAGCGCGAACGCGCCGAGCAGCGCGAACACCACGGCCAGCGCGCCGCCGGCCGGGCCCCAGCCCGGCGCGGGCAGCGTGCCCAGCCGCAACAGGCCGCCGAGCACGCGCAGCAAGGCGGCCTGGCCGAGCAGGCCCAGCACGCTGCCGGCGGCTGCGGCCAGCGCGCCGAGCAGCGCCAGCTGTGCCAGCTGCAGCGCCAGCACGCCGCGTCGCGTCAAACCCAGTGCCTTGAGCAGCGCGACCGCATCGCGCTGGCGCCGCGCGAAGTCGTTCGCCGCCACCGCGCACGCCACCGCGGCGAGCACCGCGCTGAGCAACGCGACCAGTTGCAGGAACGCGGCGCCGTGACGCAGGTTGCGGTCGATGCCGCCGTCATGCCGCGCGGCGTCGAGCAGCTGCACGCCGCGGGTGTCGCGCACGGCCGCGTCGGCCCACGCGCGGTAACGCGCCAGCGCCGCCGGCGGGCCGTCGAGCAGCAGCCGCCACTGGGCCCGGCTGGCCGGCTGGATCAGCCCGGTCGACGCCAGGTCGGCGGCATTGATCAGCACCCGCGGAGCCAGCCCCGGCAGCCCGGTTCCGCGGTCGGGTTCGGACAGCAGCACGCCGGCCACGCGCAGGCTGCGGCGGCCGAGCTCGATCGGCCCGGCGGTCGGCACGCCGAGCTGCGCGGTCAGTCCGGCGGCGGCCCACACGCTGCCCGGCGGCGGCGCGCCGGCCACCTCGTGCGCGGCACCGTCGGCGCCGCGCAGCCGGGCGTGGCCGAGCAGCGGCCAGGCGGCGTCGACCGCCTTGACGACAACCAGCCGGCTGCCGCCGTCGGCACCGGGCGCCAGCGCCATGCTCGGAAACTCGACGGTGGCGGCGGTGCGCAGCCCGTCGGCGCGAGCGTGCTGCGCGAACGCGGCCGGCAGCGGTACGTCACCCTGCACGACCAGCGCGCCGCCGAGCAGTTGCGCGGCGTCGCGCTGCAGCGCCCCCTGCAGCCGCTGGGCGAGGAATTCGACGCTGCTCAGCGCCGCCGCGGCCAGCAGCAGCGCGCCCCACAGCAGGCGCAGCTGCGGCGCGCGCAATTCGCGCACGATGTAGGCGGCGGCGCGACGGGCGTGCATTGCGCGAGACCAGCGGCCGCGACGCGCCGCGCTAGCCGGCCAGGTCGGTGCGGAACACGCGCCCGGCGTGCTCGCGCAGCGCGTGGAACGCGATGTCGGGCCAGCGCTCCTGCAACACGCGCAGCTCGGCGGCGTGGGTCAGCAGCACGGTCGGCGCGTCGACCACGTCGTAGGCGATGCGGTGCGCGTTCTCGTCGATGAAGCGCTTGAGCTGGCGCTCGTCGTCGCTGTGGATCCAGCGCGCGACGCGGTACGGCGTCGGCGCCAGCCGCGCGGCGACGTTGTACTCGCCCGACAGCCGGTGCAGCACGACGTCGAACTGCAGCGCGCCGACCGCGCCGAGCAGCAGGCTGCCGCTGAAATGCGGCCTGAACACCTGGATCGCGCCTTCCTCGCCGAGCTGCTGCAAGCCGGTGCGCAACTGCTTGCTGCGCAGCGGGTCGGCGATCTCGACGGCCTGGAACAGCTCGGGGGCGAAGAACGGCAGGCCGGTGAACTGCAGCGTCTCGCCTTCGGTCAGCGTGTCGCCCAGGCGCAGCGTGCCGTGGTTCGGAATGCCGATGATGTCACCGGCCCAGGCGTCGTCGAGGATCTCGCGCCGCTGCGACATGAACGCGACCACCGTGTTGGGGCGGATGTCCTTGCCGGTGCGGCCGACGCGCAGCCGCATGCCGCGCGTGAAATGACCCGAGCACACGCGCACGAAGGCGATGCGGTCGCGGTGCGCCGGGTCCATATTGGCCTGGATCTTGAACACCAGGCCGCTGAACTTGGGCTCCTCGGGTCGCACCACGCGCTGCATCGCCGCGCGCGGCTGCGGCGGCGGCGCCAGCTCGACCAGCGCGTCGAGCACTTCGCGCACGCCGAAGTTGTTGATCGCCGAACCGAAGAACAGCGGCGACTGGCGTCCGGCGCGAAACGCTTCGGCGTCGAACTCGGGCGTGGCGTCGCGCAGCAGCTCGATCTCGTCGGCCGCGGTCGCGTGGGCGGCGCCGAAGCGCTGCGCCAGCTGCGGATTGTCGAGGCCTTCGATCATTTCGTCGTCGGCGTCGTCGAGGCGGTCCTCGCCGGCGCGGAACACGCGCATGCGCTGCGCGCGCAGGTCGAGCACGCCGCCGAAAGCGCGGCCCATGCCGACCGGCCAGGTGAAGGGAATCGAGTCCATGCCGAGGTGGCGCTCGATCTCGTCCATCAGCTCGAGCGGTGCGCGCACTTCGCGGTCCATCTTGTTGACGAAGGTGATCACCGGCGTGTTGCGCGCGCGGCAGACTTCGAGCAGGCGCAGCGTCTGCGCCTCGACGCCGTTGGCCGCGTCGATCACCATCAGCGCGCAGTCGACCGCGGTGAGCACGCGGTAGGTGTCCTCGGAGAAGTCCTGGTGGCCCGGCGTGTCGAGCAGATTGAGCACGCAGTCGCGCCACTCCATCTGCATCACCGACGAGGCCACCGAAATGCCGCGCTGCTTCTCGATTTCCATCCAGTCCGAGGTCGCGTGGCGGCTGGCCTTGCGCGCCTTCACCGAACCGGCGATCTGGATCGCGCCGGAAAACAGCAGCAGCTTCTCGGTCAGCGTGGTCTTGCCGGCATCGGGGTGGGAAATGATCGCGAACGTGCGGCGGCGCTCGATCGGGGAATGGGTGTCTGACATCGGCCCGATTTTAAGAGCGCGCCGACTTCGCACCCGCCCGCGGGCTCGCCGGGCTCTTTCGAGCCCCCTTCCAAGACACTGGGAACGGCATGCGCAACCCTGGTCCGGCGCGGCCTGCCGCCTGCCATGCGCTTGGGTATCGCGACACCCACGCATCGAGCAAGGGCTTGCCTTGCGCGCCGCCGCCGACGCGGCGCAACATCCGCCACCTCGCGGGCCGCGCAGGAGACAGGCGATGGGCGACAACGGTCGAGACGACGCAGCAAACGTGCGCGGTGGGTGGCATCCAGCCTTGGCGCCGACCGACGCCATGCGCCGGCGATGGCGCGGCGTGCGCCGCGCCGCCGCCGCACGCATCGCGCTGCCGGCGCTGCTGCTTGCGCTGCTGGCCGCGCTGACCGCGCCGCCGGCCGCGGCGGCGCGCACCCTGGTCTTCTGCAGCGAAGGCAACCCGTCGGGCTTGCAACCTGCGCTGCAGGTCGACGGCACCAGTTTCGACGCCTCGTCGCGCACGATCTACGACCGCCTGCTCGACTTCAGGCCCGGCTCCGACGAGCTCGCGCCGGCGCTGGCCACCGCGTGGCAGGTCTCGGCCGACGGCCTGAACTACACGCTGCAACTGCGCCGCGGCGTGCGCTTCCAGCGCAATTTCGGCTTCGTGCCGACGCGCGAGTTCGACGCCGACGACGTCGTCTTCACCTTCGCGCGCATGGCCGATGCGCGCCACCCGTACCACGCGGTGTCGGGCGGCGCCTACCCGTACTACGCCGGCATGGAGCTGCCGCGGCTGCTGCGCGCGGTGCGCCGGGTCGACGCGCACACGGTGCGCTTCGAGCTCAGCCAGCCGAACGCGGCGTTCCTGGCCGACCTGACGATGGACTTCGCATCGATCGTTTCGGCCGAATACGCCGCGCAACTGCTCGCCGAACACCGCGCGCAGGACTTCGACCTCAAACCGGTCGGCACGGGCCCGTTCGAGCTCGTCGCCTGGGAGCCCGGCGCGCAGCTGCGCTACCGCGCCTTCGCCGAGCACTGGCGCGGCCCGCCGCCGATCGACCGGCTGGTGTTCGCGATCACCCCCGACGCGTCGGTGCGCTGGGCCCGCCTGCGCGCCGGCGAGTGCCAGCTGATGGCGATGCCGAACCCGGCCGACCTGAAATCGATCGAGGCGACTCCGGGCATCGTCGCCCAGCGCAAGCCCGGCATGAACATCGCATATCTGGCCTTCAACACCGAGCATGGGCCGCTGCGCGACCGTCGCGTGCGCCGCGCGCTGGCGCTGGCCATCGACCGCGACGCGCTGGTGCGCGCGGTCTACCAGGGCGCCGGCGTCGTCGCCCGCGGCCCGCTGCCGCCGACGCTGTGGGCCTACGACCCGACGCTGCAGCTGCCGCGCTTCGACCCGGCGGCGGCGCGTCGCCTGCTGACCGAAGCCGGCTACCCGAAAGGCTTCAGCCTGACGCTGTGGGCGTTTCCGAACAGCCGCCCCTACCTGCCGTCGGCGCGGCGCGCGGCCGAAATGATCCAGGCCGACTGGGAGCGCGTCGGCGTGCACGCCAGCATCCGGAGCTACGAATGGGCGGAGTACCTCAGGCGCGTGGGCCGCGGCGAGCACGACGCGGCGCTGTACGGCTGGTCGGGCGACAACGGCGACCCCGACAACTTCCTCGGCACGCTGCTCAACTGCGGCGGCGTGCACACGCCGCAGAACATCGCCGAGTACTGCAACCGCAACTACCAGGAGCTGATCGACGCGGCGCTGACGCGCAGCGACCGCGCCACCCGCCGCGCGCTGTACGCGCAAGCGCAGCGCCTGTTCGTCGACGACCTGCCGTGGCTGCCGCTGGCGCACGCGCAGATCGTCGTGCCGATGTCGAACCACGTGCGCGGCTACACGATTCCGGTGGTCGACGTGCACGAGTTCGGTCGCGTCACGCTCGACTGACGCCGCGCCGAGGAGATCCGCGATGCAACCCCGCCCCTGCGCCCCCGGCCCCTGCCCGGCGGGTCGCGCGCTGCTGCTCGCGCTGCTGGCGCTGCTGGCGCTGCTGCCGCTGGCCGCCGCGCGCGCGGCCGGGCGCACCGTCGTCTACTGCCCGAGCACCGCGCCGGTGGCGCTGCAGCCGGCGCTGCGCACCGACGCCGCGAGCTTCGAGGCGAGCTCGCGAACGATCTACGACCGCCTGCTCGAGCCGAGCGCCGACGCGATGCGGCCACGCCCGGCGCTGGCGCGCGCGTGGACGGTGTCTGCCGACGGGCTCGCCTACACCCTGCAGCTGCGCCGCGGCGTCCGCTTCCAGCGCAACTTCGGCTTCGTGCCGAGCCGCGACTTCACCGCCGCCGACGTCGTCTTCACCTTCCAGCGCATGCTCGATGCGAAACACCCCTACCACGACGTTTCCGGCGGCACCTACACCTATGTGCAGAGCATGGAGCTGCCGGCGCTGATCGGCGCGGTGCGCGCGCTCGACCCGTACACGGTGCGCTTCGAACTTCGCCGCCGCTACGCGCCCTTCCTCGCGGTGCTGGCGATGGACTTCGCGTCGATCGGCTCGGCCGAATACGCCGCGCAGTTGCAGCGCGCGCACCGGATGGAAGACTTCGACCTCAAGCCGGTCGGCACCGGGCCGTTCCAGCTCGAGGCGCAACTGGCCGGATCGATGCTGCGCTACGCCGCATTCGCTGGGCACTGGCGCGGCGCGCCGGCCTACGACCACCTGGTGTTCGCGATCACGCCCGATTCGACGATGCGCTGGGCGCGGTTGCAGCGAGGCGAATGCGACATCATCGGCTACCCGAACCCAGCCGACCTGCCGGCGATGCGCGCCGACCCGAAAGTGCGGGTGATCAGCGCCCCCGGGCTCAACGAGGGCTACCTGGCGTTCAACACCGAGCACGGCCCCTTGCGCGACGCGCGCGTGCGCCGCGCGCTGGTGCTGGCGGTGAACCGGCGCGCGATCGTCGACGCGGTGCTCGGCGCCGAGGCGCAGGTCGCCTCGGGCGCGCTGCCGCCGGCGATGTGGAGCTACGACGCGAGCGCGACGCTGCCGGCGCAGGACGTACCGCAGGCGCGCCGCCTGCTCGCCGCGGCCGGTTACGCGAACGGCTTCGACACCAGCATCTGGACCACCGCGACCGGCCAGGGCATCCTGCGCGACCCGCGGCGCATCGCGGTGATGATCCAGTCCGACTGGGCCGCGGTCGGGGTGCACGCGCGCATCCGCAGCTACGAGTGGGGCGAACTGCTCGAGCGGCTCGCGCGCGGCGACCACGACACCGCGTTGATGACCTGGGTCAGCGACGACGGCGACCCCGACAATTTCCTCGCCTCGCAGTTCAGTTGCAGCGGCGTGCATACCGCGCAGAACCTGTCGGAGTACTGCTCAAAGCCGATGGACGCGCTGTTCGCGCAAGCGCTGCAGACCACCGACGGCGCACGCCGCGCCGCGCTGTACGCGCAGGCCCAGCAGCGCTTCGTGCGCGACGTGCCGTGGCTGCCGCTGACCCACGTCAACGACACTTACGTGGTGTCGGGCCGGCTGCGCGGCGAGCTGCTGCAGCCGCTCGGCAGGCTGCGCTTCGACGGCCTGCGCGTCGTCGGGCAGGATCACCGATGACGCACTACCTGGCCTTCGTGCTGCGGCGCGTCGCGCTGCTGCTGCCGGCGCTGCTCGGCGTGGCCGCGCTGAGCTTCGCGCTGATGCACCTGATTCCCGGCGACCCGGTGCTGGTGATGGCCGGGCAGCGCGCGCTGAGCCCGCAGCAGCACGCGGCGATGATGCACGCGCTGGGGCTCGACGGCCCGCTGTGGCTGCAGTTCCTGCGCTATCTCGGTCGCGCGCTGCACGGCGACCTGGGTCGCTCGCTGTTCACCCACGAGCCGGTGCTCGCCGAGTTCATGCAGCGATTCCCGGCCACGCTCGAGCTCGGCGCGGCGGCATTGCTGCTGGCCATCGTCGTCGGCGTCCCGGCCGGCGTGCTCGCCGCGCTGCGCCGCGGCCGCTGGAGCGACCACCTGCTGATGGGCGCGAGCCTGACCGGCTACTCGTTGCCGGTGTTCTGGTGGGGTCTGCTGCTGATCCTGCTGTTTTCGGTCCAGCTCGGCTGGACGCCGGTGTCGGGGCGGCTGTCGCCCGAGTACTGGGTCGAGCCGCGCACCGGGCTGATGCTGCTCGACGCGCTGCTTGCCGGCGACCGCGCGCTGCTGCGCGACGCCCTGCGCCACCTGCTGTTGCCGGCCGTCGTGCTGTCGACGATCCCGCTGGCGGTGATCGCGCGCATGACGCGCTCGGCGATGCTCGAAGTGCTCGGCGCCGACTACGTGCGCGCCGCTCGCGCGCGCGGCATCGCTCCGTGGCGGGTGGTGATGGTGCATGCCCTGCGCAACGCGCTGATCCCGGTGCTGACCGTCACCGGGCTGCAGGCCGGCACGCTGCTGGCCGGCGCGATCCTGACCGAGACCACGTTCTCGTGGCCGGGCATCGCGCAGTGGCTGGTGCTGGCGATCTACCAGCGCGACTACCCGGTCGTGCAAGGCGGCATCCTGCTCGTGGCCTGTCTGATCATCGCGGTCAATCTCGCGGTCGACCTGTGCTACGGCCTGGCAGACCCCCGCATCCGCCACCGTCACTGAGGCCGACCGATGCGCTCCTCGAACTGGCTGGAGACCTGGCGCGCGCTGCGCGCCAGCCCCGCGGCGCTGCCCGGCCTGGCGCTGGTCGCGCTGGTGCTGGTGGCGGCCGCCGGCGCCGGCGTCCTCGCGCCGCACTCGCCGATCGCGCAGGAGCAGAGCGCGATCCTGCGCCCGCCAGCGTGGCTGGCCGGCGGCAGCTGGGCCACGCCGCTGGGCACCGACGGGGTCGGTCGCGACCTGCTGTCGCGGCTGCTGTACGGCGCGCGGCTGTCGCTGGGCGTCGGTGTGCAATCGGTCGCGCTGTCGCTGCTCGTCGGTACCGCGCTGGGGCTGCTCGCCGGCTACTGGCGCGGCTGGGTCGACGCGCTGCTGATGCGCGCGGTCGACATCATGCTCGCGCTGCCCAGCCTGCTGCTGGCGATCGCGATCGTCGCGGTGCTCGAGCCCAGCCTGCGCAATGCGATCGTCGCCATCGCCATCGTCAACGTGCCGATCTACCTGCGCCTGGCGCGCGCCGCGGTGCTCGCCGAAATGCCGCGCGACTACGTCACCGCAGCGCGCGTGGCCGGCGCCGGACCGCTGCACCTGATGCTGCGCACGCTGCTGCCGAACTGCGCATCGCCGCTGATCGTGCAGGCCGCGCTGGGCTTCTCGGGCGCGGTGCTCGACGCCGCGGCACTGGGCTACCTCGGCCTCGGCGCGCAGCCGCCGAGCCCCGAATGGGGCACGATGCTGGCCGATGCGATGCAGTTCATGCAACGCGCATGGTGGGTCGTGACCTTCCCCGGGCTGGCCATCCTGCTCACGGTGCTCGGCTTCAATCTGCTCGGCGACGCGCTGCGCGATGCGCTCGACCCAAGGCTGCGCAGCGACGCCGCGCTGACGCCGCAACCCGACCCCGGCAGCGACGCCGCCGGAGCGCTGCGGTGAACGCGCGCGAGCCCATCGTCGCCGCAGCGCACGCCGAGCCCGCCGCGCGCGCACTGCTCGAAGTCGATGCGCTGAGCGTGCGCTTCGGCGACGTCGCGGTGGTCGATCGCGTCGGCCTGCGGTTGCGCCGCGGCGAAGTACTCGCGCTGGTCGGCGAGTCGGGGTCGGGCAAGACGATGACCGCGCTGGCGCTGGCCGACCTGCTGCCGCCGCCAGGCCGGGTCGACGCGGCGCGGCTCGAGTTCGACGGTCGCGACCTGCTCGCGCTGGCGCCGGCCGCGCGCCGCGCGCTGGCCGGCGGCGACATCGCGATGATTTTCCAGGACCCCGCGTCGAGCCTGAACCCCTGCTTCACGCTGGGCTGGCAGTTCGGCGAAGTGCTGCGCCTGGCCGGCGTGCGCGGCCGCGCCGCACGGCGCGCCGCGGCCTGCGAGTTGCTCGCCCGTGCCGGCATCGCCGACCCCGCGGCGCGGCTGCACGCCTACGCGCACCAGCTCTCGGGCGGCATGTGTCAGCGCGCGATGCTGGCGCTGGCGCTGGCGCGCAGGCCGCGGCTGCTGATCGCCGACGAGCCGACCACCGCGCTCGACGTGACGATCCAGGCCCAGATCGTCGAGTTGCTGCTGCAATTGCAGCGCGACGCCGGCATGGCCTTGCTGCTGATCAGCCACGACCTCGCGCTGGTCGCCGAAGCGGCGCAGCGCGCCGCGGTGATGTACGCCGGCGAAATCGTCGAGTGCGGCGCGCTGCCGCGGCTGTTCGACGCGCCGCGCCACCCGTATACCGCGGCGCTGCTGGCCGCGTTGCCGCAACACGGCGACAGCACGCTGCGCGCCTTGCCCGGAAACGTTCCGGCGCCGCAGGCGCGCGGCCGCGGCTGCCGACTGGCGCCGCGCTGCCCGCGCGTGCAGCCGCGCTGCCGCATCGAGCACCCGGCGCTGCTCGGTGACGCGCATCCGGTGCGCTGCTTCTTCCCGCTCAGCACCGAGAGCGCCCGATGACCCCGCTGCTCGAAGTCGACAACCTGCACCGCGAGTACCGGCTGCGCCGCGCGCCATGGCGGCGCGACGAGACGGTGCACGCGCTGGCCGGCGTGTCGTTCGCGCTGCATGCGGCGCGCACCGTCGGCGTGGTCGGCGAATCGGGCTGCGGCAAGACCACGCTGGCCCGCCTGCTCGCGCTGATCGAGGCGCCCAGCGCCGGCCACCTGCGCCTCGACGGCGTGCCGATCGCGCTGCATGATCGCGACGCACTGCGCCGCGCCCGGCCGCGGGTGCAGATGGTGTTCCAGAACCCCTATGCGTCCTTGAATCCGCGCCAGCGCGTCGGCGATGCGCTGGCCGAACCCTTGCGCCTGTTCGGACGCGGCAGCGCCGCCGAGCGGCGCGACGCCGCGTGCGCGATGCTGCAGCGCGTCGGCCTCGACGCCGCGCACGCGACGCGCTTCCCGCACATGTTCTCCGGCGGCCAGCGCCAGCGCATCGCGATCGCGCGCGCACTGATGCTGCGCCCGGCGCTGGTCATCGCCGACGAGCCGGCTTCGGCGCTCGACGTCTCGGTGCGCGCGCAGGTCCTGAACCTGCTGCAGGAACTCGGCGACGCCTTCGGCATCGCCTACGTGTTCATTTCGCACGACCTCGACGTCGTGCGCCACGTCGCCGACGAGCTGCTGGTGATGTACCTGGGCCGCTGCGTCGAAAGCGGCGCCGCGCAGCAGGTGCTCGACGCGCCGCTGCACCCCTATACCCGCGCGCTGATCGCGGCCACGCCGCGGCTGCACCGCGACGCGGCGCGCCGCGTGCTTGACGGCGAACCGCCGTCGCCGCTGCAGCCGCCGGCCGGCTGCGCGTTCCACCCGCGCTGCCCGCACGCGCAATCGCGCTGCCGCGCCGAACGGCCGGTGCTGCGGCCGCTCGCCGGCCAGTTGGTGGCCTGCCACCGTGCCGAAGACATCGCGCGCGGCGTGCTCGGCTGAGCCGGCCGCAGGGGCGCGCGGTCGAAGCCGCCCGGCGCTCAGTCGCCGAGCAGCGCACGCGCCGCGCGCAGCGCGTCGGCCGCGCGTGCGCGCAAGGCCGCATCGCTCGTCGCGTCCAGCCTGCCCGCGGTCTGCTGGCGCAGGCGCTCGGCGTCGTGCCAGTCGCCGAGCAGACCCTGCAGCTTCTCGCAGCGCCTGGCCAGCGCGGCGTGGCGCTTCGGCTTCGGCAGCGCACCGGCGAAACGCTCGCACGCCAGTCGCAGCCGCTTGCAGCGGATGCGCAGCACGTGCAGTGCGCGAACCTCGTCGTCGTCGGCGACCTTGCCGCGCGCCAGCACCGCCGCGGCGCGGCGCCGCGCCGCACGCCACGCGCGCAGCTCGGCGCGCACCGCGTCGTGCGCCAGCTCGCGCACGCTGCCGTCGGCCGCGTCGAGCTCGGACCAACGCGCCAGCGCCAGCAACAGGCGCGCGAAACGCGCGCCGCGCAAATGCGCGCGCAAGCGCGCCAGCCGAACTTCGCGCTCGCGCCGCAGCGCGTCGACCACCGCCGGTGCGGCGCCGACCGCGCGCAGCAGCGGCAGCGCGACGTCGGCGTCGCGCACCGGTGCGGCGACCTGCATGGTCCAGCGAAGCTCGGCGTCGAAGCCGCTCAGTGCGCGCGGCGACGCGCGCGCGCGCAACCAGCGCAAGGTGGTGCGAAGCCGGCGCAACACCACGCGCAACTGGTGCACGTCGTGCGCATCGTCGCTGCCGCGAACGCGCTCGGCCCACACCGCGAGCTGCGCGGCAGCGCCACCCAGCCACGCGCGCAGGGCCTCGCCCAGCGCCGCATCGGCCGCCGGCGGCGCTGCGTCGGCCGGCGCGGCGGGCAGCCGCCCGGCGGCCAGCGCCGCGGCGCGCTGCGCCTTGTTGATCGGGCTCGGCGGCAGCGCGATGTCCTGCGCCAGCGCCCACGCCAGTTCCCAGCACGCGCTCCAGTCGCCGTCGAGCAGTTCGAGCTCGACTTCGCACAGCGGCGCTTCGCGCAGCGCGCCGCTGGCCCAGGCCTGGCAGCTGCCACGATCGAGCGCGACCTCGACCGTGCTGCCGCGCCAGTCGACGCGCCAGCTGCAGCGCTCGAACGCGGTGCCCAGGCGCGGCCGCAGGCCGTCGAGCAGCGCCGCCGCGTCGAGCCCGAGCGCGCCCAGCGGCGTCTCGCGCAGCGCGCGCTGCAAGGCCGGCAGGCTGAGCGCATCGCCGTCGATCGGCCACTCCCATTCGCCGCGCCGGTGGCCGAAGGCATCGCCGCCGGCGGCCTTGAGCGTCAGCCAGTGGCGGCTGCCGTCGTCGCGCAGGCGCAGCGCCAGCCCGGCGCCGGCCAGCCGCGAGTCGTCGAGGTCGAAATAGCGGCTGCGCAGCCACTGCCGCCGCGGCGCGCCGCCGAGCATGCCCAGCAGCGGGTGCTCGAGCAGCGACGAGGCCGCGTCGGCGTCGATGCCGAGCTTGATTTCACGTTCGAGCGCCACCGCGTCGTCTCCGTTCGGGCGCGGCGCGATCCGCCGCAGCCGCGATTGTCGCGCGCTCAGACGGGCCGCGACCTTGCGCACGCGCAAGGCCCCGGCGGCGCTCACATGCCGACGTAGTTCGGGCCGCCGCCGCCCTCAGGCGCGACCCAGACGATGTTCTGCGTCGGGTCCTTGATGTCGCAGGTCTTGCAGTGCACGCAATTCTGCGCATTGATCTGCAAGCGCTTCGCTCCGTCGTCGGCGTCGACGAACTCATAGACCCCGGCCGGGCAGTAGCGCTGCTCCGGGCCGGCGTAACGCGCCAGGTTGATGCCGACCGGAACCGACGCGTCCTTCAGCGTCAGGTGCGCCGGCTGGTCTTCCTCGTGGTTGGTGTTGCTGATGAACACCGACGACAGGCGATCGAAGCTGACCTTGCCGTCGGGCTTCGGATAGTCGATGCGCGGCATCTCGGCCGCCGGGCGCAGCATCGCGTGGTCGGGCTGCTCGCGGTGCACGGTCCACGGCATGCGGCCCTTGAGCAGCCACTGCTCGATGCCGGTCATCAGCGTGCCCACCAGCCGGCCCTTCTTGAACCACTGCTTGAAGTTGCGCGCGCGCCGCAATTCGGTGTACAGCCACGACGCCTCGAACGCGCGCGGATAGGCGTCGAGCTCGTCGCCGTCACGGCCGGCGGCCAGCGCCTCGGCGATCGCCTCGGCGGCCAGCATGCCGCTCTTGAGCGCCGCGTGGCTGCCCTTGATGCGCGAGGCGTTGAGGAAGCCGGCCTCGCAACCGACCATGCAGCCGCCGGGAAACACCAGCTTGGGCAGCGCCAGGATGCCGCCGGCGGTCAGCGCGCGCGCGCCGTAGCCCAGCCGCTTGCCGCCGTCGAGGATCGGGCGGATCGCCGGGTGCGTCTTGAAGCGCTGGAATTCCTCGAACGGGCTCAGCCACGGATTGCGGTAATCGAGGCCGACGACGAAACCGATCGCGACCTGGTTGTCGGCCAGGTGGTAGACGAAGGAGCCGCCGTAGGTCGAGCCGTCGAGCGGCCAGCCGGCGGTGTGCAGCACGCGCCCCGGGCGCGCCTGCTCGGGGCTGACTTCCCACAGCTCCTTGAGGCCGATGGCGTAGCTTTGCGGGTCGCGCCCAGCATCGAGCCGGTAGCGCGCGATCAGCTCGCGGCCGAGCTGGCCGCGCGCGCCTTCGGCGAACACCGTGTACTTCGCGCGCAGCTCCATGCCGAGCTGGAAGTTCGGCCCCGGCTCGCCGTCGCGACCCACGCCCATATTGCCGGTGGCGACGCCGCGCACGACGCCGGCTTCGTCGACCAGCAGCTCGGCGGCGGCGAAGCCGGGGAAAATCTCCACGCCCAGGCTCTCGGCCTGCTGCGCCAGCCAGCGCACGACGTTGCCCAGGCTGATCACGTAATTGCCGTGGTTGCGGAAGCACTCGGGCTGCAGCGCCGCCGGCACCGCGCGCGCGCCGTGTTCGCCGAGGAACAGGAACTGGTCCTCGGTGACCGGCTGCAGCAGTGGCGCACCCTGCGCTTTCCAGTCGGGCAGCAGCTCGTCGAGCGCGCGCGGATCCATGATCGCGCCCGACAGGATGTGCGCACCGGGCTCCGAGCCCTTCTCGAGCACGCACACCGAGATTTCGTGCTGCTGCTGCGCGGCAAGCTGCTTGAGGCGGATCGCGCTGGCCAGCCCGGCCGGGCCGGCGCCGACGACGACCACGTCGTACTCCATCGCCTCGCGCGGACCGTATTGTTCAAGAATGTTCTGCGGCGTCATCGCGACCTCCATCGATTGCTTCGCCGCATTGTAGGCGGGCGGGCGAAAAATGGAACGATCGTTCGATTTTCCGTCACGACCCTGTCTTGATCGAGGGCTGCAATCGGTCTTCGGCGCAGTGCACGGCGAAGTTCCAGTTGCAAGACACATGAGTTACGTGCAGTAACTTTCTAAATCAGCAATCTGTGAAATAGTCGGCGAATTCGCGTTTTTCCGTCGTCAGATCAAGGAACGGGTGTCATATCTATGTTTCAAAACCTAAAAATTGGCATGCGATTGAGTCTGGCCTTCGGCGCGCTGGTGCTGCTCGTCGTCGTGCTCGCCGGAATTGCGACCGCGAACCTGTGGCGCATGAAGCGGGCCACCGACGCGGCGACCAAGCGCGCGTGGCCCGAGGCCCACGCGATCGCCGCGATCCGCACCGATCTGGCGCAGATCTCGGCCGACTGCCGCGACATCCTGCTCAGCAAGGACCCCACGCAGGCCGCGCTGCTGCGCGGGCAGATCCGCGGCGACCTGCAGCGCAACACCACGCTGATCGACGATTTCGCCGCGCACGCGGTCAACCCGCTGATCCGCGACCGCCTGCCGCAACTCGACAGCGACCGCCGCGCGTTCAGCGGCGGCATCACCCAGTGCCTGGCCGCGCAGCAGCAAGGCGGCGATGCGTTGACGGTGTTCGACCACGACGTGCGCCCGGCCGAACTCGCGGTCAAGAGCGACCTGAAGGCGATCGATGGCGTCGCCGTCGCGCGTTTTGCGCAAGCCACCACCGAGGCCGACCAGGCCTTCTCCAGTGCGCTGACGATCGCGCTGGCGGTGGCCGCCGCCGCGGTGCTGATGGCGCTGGCGCTGGGTTGGTCGATCACGCGCTCGATCACGCGGCCGTTGGCCGACGCGGTCGGCGCGGCGCGCCGCGTCGCCGACGGTGACCTGACGGTGCGCGTGCAGGCGCGTTCGCGCGACGAAACCGGCCAGCTGCTCGGCGCCTTGGCTGAAATGATCGCGCGGCTGACCTCGACGCTGTCGGCGGTGCGCGCTGCGGCCGACCAGCTGTCGTCGGCGTCGGGTCAGGTCTCGAGCACCTCGCAGAGCCTGGCCCAAGGGGCATCCGAGCAGGCCGCGTCGGTCGAGGAAACGTCGGCCACGCTCGAGCAGTCGGCAGCGTCGGTGAAGCAGAATGCCGACAACGCGCGGCTCACCGCCGGCATCGCGCAGCAGGCGCGCGAGGGCGGCGCCGCGGTGCAGCGCACGGTGACCGACATGCAGGCGATCGCCGAGCGCATCGGCATCGTCGACGACATTGCCTACCAGACCAATATGCTGGCGCTGAACGCGGCGATCGAGGCCGCGCGCGCCGGCGAGCACGGCAAGGGCTTCGCGGTGGTCGCCGCCGAAGTGCGCAAGCTCGCCGAGCGCGCGCAGGTTGCCGCACGCGAAATCGGCGAGCTGGCATCCGGATCGGTCAAGCAGGCCGAGACCGCCGGCACACTGCTCGAGCAGATGGTTCCGGCGATCGCACGCACCAGTTCGCTGGTCGAGGAAATCAACGCCGCCAGCGACGAACAGGCCACCGGCATCGAGCAGATCAACCAGGCCGTTTCGCAGCTCAACGCGACCACCCAGCAAAGTGCGTCGGCGTCCGAGCAGCTGGCCGCGACGGCCGAGGAAATGAACGGTCAGGCCGCCGAACTGCAGAACCAGGTCGCGCGCTTCCGGCTCGACACGACCGCTGCGGCGGACGACAGAAAGGTCACCGGCACGCCGGCTGCCGCGCTCCCCACCGCGGCCGGCTTGGCTGCGGCAACGGCGGGGTTCGTGCGCTTCTGAACACCCCCACGGCCGGGCTGCACCCGGCCTGCCCCGCCCCCGTGGGCGCGGGGGCAGGCGTGCGGCCTCACCAACGCAGCGCGATGTCGCCGCTCAGGCCCACGCCGCGCACGCCGCGGCCCAGCACGGTGTTCAGCGCGGCGGACCACGACAGCCCGCGCCACGCGCAGCGGTGCAGGCTCAGCGCGCCGTGCAGCGTGTTGGCCGGCGCTTGCGTGCCGCGCAGCGTGAAGCCGAATTGCGGCGCCGCGACGAACGCCGTGGCCCAGGCCGCTGGCGGTTGCCATGCGTGCTGCAGCCGAAGATCCAGCGCGTCGCGCGAGCAATCGGTGCCATGCTGCCAGCTCAGGCCCGTCCACAGTGCGTGCCAGGTCGAGCGCCACGCCGGGTACAGCAACGCGCTGTTGCTGCTTCCCGTCTCGGCCAGCGTGCGCTGGCGCAGGGCCTCCAGCCCGACTCCGGCGTAGGCGCGCAGCCGCTGCGCGTGGATCCGCCAGCGATAGCCGGTATCGAACTCGGCGTCGGTCGCATAAGCCAGATTGGTCCCGGCCGGCGCTTCACTCAGCGTCGGCACCGTGCCGCCCACCGCGCCGGCCAACGGCGCCGCCTGTATCGCCACCGCACGCGCCTCGCGGTTCGAGTAGACGTCCCACCCCAGCATCGCACCGGCATCGAGCGGGCCCTGTCGCCAGGCCGCGTAGCCGGCCAGCTGCAGCGCGTCGGCGCCGCCCGCCTGGGACACGCCGTCGAACCCGAAACTGCCGCTGCTGGTGCCCAGCGCCAGACCCGCCAGCGCGTGCGTCGAGATTCGGCTGTCGCGACCGATTTCGACGCCGAAGACGTTCTGGTGGATGCCGGTGGCGCCGACGGTCGTACCGCCGGCCGTGCGCATGGCGCGGTCGAACAGTGCGCCCCACGCCCGACCATCCTGGTTCGCCGACAGACTGCGCTGGATCTGCGCGCGCAGCGTCGAACGCAGCATCTCGCCACTTTCCAGGTCGAGCCGCTGCACCCCTTCCGGGCCGATTCCGACCAGTTGCGCGTAGGCCGCCTGCAAATGCGTCAGGTCGGGCTGGGTGTACAGCGCGGCGACCACCGGTCCGAGTCTGGCGCTGCCGCCCGCCTGCTCGATGGCCTGCACGGCACCGGCCACCGCGGCGGCGTTGCCGACCAGCCCTGCGGGTTCGAAGTTCACGCGGCGCTGCAGCAGCAGGCTGCGTCCATCAGGGTTCAGCAGGGAATACGACGCCACCTCGGTCGATGGCGCGAGCAGCGACAGCGCGCCGGCGTCCAGGGTGCCGGTGACGTCGATCAGCCGCGCCTGGTACAGGCCGGGCGTGGCCTGGCCGATCTGCTGCGCGGCGTCGACCAGATTGACCTGCAGCACGCCGGCCAGCTTTGCGCTGCCTTCGACGTGCAGCGCGTCAGCCGGCAAGGTCGTGACCGGGTCCGTCGCCGCCAGCTGCCGCAGGCGCGGCAACGGGGTCGAGCCGACGGTGCGGGCCGCCGCGGACTTCGGCGGCGGCGTCGACGCGGCCGGGTTGCCGACGTCGAACAGCAGGTGGCCACCGGCGGTTTGATCGAGATTGCCGATCATCGTGGTCGACGCAATCGTCGACTCGCCACCGGGCGACAGCGTGCCGGCGTTGCTCAGCGATCCGCCCTGCCCCAGATCCAGCGTCGAGGTCGGCCCGAGTACCGCGCCGGCGACGTTGCTCAGTTGATTGTTGCCACCGGGCAGCACGATGCGGCCGATGACCTGCCCATGGTTGTCGAGCGCCGCCACCCCGTACGGAATTTCGATCGCGACCCCGTCGACCCCCGCTGCCGATTCGACCAGGCTGTTGTTGATGGTCAAGGTGTTGGTCGACTTGCCGAGCAGTTCGATCGCGAAGCCGCCGGCGGTGCCACCCTCGATCACGCTGCCGCTGCCGTTCGCCCGCGGCGACACCGTCACGTTGATCGCGCCCGACCCGCCGCTGGCGACGCTTTGCGCAAGCAACGCAATCGAGCCTGCCCCCGGTGCGCGCAGATCCCCGGTCTGCACCACGCTGATGGCGCCGGCCTTGCCGCTGCCACCGGCGCTGCCGCCGTAGGCATAGGTGCCGGCCGAACCGGCGGCAGCGCCGATCACGCCGCCACCACCGCCGATCGACTGCGCGTACAGCGCGATCGATCCGGCACCCTGAACGACCACGCTGCCCTGGTTGTGCACCTCCACGCTGCCGCCATTGCCGCTGCCGGACGCGCTGACGCGCACCGTACCCAGGTCCCCGCCGGAGCGCACCAGACCGCCGCCGCCCCCGACCGATTGGGCAAAGATGCCGATGGAATCGGCCCCCGCCAGCGCGATGCTGCCGCTGTTGTAGACGCGCACGGCGCCACCGTCGCCGGTGGCATTCGCACTGCCGCCGATCATGACCGGCAGCGCTGCGGCGCCGCTTGCATTGCCGTTGCCGGCGTCGGCGATGCCGCCGCCGCCGCCGATCGATTGCGCAACGATGCCCAGCGAAGAGTCCTGCTGCAGCGCGATGGCGCCGGCATTGGCGACAATCACGCCGCTGCCGTTGCCGCGGCTTCCCGTGCCACCCAACTGCAGGCTGCCCCCGGCGCCCACCGCGGCGCCGAGCTCGTTGACCGCGCTGCCGCCGCCGCCGCCGATCGACTGCGCCAGGATCGCGGTATCGCCGACGCCGCTGAGCGCCAGCGACCCGGTGGCCGCGTTGTTCACCTGCACCGAGCCGCCGTCGCCCGAAGTCCCGACGCTGCCACCGAGCACGCTGCCGCCGCTTTGGGCGACGCCACGGGTCAACGTCGAGCCGCTGAATTGCGTGACGAAGCCGGCGCTGCCGCCGCCGCCGCCGATCGATTGGGCGAACAGCGCGTGCGCGCCGTCGCCGCCGACCTGCACGGTGCCGGCGTTGTCGATCGACACCACGCCACCATTGCCACCGTTGCCGCCGTTGCCGCCGAGCCCGATGCTGCCGGTGCTGCCGGTGCTGCCGGTGCTGCCGGTGCCGCCGGTGCCGCCGGTGCCGCCGGTGCCGCCGGTGCCGCCGGTGCTGCCGGTGCTGCCGGTGCTGCCGGTGCTGCCGGTGCTGCCGGTGCCGGTATCGGTGGCGTTGCCCCGGCTGCCGAGCACCATCGACAGCGGTGTCGCCGCGCCGGTCCACAAGCCGCCCGCGTTGCCGCCGCCGCCGCCGATCGACTGCGCGACGACGGCGTCGGACATTGCGCCGGAAACGTCGATGCTGCCTCCGACCGCATTGCTCACGCTGACCGCGCCGCCACTACCGGCCGCGCCGCCGCTGCCGCCGAGGGTCAGCGCACCGATGTCGCGCCCGCCGTCGCCACCGCCGCCACCGACCGATTCCGCACGCAGCGCCGTGGCCGACGTGCCAGCGGTGCTGATCGCGCCGCTGTTGGTCACGTTGACGTTGCCGCCATCGCCGTGGCCGCCGCCCGCACCGAGTACCGTCGTGGCCAAGCCGGTGGCCAAGGCCTGCAGAGGCGACCCCGCAGCGCCGAGTCCGAGTTGGCCGAAGGTTTCGAGCGACGACAGCCCGACCGGGCCGACCGCCGAGCCGCCGCCGCCGCCGATGGACTGCGCCAGCAGCGCGCCGGCGCCGTCGCCTTGCGTGAGCATGCTGCCGGTATTGCGCACGTCGACCTCGCCGCCGCGGCCGGCGCTGCCGCCATCGCCGCCCAGGTTGAGGGTCGCGATGCCGTACGCGCCCGCGCTGCCGCCGCCGCCGCCGACACTTTGCGCTTCAAGGGCGTACGCATCAGCCGCGGTCGTCCCCAGAGAACCGCCGTTCTCGACCGTGGTCAGGCCGCCGTCTCCAGCCGCGCCGCCGGTGCCGCCGAGTACCAGCACATTGGCCGAGAACGTGATCTTGCCGCCCTTGAGCTTGGGGTGGACATTGCCGTCGTAACCGGCGCTGCCGCCGCCACCACCGATCGACTGCGCGAACACGGCCGCCGCACGCTGCCCCTGCGTGGCCACCGTTCCAGTGTTGCTCAGCATGACCCGACCGCCCTGACCGGCGGTGCCGCCGCTGGCACCGAGGATCAGCTTGCCGACGCTGGTGCCGCCGTTGCCGCCGCCGCCACCGATCGACTGCGCGACCAGCGCACGCGCATCGCTGCCTTGGGTGAGCACGGTGCCGCCGGTGTTGTTCAAGGTGACGCTGCCGCCGTCGCCGCCGCCACCGCCGCTGCCGCCGATGGCCAGCGCGCCGGCAGTGCCCGACGACGCGTTGCCGCCATTGCCGCCGCCGCCGCCGATCGATTGCGCC
>JAJZHH010000146.1 GCA_021804595.1 Pseudomonadota bacterium
CGCGACGCCGCCCAGCGCGCCGTGCACGGCTTGCCGCAACTGCGCGCGCGCCTCGTCGTGGCGGGCGCGCGCCGCGGCCAGCTGCTGCGCGCAGCGCCCGCCGTCGTACAGCGGGACGCGCAGCTGCAGCGACGCGCTGTGGATGCCTCGCGTCGTGTCGTGCTGGTGGCCCAGCGCCAGATCGACGTTCGCCGCGCCGCAAGCGCGCGCCGCGTCGACGTCGGCCTTCAGCGCCCGCCGCCGCTCGCGTGCGGCGGCGATCGTCGGCTCGCGCGCGCGCGCCAGCGCCAGCCACTCGTCGAGCTGGGCGAGGCCGCCGCTGTCGGTTTGCGCCGTTGCCGGAGCCAGCCGCGGCGTCTGCTGCGCCGGCAGTCCCACGGCTTGCCCCAATTCGACTTCGGCGACGTGCGCGGCGCCCTCGTCGCGCGCGAGCAGCAGTCGTGCGCGTGCCAACGCTGCCTGCGCCTGCAGGCTGTCGCTGTGCGCGGCGAGTCCGGCGCGGGCGCGCCGCTCGGCGGCCTCGAGACTGCGTCGGTGCCTGCGCACGCTGCGCACGCGCTCGTCGACGGCGGCGCGGGCTTCGACGGCGCCGACGTAGCGCGCGGCAATGCGCGCGTAGATCTGCTGTTGCAGCGCTGCCAGCGCGTCACGCGCTCCGCGCCACTCGGCGGCCGCGGCGCGTCGGCGCGCGGCGCGCGCGCCACCGTCGAACAAGGTCCAGCGCAGCTCGAGCCCGCCCCGCGCCGCGTCGGTCTGTGCGGTGTCGGTGTGCACGTGCTCGACGACGACCGGGCTGCTCAGCTCGGGCCACCAGGCTGCATCGGCCTGCGCCAGTTCGGCGGCACGCCACGCGACGCGCGCGGTGGCGGCGCTCAGCTCGGGCTGCAGCTCGTTGGCCAGTCTCAGCGCCTGCATCAAGCCGAGCTCGCCGCCCGTGGCCGGGCGGGCACAGGGATCCGCGCCCAGCGCTGAAAGCGCGCGCGCCGGCAGCATCAGACAGCAGCCGGCGAGCAAGGCGGCGGTGACCGGCCACCGCGCCGGCGCCGCGAGTCGCGGCGCCGCACGACGCCACGCACGGGGCCGTTGCGTGGGCGCTCCTGGAGCCGTCGGCGCGAACAAAGGGCGGGCAAACATCGACAAACTCCGGCGTCGTGGGCAATACCGCTGTGATCTCGCCACCGGCGACCGAGTTCGGGCGATCCGGGCGATTCACGGCGACTTGCGCCGCGCCCTGACGCCGGCGGCGTCAGGCGGCGGCGCGGCGCGGTGCTGCGGCGACCACTTCGTCGGCCAGGCTCTGCAATGCGGCGTCGTCGCTGCCATGCCGCCGACTCTGCAATTGCCGTGCCAGCCGGCCCAGCGGCGTGCGCGGCCGTGCGTGCGCCTGGCTGCGCACGATGCGCTGCGCGGCCCAGGCGGGCAGCGCGTCGGCCGGCATCGGGCGCGCGTAGGCGTAGCCCTGCCCTTCATGTGCGCCGAGCACGCGCGCAGCCTCGATCAAGGCGTCGTCCTCGAGCCCCTCGATGACCACGCAGCGCCGCGTGTCGTGGCCGACCTGGACCAGCGTGGCCATCAGCCGCAGCGTGTCGATCGGCCGCGTGTGCAGCTGCGCGGTGAGCGCCTGGTCGATCTTCAGCGTATCGAACGGCAGCGTGGCCAGCCGCGTCAGGCTCGAGTACCCGGCCCCGAGATCGTCCATCGCGAAGCGCACGCCCAGCGGCTGCAGCCGCGCCACAGCGTCGGCGAAACTGGCGTCGTCGACGCTCTCGGACTCGAGCAACTCGAGCGTGAGGCGCTGCGCGGCGACGCCGTGCGCGTGCAGCGCCTCGCCGATCCAGCGCGCGCAGTCGGCCGCCAGCAGCGTCGACGGCGGCAGGTTCAGCGACAGTTCGACGTGCAGCCCCTGCTCGTCCCAGGCGCGCAGCATCGCCAGCGCCTGCTCGAGGCCGCGGCGGAACAGCCGCTCGAGTTCGGCGTTGCCCAGCAGCGGCAGGAACACGCCGGGCGAAACCAGCGCGCCGTCGTCCAGGCGCAGCCGCGCCAGCGCCTCGACCTTGCGCAGTGCACCGCTGTGCAGATCGACGATAGGCTGCACCTGCATTTGCAAGCCGCCAGTGAACAGGCGCTCGCGGTACGCCTGCGCCAGGTCCTGTTGCAGCACCATGTGGGGCAGCAGACGCTGGCGCGCGGCGCGCAGCTCGCGCCAACGCCGCTGCAGTCCCTGCGCGAAATGCTGCATCGGCGCGGCGTCGAACTGGCGCGGGAAGGCGCCGAGCAGCACCAGGATCATGTCGCTGCGCTGGGCATCCGCGGCAACCGGGATCGCGACGATGCTGCGCACGCGCTGCACGCGCAGCGCCTCGTGCCAGGCCTGCGTGCGCACGTCGTCGAGGTAGCTGCTGCTGCGCTCGATGCGCGCGCCGCGCCAGGCCGCCGCGACCAAGCCGCGCCCGGCCGGATGCTCCGGATCGAGCCGCGGTGCCAGTTCGGCGCGCCGCAGCAGCGCGCCGAGCGCGCCATCGCCAGCCAGCGACTCGATCTGGAACACACCGTCGACGTCGGGTCGCAGCGTCGCGCACGCCAGCACCCCGGGCAGCGCCGCCAGTGCCGTGAGTTCGGCCGCAGCGACGTCGGGCCACAGCGCCCCGGGAGCGGGCTGCGGGGCGACGATTGCTGCCTGGTAGGCGCCGAGCGTGCGCTCGAGGCTGCGCAATTCGGCCTGCACGTCGTCGAGCAGGCGGCGCTCGACAGTCAGCATCAGGTGGTAGCGGCTGCGCGTGGCCAGCGCGACGCGGCGGAAGTGCGCGCTGCACAGTTCACGGTAAAGCGACATCGACTCGACCATCGTCGCCGCATCGACGCCGACCAGCGCGTGCGCGCGGCCGAGCCGCTCGGCGCGCGCGACGATGGCGTCGGCGTCGGTGGCCGGGTCGAGCATGAAGCGCAGGTGCGCGGCCTGCGCCGCGCGCAGCGCACGCATGTCGCTTGGGCTCAGCGCGTGCAGGATCGCCCCCGACACCCGCTCGACGCCGAGGCGGGCGTAGAAATCGTCGACGAAACCGCCGGATACCGCCTCGAGACCGTCGTGCACGCTGCGCAGCAGCGCACGCGCATCGTCGCCGTAGGCGTCGAACGCAGCTTCCGGAGCGCCGCTGTCGGCGTCGGGGGCGCTGAACTGCCACCACTGCGCGCGCGCCGTCTTGTGCGCCTTGGCGCGGTACATCGCGGCGTCGGCCAGGCGCAGCAGCGTGTCGCCGTCGTCGCCGTCGGCCGGGTACAGCGCCAGCCCCATCGTCATGCCGACTTCGGCGCTGCGCCCGGCGCCGAGATCGAAGCGCTGCTCGACGACGCCGTGCAGGCGCTGCGCGGCCGCCGCAAGTTGCTCGCGCGCGCAACGCGGGTCGAGCCCCTCGAACACGATCGCAAACTCGTCGCCGCCAAGCCGCACGACCATGTCGCTGCGCCGCCGGGTGCTGCCGAAGCGCTGCGCGACCTCCTGCAACAGCGCGTCGCCGACGTCGTGGCCCCACTGGTCGTTGACCGGCTTGAAGTCGTCGAGGTCGACGACGCCGACCGCCAGCGCGTCGCCGCTGCGCGCGGCGCGCGCCAGCGCCAGCGGCAACTGCTGCTCGAGCGCGAGCCGGTTCGGCAGGCCGGTCATCGAGTCGTGCGTGGCCAGGTGTTCGAAGCGCTGCTGCATCGCGTGGCGCTCGGTGACGTCGAGGAAGGCCCACACCGAAGTCGACGGATCGCGCGTGTGCGCGTCGCCGACGATCTTGCCCGCCAGGTCGGCGATCAGCGTGGCGCCGTCGCGGCGACGGATACGCACGCCCTGAATGAATGCGCTGCCGTAGGCGCGCAGTTGCGGGTACAGCGCGCCGACGCGGCGATAGTCGTCTTCGTCGAGGTAGACGTCGCGGAACGAGGCGCCGTCGAGTTCGCCGGCGTCGTCGTAGCCCAGCATTTGCGCGAAGCGGCGGTTGGCGCGCAGCACATGGCGGTCGGTGGCCAAGGCGATGCCGACCAGTGCGTTGTCGAGCAGCGTGTCCTGCATCGCCGCATAACGCCGCTGCGCACCGAGCAGCGCGGCGATGCGCCAGCCGGCAGCGACCAGCAGCAGCATCGTCGTCAGCTCGAACACCCAGCGCGCGCGCGCCGGCTGCCAGTACGCGTCCAGCGGCAGCGTCGGCGACCAGCGCGCGTCGACTTGCAGCGGAAACCCGGGGACTTCGGCGGCGGCCGCGTCGCTGGCGCCGGGCCGCGTCGTCGCGCGCGCGTCACGCAGCCGCAGCGTCCACGGACCGGCGCCGTTGGCGGCGAGCAGCGCCGTGGTCGCCACCGCCGCGCTCAGGGTGTAGGCGGTGCCGGCGTTGCGGCCCGGCCGCAGCCGCAGCAGCAGCAAGGTGCGCCGGCTGTGTTGGGTGCGGATCTCGGGGCCGATCAGCAGGTCGGGACGTTGCGCAACCGGGGTGAAGGTATCCGCGGCGACGGTGCCGCCGCCGGCGTGCACGCCGCGGCGGTCGAACCAGCGCAACAGCCGGCCTTGCGCCGACACGATACCGAACGCGGCGACGCCGGAATGGCTGGCCAGAAATCCCTGCAGGCGCTGCATCGCCTGCTGCGGCGGCACCGCGCGGCCACCGTTGCCCAGCGTCGCCGCGGCCAGTTGCAGCAGGTCGTAGCGCGCGTGCAAGCGTTCGGCCACCACCTGCGCGGCCTTCACCGCGGCCTGCGCGGCTTGCTGCGCCACCTGCGCGCGCGCCTGTTGCCAGCGGCCGTATTCGGCCCAAGGCCCCCAGACGCCGACCAGCACCAGCGGCAGCGTGAGCAGCAGCAACTGCCGGCGCGGCAGCGCCAGCACGTCGTCCAGCGCGAGCGCGGCGGCGACACGCTGTGTCAGGGATGGGTGGCGGGGGCTCATCGCGTCGTCGGTCCGACGGCGAAGTATGCGGTGCAGCGCCGGCAGCCGGTTTGATCCTGCGCAGACAAGCTCCGCGCCGTGCTCGACACGGTCCTGGGTAGGTCACCACCCACCTCGCGGCTTGCAAGCCGCTCGGAATGACCCGGCGCGCCGTGCTCGACACAGTCCTGGGTAGGTCACCACCCACCTCGCGGCTTGCAAGCCGCTCGGAATGACCCGGCGCGCCGTGCTCGACACAGTCCTGGGTAG
>JAJZHH010000053.1 GCA_021804595.1 Pseudomonadota bacterium
GCCGCGGCGGGGTCGCCGAGCGCGCGCAGCGCGTCGGCCGCCGCCGACAGGCGTGCGGTCGGCGCCGCGCCGGCGCGCTCGGCGAGGGCGCCAGGGTCGACGCCGAGCGTGTCGTGCCAGAGTTCGCCGGCGGCGCCGGCGCAGGCGCCACCGAACAGCCCCGGCTTGAGCCCGAGCAGGCTCAAGGTGACGTCGGCACGCGCGTGCGCGCCGGGGGCGGCGCCGGTGTCGGCGTGCACGCCACTGGGCAGATCGACCGCGAGCAGCGCGGCAGTGCGATCGCGCAGCGCGAGCAGCGCGGCGGCGATGTCGCCGTCGGGCGCGCGGCGCAGGCCGATGCCGAGCAGCGCGTCGAGCAGCAGGTCGGCGTCGGGCAGCGTGCCACTCCAGCATCGTGGCTGCACGCCCGCGGCTTGGGCTGCACGCAGCGCACGTTGCCACGCCGGCGGCCGCCGCGACCACGGCGCGTCGTCGCCGCAGCCGACCAGCAGTGCGTCGACGGCGACGCCGGCCGAGGCCAGCGCGGCCGCCGCGTGCAGTCCGTCGCCGCCGTTGTGACCGGGCCCGCACAGCACGCCGACGCGCCGCGCGGCGGCGAAGCGCGCGCGCGTCAGCCGCGCCACCGCAGCGCCGGCGCGGCGCATCAATTCATCGGCCGGCAGCGTCTCGGCGGCGGTGCGCTCGAGCGCGCGCAGACCGGTTTCGTCCCACAGCGGCAGCGCCTCGCCCTGTGTCGACGGATCGATGCGCAGCATCATGCGACGCGCCTGCGGCTCGGTTTCAGGATATGCAGGTAGCCTTCCACGATATGGAAAATTGATGGTGCGGGGCAATGCCTTAGGGTTCAGAATCGCGAAGTCTCATTCCGCAGAGCGGAATGCGCATCGCAAGCCATTGAAAACAAAGAGCTAAAAAATTAGTCTTGTATAAGATAGAACTCGTTGCTGCAATGCAGCGCTGGGGTAAGCTTCAGGCATCCGGTTTTGTTCCTTCTTGGAGATCGTCTCATGGCAACCCGCGAACAGCAAATTCAACAGATTGAACAGGAATGGGCGAGCAATCCGCGCTGGAAAGGTATTCAGCGCGGCTACAAGGCAGCCGACGTCGTGCGCCTGCGCGGCTCGGTGCAGCCCGAGCACACGCTGGCGCGTCGCGGCGCCGAGCGCCTGTGGGCGTCGATGCACGACGAGCCGTTCGTCAACGCGCTGGGCGCGCTGACCGGCAACCAGGCGATGCAGCAGGTCAAGGCCGGCCTGAAGGCCATCTATCTGTCGGGCTGGCAAGTCGCCGGCGACGCCAACCTGGCCGGCGAGATGTACCCGGACCAGTCGCTGTATCCGGCGAACTCGGTTCCGGCGGTCGTCAAGCGCATCAACAACACGCTGACCCGTGCCGACCAGATCCAGTGGATGGAAGGCAAGAACCCCGGTGACGACGGTTACGTCGACTACTTCGCGCCTATCGTTGCCGACGCCGAAGCCGGCTTCGGCGGCGTGCTCAACGCCTTCGAACTGATGAAGTCGATGATCGAAGCGGGCGCCGCCGGCGTGCACTTCGAGGACCAGCTGGCTTCGGTGAAGAAGTGCGGCCACATGGGTGGCAAGGTGCTGGTGCCGACGCGTGAAGCGGTCGCCAAGCTCGTTTCGGCACGCCTGGCCGCCGACGTGATGGGCGTGCCGACCGTGCTGGTCGCGCGCACCGACGCCGAAGCCGCCGACCTGTTGACCGCCGACGTCGACGACACCGACAAGCCGTTCTGCACCGGCGAGCGCACCGTCGAAGGCTTCTACCGCACGACCCCGGGGCTGCAGCAGGCGATTTCGCGCGGCCTGGCCTACGCGCCGTACGCCGACCTGATCTGGTGCGAGACCGGCAAGCCCGACCTGGCTTACGCCAAGGCCTTCGCCGACGCGATCCACGCCAAGTTCCCGGGCAAGATGCTGGCCTACAACTGCTCGCCGTCGTTCAACTGGAAGAAGAACCTCGACGACTCGACGATCGCGAAGTTCCAGAAGGAACTCGGCGCGATGGGCTACAAGTTCCAGTTCATCACGCTGGCCGGCTTCCATGCGCTGAACTACTCGATGTTCGAACTCGCCCACGGCTATGCGCGCAACCAGATGAGCGCCTTCGTCGCGCTGCAGGAGAAGGAGTTCGCCGCGGCCGAGAAGGGCTTCACCGCGGTCAAGCACCAGCGCGAAGTCGGCACCGGTTACTTCGACGCGGTGACGACGACGATCGAGCGCGAAGCGTCGACGGCGGCGCTGAAGGGCTCGACCGAAGACGAGCAGTTCTTCGACAAGAAGGTCGCCTGATACGCGTCTGGCGTTCAGTATCCGAGGAGACGACCTCGAACCGGGCCCGGTCAACGGGCCCGGTTTTTTTTTGCCCGGGCCGTGCCGGCGCCGCGTCAGCGACGGCCGCCGCCACCACCGCCCATGCCGCCCCCACCACCGCCCATGCCGCCGCCGGGGCCCATGCCACCGCCGCCGCCGGGGCCCATGCCGCCGCCGCCGCCCGGGCCCATGCCGGCGCCGCGCGCCGGGGGCATGTCGGGCAGCGTGACGCCGCGTTCGCGCGCACGCTCCTGCATCTGCCGATGGTGCTCGAGGCGGATGCGCTCGCGTTCCTGCGCGGTCTTCGCCGCGCGCATGCGCTGGCGGTATTCGAGGCGCTCGCGCCGCGTCATCAGCTGGCTGCCGTAGATCTGTTGCTGGGTCCGCGTCTGCGTTTCCTGTCGCGTCTGCGTTTCCTGCTGGGTCTGCTGCTGTGCCTGCGCCGGCAGCGCAACCGCGCCGAGCAGCGCCGCGCTGACGCCGAGCAGCATCGCGCGGCGCGAAGTGACGGTCTTGTCCATTCTGCTTCTCCCGAAAGTCCGGGTGCCGCACCTGCGGCACCCGGTACTTTGCAGGCTAGTCGAGCGCGTCGTGCGCGACCTTGATCCAGCCGGGGTTCGGCGACGAATGTAACGCGATGTCAGTGCGACGCGGTCGCGCGTTGACATGCGTCAAGCGCGCCCCAGTTCGCTGGCGGTGGCGTGTCGAACCATCGTATGTTCTCGCTTTTCGATGGCGGCGTGCCGGTGTCCGCTGCATCGGGGAACGTCGAGGAGCGTCTTGTTGCAGCATGAAAACGCCGGTCAACCGGCAACCGGGTGGAAGCCCTGGCTGGGCTACGTCGGCGAGGTGCTCGATCTGCGCGGTCGCGGCCGCCGCCTGCTGGCCGTGCTGTTCGCGGTCGGCTGGGCGCTCAGCGGCTTCTACATGGTGCAGCCCGACGAGCAGGGCATCGTGCTGCGCTTCGGTCGCTGGGTCGGCACGACCGGCCCGGGCGCGCATTACCACCTGCCGTGGCCGATCGAATCGGTGCGTCTGCCCGAAGTGACGCGCATCAACCAGATGCAGTTGGGGCTTGACTCCGGACCGGTGCTGCCCGACGGGCAGCAGATCCCGGCCAACCAGATGCTGACCGGCGACGAGAACATCGTCGAAGTCGGTTGCACGGTGTTCTGGCGCATCGGCAATGCCGGCAACTATCTGTTCAACGTCAGCCACCCGCGGCACATGCTGACCGTCGCGGCGGAAGCCGCGCTGCGCGACGTCGTCGCGCGCACGCCCTTGCAGGCGACGATGTCCAAGGGGCGCTTGCAGGTCGCGCTGCAGACGCAGGCGCTGCTGCAGCGTTGGCTGGACGCCGAGAAATCGGGCATCGTGATCACCCAGGTGCAATTGCAGAAGGCGAATCCGCCGACCGAGGTCATCGATGCCTTCAACGACGTGCAGCGTGCGCGCGCCGACCGCGAGCGGCTGCGCAACGTCGGGCTGGCCTACCGCAACAACGTGATTCCGACAGCGCACGGCATGGCCGCACGCATCGTGCAGGATGCCTACGCCTACCAGGCGACGACGGTCGACGTCGCGCGCGGCCAGGCCCAGCGTTTCGACGCGCTGTACGCGACTTACCGCAAGGCGAAGAACGTCACCGCGTGGCGGCTTTATTTCGACAGCATGGACGCGGTGCTGGGCCACGCCGGCAAGGTGGTCGTGCTCGATTCGGCGTCGCACGCCACGCCGGGCGTGATTCCCTATCTGAACCTGCCCAACGTCAAGGCGACGGCCGGAGGTGCGCGATGAGACCGAATGCGCGCGGTGCGGGGCTGATCGCGGTGCTGGCGGCGCTGTGGGTCGCGTCGTCGTCGATGTACGTGCTGCCGCAGGGCCGCATCGACCTGGTGCTGCGCTTCGGCGCGCCGGTTCGGGTCGACCGCAGCGCCGGGCTGAAGTTCAAGCTGCCGTTCGCCGAGACCGTGCAGATCTACGATGCGCGCCTGCAGACGCTGGCGCCGCCGCCGCAGGAGCTGATCCTGGGCGACGAGAAGCGGCTCGCGGTGGAGACCTTCACGACCTACCGCATCGTCGATCCGCTGCGTTTCTACCAGACGGTGATGACCAACGGCCAGGCGCGCTTCCAGCTCGACCAGCTGGTCAGCACCTCGCTGCGCATGGTGCTGGGCACGGTGCCGCTGCAGGCGCTGCTGTCGGCGCAGCGCCGCGCGGTGATTGCACAAGTGGCCGCCGCGGTCGAGGCCAAGGCGGCGACGCTGGGCATCGTCGTGCACGAGGTCAGGCTGCACCGCGCCGACCTGCCGTTGGCGGCCAGCCAGTCGATCTATGCGCGCATGCGCTCGTCGCGGCAGCGCGAGGCCAAGGAGCTGCGCGCCCAGGGGCTGGAGTGGCAGCAGGAGATCGAGGCCGCGGCCGATCGCGAGCGCACGCAGATCCTGGCGCAGGCCAAGCAGACCAGCCAGGTCATCCGCGGCCAGGCCGACGCGCAGGCCAACCGCGTGCTCAGCCAGGCCTACGACCGCGACCCGAAGTTCTATCGCTATTACCGCGCCTTGCTGACCTACCGGCATGCGCTGGCCGCATCGGACACGACGCTGGTGCTCAGCCCCGATTCGGCGCTGCTGCGCGCGCTCAAGCGCGGCCCGGCTGGCGCGGCGCGCTGATGTCGAGCCGGCGCACGGACACGATGCCCAGGGCGCCGGCATGGCGCCACCGGCTGCTGCGCGCGGCCAGCGTGCTCGGCCCCGGCCTGGTCGTGATGCTCGCCGACACCGACGCCGGCAGCGTCATCACGGTGTCGCAAAGCGGCGCGCAGTGGGGCTACCGGATGCTGGCGCTGCAGTTGCTGGTGATCCCGCTGATGTTCGTCGCGCAGGAGCTGACCGTGCGGCTGGCGCTGTGCACGCGGCGCGGCTTCGGTGAACTGGTGCTCGAGCGCTTCGGCCGCGGCCTGGCGTGGATTTCGATGGCCACGCTGGTGCTGAGCTGCTTCGGCGCGCTGGTCACCGAGATCAGCGGCCTGTCGGGGGTCGGCCAGCTGTTCGGCGTTCCGGTGTGGATCAGCGCGCTGGCGATCTGCGTGGCGATTTTCGCGATGGTCGTCACCGGCAGCTACGCGTCTGTGGAGCGCATCGCGCTGGGGCTGGGGGCGTTCGAACTGGCGTTCCTGGTCGTCGCCTGGGCCGCGCATCCGGACTGGTCCGAGGTCGGTCGCCAGATGCTGCAGCAGCCGCTGGGCCAGCGCGACTACCTGTACCTGGTCGCGGCGAACCTGGGCACCAGCATCATGCCGTGGACGCTGTTCTATCAGCAGTCGGCGCTGATCGACAAGGGCATGGGGCCGCAGGACCTGCGCGCGGCGCGGCTGGACACGCTGGCCGGCGCGGTGTTCTGCCAGATCATCACGGTCGCGGTGCTGGTCGCCGCGGCCGCAGCGTTCGGCGGCCGCGCGCACGCCCTCGACAGCGTCGCCGAAATCGCCGAGGCGTTCACGCCGGCGCTGGGCCCGCTGGTCGGCCACGTCGTGTTCGCGATGGCCTTGGCCGGCGGCGCGCTGGTCGCGACCATCGTCGTCAGCCTGTCGGCGGCGTGGGCGCTGGGCGAGATCCGCGGCGTGCGCCATTCGCTGGCCGCGCATCCGCGCGAGGCGCCGTGGTTCTACGCCTCGTTCGGCCTGCTGCTGGCCGGCGCCGGCGCCGTGGTCGCCACCGGCGACAACCTGGTGCGGCTGTCGATCGCCACCGGCGTGCTCAACGCGCTGCTGCTGCCGGTCGTGCTCGGCCTGCTGTACTGGCTGGCGCGCACCGCGCTGCCCGAGCGCAGCCGCTTGCGCGGCGGCTACGCCTGGGCCGTCGGCGTGGCGCTGGCGGCGACTTCGGTGCTGGCGCTGTACACCGGCGTGGCCGGCATCGTCGGCTGAAGGCGCGACGCAGAAGGAGTGTTGGTGGACTACGCATCGAGCAACCACGCCGTCACCGTGATCACGCAGATCGTGTTCGTCGATCTGCTGCTCAGCGGCGACAACGCGGTGCTGATCGCGCTGGTCTGCCGCAATCTGCCGCCGGCGCTGCGACTGCGCGCGCTGGTCGCCGGCACCGCCGCGGCGATCGTACTGCGCACCGTGCTGACCGGCGTGGCCGGCTTGTTGATGCGCCTGCCGCTGCTCGAGATCGCCGGCGCCGTGCTGCTGCTGGTGATCGCGATCAAGCTGCTGGTCGCCGAGGAGCAACACGGCGCGGGGAGCGAGGCGGCGGACGGCTTCTGGGGCGCGGTGGTGACGATCGTGTTCGCCGACCTCGCGATGAGCCTCGACAACGTCGTGGCGATCGCCGGCGCGGCGAACGGCTCGCTGGCCTATCTGCTGTTCGGCCTCGCCTTGAGCATCCCGCTGCTGATGTTCGGCAGCACCTTCGTCGGGCGGCTGTTGCAGACGCGGCCGCTGCTGGTGCCGGCCGGCGCCGCGTTGCTGGGCTGGATCGCCGGGCGCCTGGCGGTGTCCGATCCGCTGTGGGCCGGCGTGATCACGCGCCACGTGCCGGCGCTGCACGTCGTCGCGCCGGTGCTGTGCGCGGTGTTCGTCGTCGCCGAGGGGCGCATCGTCGCCGCACGGCTGGCCGAACTCGGCCCGGCGCCGCGGCTGCGACGCGCGGCGGCGACTGCGCCCGGCGCGGCCGTCGAGCCGGCGATCCAGCTCGAGCCGGCGATCCCGCTCGAGCCGGCCGCCGCGATCGACGCGCGCCGTGCCGGCGAGGCGGCTGGCGCAGCGATCCCGGTCGACACCGCGGCGGCGGCCGTCGCGGCGGTGCCCGCGGAGCGCGCGCCTGAGGCGCACGGCGACCGCGCAGCGAGCGCCGTGGCGCACGATCGGCAGGCGCCCGCTGCGGTGATCGACGATGCGGCGGGTGACGCAAGGGCCGCCGAGGCGGCGCCCGACGAGCGCGGCCTGCCGGCGCACGACACGGTGGCGACGACGCGGTGGCAGCAGCTCGAGCGCATCGCGTTGAAGATCTATGTGCCCCTGGTCGTCGGCGGGGTGTTCGCGCTGCTCGGCTGGATGGCGGTGAGCATGCTCGACATCACGCACCACCTGCCGCCGCCGCAGCACCTGCCGGGCGCGGCCGCGGCGCGACGCTGACGCGGTGCGCGCTACTTGTTCGCGTGGCGCATCAACTTCGCCTTTTCGCGGTCCCAGTCGCGTTTGGCTTCCGTGTCACGCTTGTCGTGCAGCTTCTTGCCGCGGCCGAGCGCGAAGTCGAGCTTGATGCGGCCGCCCTTGTAGTGCAGGTTCAGCGGCACCAGCGTGTAGCCGCGCTGCTCGACCTTGCCGATCAGGCGGCGGATCTCGTCCTTGTGCAGCAGCAGCTTGCGCGTGCGGCTGACGTCGGGGCGCACGTGGGTCGACGCGCTGTGCAGCGGCGTGACGTTCATGCCGACCAGAAAGAGCTCGCCGTCGCGGATCAAGACATAGCCGTCGAGCAGTTGCGCGCGCCCGGCGCGGATCGCCTTGACTTCCCAGCCCTCGAGCACGATGCCGGCCTCGTAGCGATCCTCGAGGAAGTAATTGAATGCGGCCTTGCGGTTTTCGGCGATGCTCATGTCGATGCCGGCTCGTCGCCGGCCGGGGGATTTCCTACAATCTGTGGATTTTAAGAACCCTGTCGATGGCCACAGTCCACAAGACCGTTCTGCTCTGGTACAGCGCGCAGCAGATGTACCGCCTGGTCAGCGACGTCGCATCGTACCCGCAGTTCCTGCCCTGGTGCGGCGGCGTCGAAGTCCACGAGTCGACGCCGGAGTCGATGCGCGCGACGCTGCGCATCGATTTCAAGGGCGTGCGCCAGAGCTTCACGACGCACAATGTGCAAGTGCCGGACCGCGAAATCACGATGCAGCTGGTCGAAGGTCCGTTCAGCGCGCTGCAGGGCCGGTGGACGTTCGCGCCGCTGCAGGACGAGGGCGCCTGCCGCGTCGATTTCAACCTCGAATACCACTTCTCGAACCGGCTGGTCGAGGCGGTGATCGGCCCGGTGTTCGGCCACATCGCGAAGACCTTCGTCGACGCCTTCGTCCACCGCGCCGAGGCCGTCTATGGCTGAGCGCATCGCGCTCGACGTCTACTGGCACGACGAGGCCGGCGCGCCGCTGCTGCGCCGTGTCGAGTTGCCGCTCGGCTCGACGCTGCGCGACGCGGTGCGCGCCAGCGGCGTCGAGGCGCTGCTGCCGGCGGCGTGGCCGCAGCAGCTGCGTCTGGCGGTATGGGGCGAACTGCGCGAGCCTGACGATGCGGCGTGCGACGGCGACCGCGTCGACCTGTTGCGCGCGCTGCGCATCGATCCGAAGGAAGCGCGTCTGCGCCGCGCACGGCACCGCGCACGGCTCGACGCGCAGCGCCGCGGCTGACGCGCTACAGCACCGGCGGCGGCAGCTTGTCGAGCGGGTCGCGCGGCAACCGGATGCGCAGCAGCAGGCCGCCGCCGGGCGCGTTGCTCAGCTGCAGCCCGCCGCCCATGCGCGCCAGCGTCTTGTCGGCGATGGCCAGTCCGAGTCCGGCGCCGCGGTCGGCGGTGCGCGCCTGATCGCCGCGGAAGAACGGTCGCGTCAGCAGCGGCAACTGTTCGGGCGGCACGCCGCGGCCGTGGTCGCGCAGGCTGAGCACGATTTCGTCGCCGCGGCGCACGAAGTCGGCGTCGATCTCGGTGCGTTCCGAACCCGGGGTGCGCCCGTATTTGCGCGCGTTCTCGATCACGTTGACCAGCACCCGCTGCAGTTCGAGCGGGTCGGCGAGCACCGGTGCGTCGTCCTGCTGCGGGACGCGGATCACGATGTCGCCGTGCTTGGCGTAGTCGGCGGCGAGCTTGGACACCAGGTCGGCCAGGTCGACGCGTTCGCGCGCCGGCTGCGCGGTACTGGCGTACTCCATGAACTTGCTGATGATCGCGTCGGCCTGCTCGATGTCGGAGACGATGTCGTCGCGCGCCTGCGGGTCGGGCACGCTGAGCTCGGCCTCCAGCCGCAGCCGCGCCAGCGGCGTGCGGATGTCGTGCGAGATGCCGGCCAGCATCAGCGCGCGGTCCTGCTCGAACTCCTGCAGCGCGCGCGCCATGCGGTTGAAGCCGCGGTTGACTTCGCGCAGTTCGGCGGCGCCGACGTCCTCGTCGAGCTGCTGCGAGAAATCACCGCCGCGCACGCGCGCGATGGCCAGCCCGAGGTCGCGCAGCGGCCGGCTGACGAAACCGGCGATGACCGCGGCGCCGACCATCGCCAGCAGCGTGGCCAGCAGCCCGCCGATGACCCAGGTCTGCTCCAGCGAACTGGCCAGGCGGCTGCGCCGCAGCCGCAGCCAGTACGGCGAGCCGTCGATCGCGAAGCCGACCCACATGCCGGCGTGACCGTTGACGCGGTCGGCGAAGCGCAGCCGTTCGGCGGTGCGTTCGTGGACCGCAGCGACCAGCCGCCGCGCGAAGTCGCTGTCACTCGCCGGGACCCATTGGTCGGTGGCGGCGTGCGGCAGCAGCGCGATGTCGTGATTGCGCGCGAGGTCGGCGAGCAGCGCGGCGCGGCCGTCGGCGCCGGCGTGGCGCATCGCCAGCTGCGCCAGGTTGACGACGGTGACGACTTCACGCGCGATGTAGCGCACCTGGTCGGTGCGCTGCAGCAGCCGGAAGGCCTGGAACCAGGCCGAGATGCTCAGCCAGACGAGCAGCGCGATCAGCGCGAAGGTGCGCCAGTACAGCCGGGTCGACAGCCCGTCGAACAGTCGCCGCAGCGACGCCGTCGGCGGCATCGGCGAAGTTCCCACGCGGCGCGGCCGGTCAGTTTTCCTTGCTGTCGGGCACGAAGACGTAGCCGACGCCCCAGACGGTCTGGATGTAGCGCGGGTGCGACGGGTCGACTTCGATGATCTTGCGCAGCCGCGAAATCGCCACGTCGAGGCTGCGGTCGAACGCTTCGTAGTCGCGCCCGCGCGCCAGTTCGGCCAGGCGGTCGCGCGACAGTGGCTGGCGCGGGTGACGCACCAGCGCCTTGAGCATCGCGAACTCGCCGGTGGTCAGATTGATCAGTTCGCCGTCGCGCGACAGCTCGCGGCGGCCGAGGTCGAGGCTGAACGGGCCGAACACGACGGTCTCGTCGTCGCGCGCCGGCGCGCCGGGCAGCTCCGGGTTGGGCTGGCGGCGCAGCACCGCGCTGATGCGCGCGAGCAGCTCGCGCGGGTTGAAGGGCTTGGGCAGGTAGTCGTCGGCGCCGACCTCCAGGCCGATGATGCGGTCGACGTCCTCGCCCTTGGCGGTCAGCATCACGATCGGCGTGAAGTCCTTCGCCGCGCGCATGCGCTTGCACACGGTCAGGCCGTCCTCGCCGGGCAGCATCAGGTCGAGCACGATCAGGTCGAAGCGCTCCTTGACCATCACCCGCTGCATGGCCTTCGCGTCCTCGGCGACGAACACTTCATAGTTCTCCTGCGCCAGGTAGCGGCGCAGCAGGTCGCGGATGCGGGAGTCGTCGTCGACGACGAGTATCTTCTTGAGCTTGTCCTGTTGCATGTCGGCGGTGTGTGCGGTTTTCAGAGCGTGTGGGACCGAAGCCAGGCGCTGTCGAGCCGGCGGTGGCGGGCGGGCGCGTCCGGTGCATGGGTCAAATGTAACCGCGATGCGGCGCAGCCGACAAGCGCAGGGCGGGCGCAGCGCCGGCGTGGCAAGACTGCGTATAGTCTGGGGGATGAGCGCCAAGAAACCGCCCGCAGCCCTGGCCGATGCGATCCACGTCGTCGGCGCGCGGCAGAACAACCTGAAGAACCTCGAGCTCGACATACCGCTCGGCCGCATCGTCGTCGTCACCGGTGTTTCGGGTTCGGGCAAGAGTTCGCTGGCTTTCGACACCATCTACGCCGAGGGCCAGCGCCGCTACGTCGAGACCTTCTCGCCCTACGCCCGCCAGTTCCTCGACCGCATGGACCGGCCGCAGGTCGAACGCATCGACGGCATCCTGCCGGCGATCGCGATCGACCAGACCAATCCGGTGCGCACCTCGCGCTCGACGGTCGGCACGATGACCGAGCTGGCCGACCATCTGAAGCTGCTGTACGCGCGCGCGGCGACGCTGCATTGCCGCGGCTGCGGCCGCGCGGTGCGGCGCGACACGCCGGCCAGCATCGTCGCCGAGCTGCGTCGCCGCGCCGCGGCGGCCGGCGATCCGCGGCTGGTGCTGAGCTTCGCGCTGCCGCTGCCGGCCGGAATGCCCGAGGACGAGGTGCTGCAGGGGCTGGCCGCGCAGGGCTACACGCGCATCCACGCGCGCGACGCCGGCGTGCTGCACGTCGTGCAGGACCGCTTCCGCGCCGGCGCGGTCGACGACGCGCGGCTGCTCGACGCGGTCGAGGCCGCGCTGCGCCTGGGCCAGGGGCGGGTCACGGTGTGGCCGCACGACGACGGCGCGGCGCCGTGGCGCTTCTCGTCGTCGCTGCATTGCGCCGACTGCGACATCGCCTACCGCGACGCCAGTCCGGGCCTGTTCAGCTTCAACTCGCCGCTGGGCGCGTGCGAGACCTGCCGCGGCTTCGGCCGCACGCTGGGCATCGACTGGGGCCTGGTCATCCCCGACGCACGCAAGACCCTGGCCGGCGGCGCGGTCAAGCCGTGGCAGACGGCCAGCTTCAAGGACGCGCAGCGCGACCTCGAGCGCCACGCGCCGGCCGCCGGCGTGCGCGTCGACGTGCCGTGGTCCGAGCTCGACGAACGCGAGCGCGCCTGGGTCATCGACGGCGATCCGAAGTTCTCCGGCAAGTGGGAGAAGGAGTATTACGGCGTGCGTCGCTTCTTCGACTGGCTGGAAACGCGCACCTACAAGATGCACGTGCGCGTGCTGCTGTCGAAGTACCGCAGCAGCAGCCCGTGCCCGGCCTGCGGCGGCGCGCGGCTGAAGCTCGACGCGCTGCTCTGGCGCGTCGGCACGCGCGGCGCCGCCGACGCCGCGCTGGCCGGACGCAAGCGCTTCGTGCCGCACGGCGCGAGCTGGGACGACGCGGTGCGCGACGCGCTGCCCGGGCTCGGTCTGCACGACGCGATGCAGCTGCCGATCGAGCGCGCGCACGCCTTCTTCGCCGAGCTCGAGCACGACCCCGGTGCCGACGCGGCGACGCGACTGCTGCTCGACGAGATCCGCGCGCGGCTGCGCTACCTGCTCGACGTCGGCCTCGGCTACCTGACGCTGGACCGGCCGTCGCGCACGCTGTCGGGCGGCGAAGTGCAGCGCATCAATCTGACCACCGCGCTGGGCACCTCGCTGACGCAGACCCTGTTCGTGCTCGACGAGCCGTCGATCGGCCTGCACCCGCGCGACCTCGACCGTCTCGGCGCGGTGCTGCGCAAGCTGAAGGACGCCGGCAACTCGCTGCTCGTCGTCGAGCACGACCCGCAGCTGATGCTCGCCGCCGACCATCTGCTCGAGCTCGGCCCCGGCGCCGGGCGCGACGGCGGCGAACTCGTGTTCCAGGGCCCGCTGGCGGCGCTGCGCGAGGCGCCGACGCTGACCGGCGCCTATCTGCGCGGCGAGCGCCGCGTGCAGCCCGACCGCGCGCCGCGCCGGTTGCGGCGCGACGCCGACGGCGCACTGGCCGGCGCGCGGCTGATCGTCGAGGGCGCGCGCGAGCACAATCTGCGCGGCATCGACGTCGAGATTCCGCTGCACGCGCTGGTCGCGGTCACCGGCGTGTCGGGCTGCGGCAAGTCGACGCTGCTCGGCGACGTGCTGTACCCGGCGCTGGCGCGGCGCCTGGGCAAGAGCGTGGCCGAGCCCGGCGCGCACGACCGCGTGCTCGGCGCCGAGCAGATCGCCGACGTCGTGCTGGTCGACCAGAGCGCGCTGGGCAAGACCGCGCGTTCGAACCCGGTCAGTTTCGTCGGCGTGTTCGATTCGCTGCGCCGACGCTTCGCCGCGCAGCCCGAGGCGCAACGCCGCGGCTACAACGCCGGCACCTTCAGCTTCAACACCGGCGATGGGCGCTGCCCGAGCTGCGGCGGGTCGGGTTTCGAACACGTCGAGATGCAGTTCCTGTCCGACGTCTACCTGCGCTGCGCCGAATGCGACGGCCGCCGCTGGCGCGCCGAAGTGCTCGAGGTCAAGCTCGAGCTCGGCGGCCGCGCGCTGAGCATCGCCGACGTGCTCGAGCTGACGGTGGCCGAGGCGCTGGCGCTGTTCGCCAGCGAACGCGAGCTGGCCGCCGGGTTGCGCGCGCTGGCCGCGGTCGGTCTCGACTACCTGCGGCTGGGCCAGCCGACGCCGACGCTGTCGGGCGGCGAGGCGCAGCGGCTGAAGCTGGCCGCCTTCCTGGTCGAGGCGCGGCGCAGCGGCGGGCGCGGCGCGGCTCGCGGCAGCCTGTTCCTGCTCGACGAGCCGACCACCGGGCTGCATTTCGACGACATCGCGCGCCTGCTGCGCGCGCTGCACGAGCTGGTCGACGCCGGCCACAGCGTGGTGCTGATCGAGCACAACGTCGACGTCATCGCCGCCAGCGACTGGATCATCGACCTCGGCCCCGAAGGCGGCGACGCCGGCGGCGGCGTGGTCGTCGCCGGCACGCCGGCCGACGTGCAGGCGTGCGCGGCGTCGCACACCGGGCGCGCGCTGCAGGCCTGGCGCGCGCAGCTCGACGCGGCGACGATCGACGCCGCGCAGGCCGCGGCCAACGACGACGCGGCGGCGCTGCAGGCCGCCGAGGCCGCCGGCGAATACCTGGCGCAGGCGATGCGCCGCGGTCGCGAGGGCTTCATCGCGATCCGCCACGCGCGCGAGCACAACCTGCGCAACATCGACGTCGACCTGCCGCGCGGCGGCATGACGGTGATCACCGGCGTGTCGGGTTCGGGCAAGAGCTCGCTGGCCTTCGACGTGCTGTTCAGCGAAGGCCAGCGCCGCTATCTGGAGTCGATCAACGCCTACGCGCGCCAGTTCGTGCAGCCGCCGCCGCGACCCGACGTCGACGCGATCTTCGGCATCCCGCCGACCGTGGCGATCGCCCAGCGCACCAGCCGCGGCGGGCGCAAGAGCACGGTGGGTACGCTGACCGAGGTGCATCCCTACATGCGGCTGGCGTTCGCCAAGCTCGGCACCCAGTACTGCCCGGACTGCGACGTGCCGATCGCGCCGCAGACCGAGCAGGCCATCGTCGCCCAGCTGCTGCGCGAGCTGCGCGGCCACAGCGTTGGCGTGATGGCGCCGCTGGTGGTGCAGCGCAAGGGCGTCTACACCGAGCTGGCGCAGTGGGCGGCCAAGCGCGGCCACAGCCATCTGTGGGTCGACGGCGCGTTCCTGCCGACCGATCCGTGGCCGCGCCCCGACCGTTTCCGTGAGCACGACATTGCCTTGCCGCTGGGCGAGATCGACATCGCGCCCGAGCACGAGGCGCGGCTGCGCGCGCTGGTGCACGAGGCGGTGCAGCTCGGCAAGGGCGTGGTGCAGATCGTCGCGCCGCTCGATCGGCTGCGCCAGGCGATGGCCGCCGGCGACGTCATCGGCGCCCACGCCGGGCTGCAGCTGCGCACCTTCAGCACGCGCCGCGCGTGCCCGAGCTGCGCGCGCAGCTTCGCCGAGCTCGACCCGCGCCAGTTCTCGTACAACTCGCCGGCCGGCTGGTGCCCGTCGTGCTTCGGCACCGGGCTGGCGCTGAAGGGCTTCGACGCCACGCAAAGCGGCGAGGAGGGCGCGTGGCGCGACGCCGACGGCGCGGCGCCGTGCGCCGACTGCGCCGGCACCCGGCTCAACGCGGTGTCGCGCGCGGTGCGGCTGCGATCGCGCTCGATCGTCGAGCTGTCGGCGCTGGCCGTCGACGACGCGCGGCGCTGGTTCACCGCGCTCGAACTCGACGCGCGCGAAGCGCAGATCGGCCGCGACCTGGTCGCGGAAGTCGGCAGCCGGCTGCAGTTCCTGCAGCGCGTCGGTCTCGGCTACCTCGGGCTCGACCGCGCGGCGCCGACGCTGTCGGGTGGCGAGGCGCAGCGCATCAGGCTGGCGGCCCAGCTCGGCAGCAATCTGCGCGGCGTCGTCTACGTGCTCGACGAGCCGACCATAGGCCTGCATCCGCGCGACAACCGGCGCCTGCTCGACGCGCTCGATGCGCTGCGCGAGCGCGGCAGCACGCTGGTCGTCGTCGAGCACGACGAGGACACGATACGCCGTGCCGACACCATCCTCGACATCGGCCCCGGCGCCGGCGTGCACGGCGGCCAGGTGGTCGCGATGGGCAGCTTGCGCGAGTTGCTGCGCCATGCGGAATCGCTGACCGCGCGCTACTTGCGCGAGCCGCTGCGCCACCCGCTGCTGCCACGCCCGGCCACCGACGCGACGACGCCGGCGCTGCAGGTGCTCGGCGCGCGGCTGCACAACCTGCGCGAGGTCGACGTCGCGATCCCGCGCGCCCGGCTCAGCGTCGTCACCGGCGTGTCGGGCTCGGGCAAGTCGAGCCTGGCGCGCGGCGTGCTGCTGGCCAGCGCGCGCGCGCTGCTCGGCGGCGACGGCGCGCCGCAGGGGTGCCGCGCGCTGCTCGGGCTCGACGGCATCGAGCGCGTGCTCGAAGTCGACCAGACCCCGATCGGCAAGACCACGCGCTCGTGCCCGGCGACCTACGTCGGCATCTGGGACGACATCCGCCGGCTGCTCGCCGACACGCTGGAAGCGCGCATGCGCGGCTGGACCGCAGCGCGCTTTTCGTTCAACACCGGCGCCGGCCGCTGCCCGAGCTGCGACGGCCAGGGCGCGGTGCGCGTCGAGATGAACTTCCTGCCCGACGTCATCGAACCGTGCGACGACTGCGGCGGCTTGCGCTTCAACGCGGCCACGCTCGAAGTCCGTTTGCGCGGGCTGTCGGCCGGCGACATCCTCGCGCTCAGCGTCGACGCCGCGCTCGAATTCTTCGCCGCGCACCCGCGCATCGTGCGCGCGCTGCAGCTGCTGCACGACGTCGGCCTCGGCTATCTGCGCCTGGGCCAGCCCAGCCCGCAGCTGTCGGGCGGCGAGGCGCAGCGCCTGAAGCTGGTCACCGAGCTGGCCAGCGCGGCGGCGCGGCCGACGCTGTACGTGCTCGACGAACCGACCGTGGGTCTGCACATGGCCGACGTCGACAAGTTGATCCGCGTGCTGCTGCGGCTGGCCGACGCCGGTCACACGGTGGTCGTGATCGAGCACAACCTCGACGTGATGGCGTCGGCCGACTGGATCGTTGATCTGGGCCCCGAAGGCGGCAGCGGCGGCGGCCGCCTGGTGCACGCCGGGCCGCCGGCCAGCTTCGTCGGCGGCAGCGGCCACACCGCGCGCGCGCTCGGCGCCTTCCTGCACGAACGCGGCGCCTGACGCGGGGCCTGAGGTGGCGCCCGCGGCGGCTTCAGCCTTCGTCGAGGCCGCGCTGCAGCTGCTCGAGCGCGCGCGCCGCCGCGTCGGGCGCGACGCAGTCGACCGGCAGGCGCTGCGGCAGCCCGCGCAACCAGGTCAGCTGGCGCTTGGCCAGCTGGCGGGTCGCGGCCAGCGCCTGCGCCTCGAAGGTCGCCGCGTCGGTGGCGCCGTCCAGATGCGCCCAGGCCTGGCGGTAGCCGACCGCGCGCAGCGCCGGCAGCGACGGATCGAGGTCGCCGCGTGCGCGCAGCGCGCGCACCTCGTCGAGAAAGCCGGCGTCGAGCATCGCGCGCAGCCGCTGCGCGATGCGCGCGTGCAGCGCGGCGCGGTCGCCCGGCTCCAGCGACAACACGCGCAACGGCACGCCGGCGGCTTCGCGCGCGCCGAACTGCGCGCTCAGCGGCCGGCCGCTGAGCTGCCAGACCTCGAGCGCGCGCTGGATGCGCTGCGCGTCGTTGGGCGCCAGTCGCGCCGCGGTCGGCGCGTCGACCCGCGCCAGTTCGGCATGCAGCGCCGGCCAGCCGTCGCGCGCGGCGCGCGCGGCCAGCTCGGCGCGCAGCGCCGGGTCGGCCGCCGGCAGCGCGCTCAGTCCCTGCTGCAGCGCGTGCAGGTACAGCATCGTGCCGCCGACCAGCAGCGGCTCGCGGCCGCGCGCGCGGATCTCGCCGATCAGCCGCTGCGCGTCGTCGACGAAGGCCGCGGCGCTGTAGGCGTCGCGCGGGTCGCGGATGTCGATCAGGTGGTGCGAAACCTGGGCACGTTCGGCTGCGCTCGGTTTGGCGCTGCCGATGTCCAGGCCGCGGTAAACCAGCGCCGAATCCATGCTGACAATCTCGATCGGCCGGTGTCGCGCCAGTTCGAGCGCCACCGCGGTCTTGCCGGCCGCGGTCGGTCCGGCGATCACCCAGACGGCGCGCATCAGCGGCCCCGCAGGAACAGCGCGTCGAGCTCGTCCATGCCGATCTGGCGCCAGGTCGGCCGGCCGTGGTTGCACTGGTCGGAGCGCTCGGTGGCTTCCATGTCGCGCAGCAAGGCGTTCATCTCGGTCAGCGTCAGCTGGCGGTTGGCACGCACCGCGCCGTGGCAGGCCATGCCGGCGAGCAGCGCGTTGCGCCCGTGCTCGATGCGTGCGCTGCTGCCGTAGGCGGCCAGCTCGGCGAGCACCGCGCGCGCCAGCCGCACCGCGTCGCCGCGCGCCAGCAGCGCCGGCACCGCGCGCACGACCAGGCTGCCGGGGCCGCCGGCGCTGAGTTCCAGGCCGAGCGCGGCCAGCGTCGCCGCGTGCTCCTCGGCGGCGCCGAACTCGAGCGCGCTGGCCGCGAAGGGCTGCGGCAGCAGCAGGGGCTGGCTGGGCAGCGCGCGCGCGTCCCACGCCGCTTTCAGCCGTTCGTAGACGATGCGCTCGTGCGCGGCGTGCATGTCGACGACGACCAGGCCGCGCGCGTTCTGCGCCAGGATGTAGACGCCGTGCAGCTGCGCCAGCGCCTGGCCCAGCGGGGTCTCGCCGCTTGCGTGGCCGCTCGTCGGCGTGGCCGCTTCGGCGGCGGCCGCCGAGGGGGCCACGGCGGCGGTGTGCGGGGTCGTGTCCGGCGTGCTGTAAGCGGCGCTGCGGTCTGCCGCTCGCGCCGCGGCGGACGCCGTCGTCGGCAGCGGCGCCCAGCCGCGCAGCGCGTCGCGCAAGGGCAGCGTCTGCTGGCGTTGCGGGGCGGGGTCGCGCGCGGTCGGCGCGGAAGTCGTCGCGCGCGGCGGCGGCAGCACGCCGTCGGCGTCGGCCAGCGCCGCGGCCGACAGCGCGGGCGAGGAGCCGGGCGAGGAGCTGGACGATGTGCCGGGTGCCGGTGCGGCGCCGGCCGCGCGCCCGCCCAGCGCCGGTGCCAGCGCATCCTGCACCGCGCGGCGCAGCGCCTGGTGCACCGCCTGGCCTTCGCGGAAGCGCACTTCGCTCTTGGCCGGGTGCACGTTGACGTCGACGCGCTCGGCCGGCAGTTCGAGCAGCAGCGCGTACTGCGGCTGCAGCGAACCGTGCAGCACGTCCTCGTAGGCGGCGCGCAGCGCATGGGCGAGCACACGGTCGCGCACCCAGCGGCGGTTGACGAACAGCAGCTGGTGTTCGGCGCGCGCGCGCGCCGCCGACGGCCGCGTCACCAGCCCGTACATGCGCAGCGGACCGATTTCCGCCTGCAGCGGCAAGGCGTCGGTGGCGAAGCCGCGGCCGAGCACGTCGGCGATGCGGCGCAAGGGGTCGGCCGCCTGCAGTTGCAGCGTCTGGCGTCCGTCCTGCCACAGCTGGAACGCGATTTCCGGGTGGGCCAGCGCGGCGCGCCGCACCATCTCGACGCACCAGCCGCCTTCGGTCGTCGCCGACTTGAGGAATTGACGGCGCGCCGGAATCTCGTGGAACAGCCGGCGCACGGTGACCGTGCTGCCGAAATCCGCCGCGGCCGGCCGCACCGCGTCGACGCGGCCGACTTCGGCGCGGATCGCCGCGGCGGCCGCGCCTGCGCGGCGGCTGACGATCTCGACTTCGGCCACCGCGGCGATCGACGCCAGCGCCTCGCCGCGGAAGCCCAGGCTGATCGCGCGTTCGAGGTCGGCCAGGCTGGCGATCTTGCTCGTCGCGTGGCGCGCCAGCGCCAGCGCGAGTTCGTCGGCGGCGATGCCGCAGCCGTCGTCCTCGACGCGGATCAACTCGAGACCGCCGTGCTCGATGCGCACGGTGACGCGGCGCGCGCCCGAATCGATCGCGTTGTCGAGCAGCTCGCGCAACGCCGACGCCGGGCGCTCGACGACTTCGCCGGCGGCGATCTGCGAAATCAGGGTATCGGGCAGCGCGCGGATCGGCGCCGGCGGGGACTGCGGCATCGCCCCAGTATACTGGCCGGCTGCCCGCAGCCGAGCCACCGCCAGACCATGTCCCTGCACGACCTGATCAACCTGCTGCTGCACTTCGACGTGCAGCTCGAGGCCTTCATCGGCAGCTACGGCGCGTGGGTCTACGCCGTGCTGTTCGCGATCGTGTTCGCCGAGACCGGTTTCGTCGTCACGCCGT
>JAJZHH010000054.1 GCA_021804595.1 Pseudomonadota bacterium
GCGGGTGCGGCGGGTGCGGCGGGTGCGGCATCGGCGCGCGCGATCAGGGCGTCGAGCGCGTGCTCGTCGCCGCTGTGCGGCAGGGTCGCCGGCGCCGCCGCGAGGATCGGTGCGGATGTCAGCGGCGGCAAGGGCTGCACCGTGTCGGCCGCCGCCGGCGCTGCGGCGACGAGCACCGCGGGCGATGCCGGAGCGCTGGCCGGGGGCGGCGGGGCCGGTGTCGGCGGCACGATCGGCGCCGGAGCCGGTCGCGGCACGTCCGCCGCTGAAACATCCTGCAGCGCGACGATGCGCACCGGCGCGGTTCCGCTGCGGGTCACGCCGAGCGCCTTGGCGGCGCCGTAGGACAGATCCATCAAGCGGCTGTCGACGAAAGGGCCGCGGTCGTTGACCAGCACGTCGACGCTCAGGCCGTTGGTCAGATTGGTCACGCGCACGCAAGTCGGCAGCGGCAGCTGGCGGCTCGCCGCGGTGAACGCGCGCGGGTCGAAGCGCGTGCCCATCGCCGTGGTCGAGCCCGATTCCCAGCCGTACCACGACGCGGTGCCGTCGACGTCGTAGCCGTCGGCGGTCGACAGCGGCGTGTAGCGACGCCCGCGCACCGTGTAGCTGCGGTTGTACGCGGCGCGCAGATTCGGCGCCGGCGCCCAGCAGTGGCCGGCGGCCGCGGTGCCTTCCGGGCGTGGCGGCGTCGCGGCGCAGCCGGCCAGCAGCACCGCCCCGCACAGCGCGCCCACGCGCCACGCGGGCCGGGCACGACGCAAGGGCAGCGGGCCGGCGGTTCGCATGGCGCGATGCTAGCAGTTCGTCCGGCGTGGGCCGGCGGCCGGCGCCGGCGATAAAAAACCCGCCTGACGGCGGGTGGTGTCAAGCGCGTCGGCCCGCGTGCGGGCCGATTTTGCGCCGGCGCTTCAGTGCGCCCGACCGCGCAGGCGACGGATCGCCGCGAGTTGCGCGGCGAGCATCGCCAGTTCGCCTTCGACGACCGCGATGTCCTGCGATTCCTTGGCGTGGGCGCGGTTCTCCTGCGCCAGCTTGAGCGCTTCCTGTGCCTTGGCCTCGTCGAGATCCTTGCCACGGATCGCGGTGTCGGCCAGCACGGTGACGTGCTTGGGCTGCACTTCGAGCACGCCGCCGGCGACGAACACGAAGTCGTCTTCGGTGCTGGTGCCGTCGGAGCGCTCGATGCGCACCGCGCCAGGCTTGATGCGCGTGATCAGCGGCGTGTGTCCGGGCAGGATGCCGAGCTCGCCGGCTTCACCGGGAAGCGCGACGAAACGCGCCTGGCCCGAATAGATCAGCTCTTCGGCGCTGACCACATCGATCTGGAAGGTGTTCATGGTGACTCCGGTTGGGGGCAAAGCCGGGCGCGGCAGGGCCGCGCCCCGACCGGCGCGATCAGTTCAGCTTCTTCGCCTTCTCGAACGCCTCGTCGATGGTGCCGACCATGTAGAAGGCCTGCTCGGGCAGCGCATCGCATTCGCCGGCGACGATCATCTTGAAGCCGCGGATGGTTTCCTTCAGCGGCACGTACTTGCCCGGCGAGCCGGTGAACACTTCGGCGACGTGGAACGGCTGCGACAGGAAGCGCTGGATCTTGCGCGCGCGGGCGACGGTCTGCTTGTCTTCCGGAGACAGTTCGTCCATGCCCAGGATCGCGATGATGTCGCGCAGTTCCTTGTAGCGCTGCAGGATGCCCTGCACCGCGCGCGTCGTGCCGTAGTGCTCTTCGCCGATCACGTTCGGGTCGATCTGGCGGCTGGTCGAGTCCAGCGGGTCGACCGCCGGGTAGATGCCCAGCGCGGCGATGTCACGCGACAGCACGACGGTGGCGTCGAGGTGGTTGAAGGTCGTCGCCGGCGACGGGTCGGTCAAGTCATCGGCCGGGACGTAGACGGCCTGGATCGACGTGATCGAGCCGGTCTTGGTCGACGTGATGCGCTCTTGCAGCACGCCCATTTCTTCGGCCAGCGTCGGCTGGTAACCCACGGCGGAAGGCATACGACCCAGCAGGGCGGACACTTCCACGCCGGCCAGCGTGTAGCGGTAGATGTTGTCGACGAAGAACAGGATGTCGCGGCCTTCGTCGCGGAACTTCTCGGCCATCGTCAGGCCGGTCAAAGCGACGCGCAGACGGTTGCCCGGGGGCTCGTTCATCTGGCCGAACACCATCGCAACCTTGTCGAGAACTTTGGACTCTTCCATTTCATGGTAGAAGTCGTTGCCCTCGCGCGTGCGCTCGCCGACGCCGGCGAACACCGACAGACCGCTGTGCTGCTTGGCGATGTTGTTGATCAGCTCCATCATGTTGACGGTCTTGCCGACGCCGGCGCCGCCGAACAGGCCGATCTTGCCGCCCTTGGCGAACGGGCAGACCAGGTCGATGACCTTGATGCCGGTCTCGAGCAGCTCGACCGACGGCGACAGCTCGTCGAACGCCGGGGCCTTGGCGTGGATCGGGCGCAGTTCGTCGCACTGGATCGGGCCGGCCTCGTCGATCGGACGGCCGAGCACGTCCATGATCCGGCCCAGCGTGCCGGTGCCGACCGGCACCGAGATCGGCTTGCCGGTGGCGCCGACGACCATGCCGCGGCGCAGGCCGTCGGTCGAGCCCAGCGCGATCGTGCGCACGACGCCGTCGCCGATCTGCTGCTGCACTTCGAAGGTCACGCCGCGTTCGGCCAGACCCATTTCCTGGTCATCGGACAGACGCAGCGCTTCGTAGACCGCGGGCATCTGCTCGCGCGGGAATTCGATGTCGATCACAGCGCCGATGCACTGGACGATCTTGCCTTGGGCTTGAGCCGTGCTCATGAAGCTTCTCCAAATTTCAAAAGGGTGCGAGCGCGCTGCGTCAGACGGCAGCGGCGCCTCCGACGATTTCCGACAATTCCTTGGTGATCGCGGCCTGGCGGCTCTTGTTGTAGACCAGCTGCAGTTCGTTGATCACGGTCTTCGCGTTGTCCGACGCGGCCTTCATCGCGACCATCCGCGCCGATTGCTCGCACGCCATGTTCTCGGTCACCGCCTGATAGACCAGCGCCTCGATGTAGCGCACCAGCAGCGCGTCGATCACCGGCTTGGCGTCGGGCTCGTAGATGTAGTCCCAGCCGTATTCCTTGCGTTCCTCGTCGGTGGTGCGCAGCGCTTGCGCGCTCAACGGGATCAGCGGCTCGAGCACCGGCTCCTGCTTCATCGTGTTGACGAAGCGGCTGAACGCCAGCTGGATCGCGTCGATCTCGCCGCGCTCATAAGCGTCGAGCAGCACCTTGACCGGGCCGACCAGCTGGTCCAGATGCGGTTTGTCGCCCATCTGCACCAATTGCGAGACGACGTCGACGCCGAGCCGGTTGAGCAGCTGCAGCCCCTTGTTGCCGACCGCGCAGGCCTTGACCGCGATGCCCGCGCCCTGCCACTCGCGCAGCTGCTGCGTGAACAGCCGCATGACGTTGGTGTTGAGGCCGCCGCACAGGCCCTTGTCGGTGGTCACCAGGATCACGCCGACCGCGCGCACCGGAGTGCGCGCGACCAGGAACGGGTGGCTGTACTCGGGGTTGGCTTGGTTGAGGTTGGTGGTGATCGCACGCACCTTCTCCGCGTACGGACGCGCGGCGCGCATGCGCTCCTGCGCGCGGCGCATCTTCGACGCGGCGACCATTTCCATCGCCTTGGTGATCTTGCGCGTGTTTTGCACGCTCTTGATCTTGACGCGGACTTCTTTCATTCCAGGCATGCAGATTCTCCTTCGACCCCGCGCTCGGCGCGGGGTCTGCGCTCATCGGGCGGCGCCGTCTTGTCAGTACGCGCCGCTCTTCTTGAACTCGGCGATCGCGTCCTTCAGCAGCGCCTCGTCGTCCTTGCCCAGGTCCTTCTTGCTTTCGATCGACTCGACCAGCGCCGCCTGCTTGGACTGCAGATGCGCGTGCAGGCCCTTTTCGAAGCCGAGGATCTGGCCGACTTCGAGGTCGTCGAGGTAGCCGTTGTTGACCGCGTACAGCGACACCGCCATCTGCCACACCTGGGCCGGCTGGTATTGCGGCTGCTTGAGCAGTTCGACGACGCGGCGACCGCGCTCGAGCTGGCGACGGGTCGCCTCGTCGAGGTCGGAGGCGAACTGCGCGAACGCGGCCAGTTCACGGTACTGCGCCAGGTCGGTACGGATACCGCCCGAGAGCTTCTTGACGACCTTGGTCTGCGCGGCGCCGCCGACGCGGGACACCGACACGCCGGCGTTGATCGCGGGACGCACGCCCGAGTTGAACAGGTCGGTCTCGAGGAAGATCTGGCCGTCGGTGATCGAGATCACGTTGGTCGGCACGAACGCCGAGACGTCGCCGGCCTGGGTTTCGATGATCGGCAGCGCGGTCAGCGAGCCGGTCTTGCCCTTGATTTCACCGTTGGTGAACTTCTCGACGTATTCCTCGTTGACGCGCGCGGCGCGCTCGAGCAGACGGCTGTGCAGGTAGAACACGTCGCCGGGGTAGGCTTCGCGGCCCGGCGGGCGGCGCAGCAGCAGCGAGACCTGACGGTAGGCCCAGGCCTGCTTGGTCAGATCGTCGTAAATGATCAGCGCGTCCTGGCCGCGATCGCGGAAGTACTCGCCCATCGTGCAGCCGGCGTACGGCGCCAGGTATTGCATCGCGGCGGAATCGGACGCCGTGGCGGCGACGACGATGGTGTACTCCATCGCTCCGGTTTCCTGCAGCTTGCGCACCACGTTGGCGATGGTCGAGGCCTTCTGCCCGATCGCCACGTAGATGCAGATCATGTCCTTGCCCTTCTGGCTGATGATCGCATCGACCGCGACCGCGGTCTTGCCGGTCTGACGGTCGCCGATGATCAGCTCGCGCTGGCCGCGGCCGATCGGCACCATCGCATCGATCGCCTTCAGGCCGGTCTGCACCGGCTGCGACACCGACTTGCGCCAGATCACGCCGGGGGCGACCTTCTCGACCACGTCGGTCAGCTTGGCGTCGATCGGGCCGCGGCCGTCGATCGGCATGCCCAGCGTGTTGACGACGCGACCGATCAGCTCGGGGCCGACCGGCACCGACAGGATCTGCCCGGTGCACTTGACGGTGTCGCCTTCGGAAATGTGTTCGTAGTCGCCGAGCACCACGGCGCCGACCGAGTCGCGCTCGAGGTTCAGCGCCAGGCCGAAGGTGCTGTTCGGGAATTCGAGCATTTCGCCCTGCATCACGTCGGACAGGCCGTGCACGCGCACGATGCCGTCGGACACCGAAACCACGGTGCCCTGGTTCTTCACGTCGGCGCTGACCGCCAGCCCCTCGATGCGGCTCTTGATGAGTTCGGAAATTTCTGCGGGATTGAGTTGCATGGTTGCCTCAGATCTTTTGGGTGCCGCTCAGGCGGTGAGGGTGCTGCGCATCGCGTCCAGGCGTGCGCGCACCGAGGTGTCGAGCACCTCGTCGCCGACACGCACGCGCACGCCGCCGATCAGCGCCGGGTCGAGTTCGACGCGCGCGTAGAGCTTGCGGCCGAACTTGCGCTCCAGCGCCGGGAGCAGCTCGTCGATCTGCGCCGGCGCGAGTTCGAAGGCGCTCTCGATGACGACCTCGGCGCACTGCTGCGCCTCGTCCTTGAGCAGGTGGAACTGCGCGGCGACCGCCGGCAGCGCGGCCAGGCGATGGTTCTCCAGCACGACCTGCAGCAGGTTGCGCACCGCGTCGCAAGGCTGCTGCGGCAGTGCCGACAGCAGCAGCTCGCCGACGCGCGCTGCCGCCAGCTGCGGATCGCCGCTGAGCGAGCGCACCTGCGGATCGCGCGCCAGCAGCGCCAGCGCGTCGAGTTCGGCGGCGACGCGGTCGAGCGGGGCCTGGGTGGCCGGGCCCTGCACGGCCTGGAAAATCGCTTCGGCGTAAGGCCGCGCGACGGTGGCGAGTTCAGCCATGGCGTGCTCCGATCAAAGCTCGGCTTGCAGCCGGGCGAGCAGATCGGCGTGCACCTGCGCATTGACCTCGCGCTGCAGGATCGCTTCGGCGCCTTTGACCGCCAGTGCGGCGACCTGGTCGCGCAGCGCTTCGCGCGCCTTGATCAGTTGCTGCTCGGCTTCGGCCCGGGCCTGGGCCACGATGCCCTCGCCGGTTTCCTCGGCCTTGCGGCGCGCTTCTTCGATCATGGCCTGGGCACGGCGCTCGGCATCGTGCAGGCGCTGGGCGCTGTCCTGGTGCGAACGCGCCAGCTCCTGCTCGACTTCCTTGCTCGCCGTGGCCAGTTCGGCCTTGGCACGGTCCGCGGCGGCGAGGCCGTCGGCTATTTTCTTCGCGCGCTCGTCGAGGGCCCTGGTGATGGGTGGCCACACGAACTTTGCCGTGAACCATGCCAGCAGCAGGAACACCACGAGCTGCGCAATCAGTGTTGCGTCCAGATGCATGGCGCTAACCTTTGCTTAGTCAGTCGGTGGGTCGGGAAGCTCGTTCGATTTACTTCAGCACGAACGGGTTGGCGAACGTGAACATCATCGCCAGGCCGACGCCGATCAGGAACGCCGCGTCGATCAGACCGGCGAGCAGGAACATCTTGGTTTGCAGTTCGTTCATCAGCTCGGGCTGGCGGGCGGCCGACTCGAGGTACTTGCTGCCCATGATGCCGATGCCGATACAGGCGCCGTTCGCGCCCAGACCGATGATCAGGCCGGCGGCCAGAGCGACGAAACCGAGAACGTGATCCATGGAAAACTCCTGTAGAAAAGTTGAAGTCAGAGAAAAAAAGGGTGGAAGCGAATCAGAGGTGCATCAATGATGGTCGTGCGCTTGGCCGATGTAGACCAGGGTCAGCATCATGAAGATGAAGCCTTGCAGCACGATGACCAGCAGGCTGAAAATCGACCAGGCCAGGCCTGCGGCGATGTTGCCGGCGAACAGCGCCCAGCCGGTCAGGTTGCTCAGCCCGGCGGCGCCCATCAGCGCGATGATCATGAACAGGATTTCTTCGGCGTACAAGTTGCCGAACAGTCGCATGCCGTGCGAAAGGGTCTTGGCCAGGTATTCGAGCAGCTGCATCGCGAAGTTCAGCGGCCACAGCAGCGGATGGTTGCCGAACGGCGCCGTGAACAGCTCGTGCAGCCAGCCGCCGAGGCCCTTGATCTTGATGCCGTAGTAAAGGCTCAGCAGCAGGATGGTGATCGACATGCCAAGTGCGACCGACAGATCGGCGGTCGGCACGATGCGCAGGAACACGTGCTCGGGATCGACGCCCGGGTGCGCGGCCTGCCACAGGTGCGGCATCAGGTCGACCGGAAGCAGGTCCATCAGGTTCATCATCACGATCCAGATGAACGAGATGAACGCCAGCGGGGTGACGAATTCGCGCGACTTCGCGTTGCGCACGATTCCGCGCGCCTGCTCGTCGACGAATTCGACGAGGAATTCGACCGCCGCCTGCATGCGCCCCGGCACGCCGCTGGTCATGCTGCGCGCGACGCGCCACAGCACGAAGCAGGCGATGACGCCGAGACCGACCGCGAAGATGATCGAGTCGACGTCGACGATGCTGAAATCGATGACGCCGGCGCGAGGCGCGCTGGTCCACTGCGTCAGGTGGTGAATGATGTATTCACCGGCGGTGATGGGGGTCTGTTCTGCGGACATGGGAGTCGGTCGGATCAGCGATCGAGGGCGATGGGAATTCGGGGGTCAGCGCTTGCGGCGGCCGCGCAGCAACAGCGCGACCCAGTACACCTGCAAGGTGACGACAAGGCCGGCGAGCAAGGCGGGCCAGAGCAGCAGCTGGTGGCCGAGCACGCGCGGCGCGAGCACCAGCAGCACGATGGTCAGCGCGATCTTCAGCAGCTCGCCGAAGGCGAAGCCGAACAGCGCGTAGGCCGGCGGCAGATTGATCAGCCAGCGACGCATGCCGCCGGCGAACAGTGCCGCGGGCAGCATCACGATGGCGCCGCCCCACAGCGCCGACAGCGCTGCGGCCGCGCCGCCCAGCGGCCACGCCGCGGCGGCGACGAGCAGCGCAACCAGCGCCTGCAGCGCGACCACGCGCCATACCGACACGCCGGGTTTGGCGGCCAGCAGCAGCTGCGCCTGCTCCCGGCTCAGCGGGGGGCGGCTGTCGTCGGCGTCGTCCTGCCAGGAATCGGTGGCGTGCACGGTGGTCGGCGAAAATATCAGGCAAAGGACGACCGCGCAGCTGCGCGGTCACGGGATCGGGGGGCGCCCCGGGTTTGTCGGCGCCCGGTGCTGCGGTTCGCGTTTCGGCTCGGTCAGCTCAAAACGTCGACACGCGCATTCGCACGGTGGGTTCACGTCGGGCGAAGACGATAAACCGGGCTGGACAAACAGCGGAAGTATAAAGGAAGCAGCGCTTCATACCAGGGTTTTTCTGGATGAGGGGCACCGAATTGTTGCAGATCAAGCAAATCTTGTCGTGCCGGGGCCGAACCGCGCCCCGGCGTGGCGCAGAAGGAGGTGTTCGATGAACCGATGGCTGTTGTTGGCGCACCTGGCAGGTGCATTCGTCTGGCTCGGCGGCATGAGCGTGATGCTCGCCGCGGTGCGTCCGGCGGCGTTTGCCGAGCTCGAGCCGCCGCTGCGGCCGCGGCTGCTGCTGGCGGTGCTGGCGCGATTCTTCCCGCTGGTGTGGCTGAGCATTGCGCTGCTGCTGGGCAGCGGCGCGGCCGCACTGGGCGCGGCAGGCGCCGCCGCGCCGCCGGGCTGGCTGGCGATGGCGGCGATCGGCTGCGTGATGATCGCGGTATTCGCGCTCATCGCGTTCGGCCCGATGGCGCGGGCACGGCGCGCCGCGCGCGACGCCGACTGGGCTGCAGTCGGCGCCGCGCTGCAGCGCGTGCACCGGCTGGTGCAGCTGAACTTCGTGCTCGGCTGGCTCGCGGTGGCCTGGGTCGTGCTGGCTTGACGCGGCGCCGCTGGCGTCAGCCGCGCTGCAGTGCGCGCGCGGCGTCGAGTGCGAAATAGGTCAGGATGCCGTCGGCGCCGGCGCGCTTGAAGGCCAGCAGCGACTCCATCATCACCGCGTCGCCGTCGAGCCAGCCGTTGGCCGCGGCGGCCTTGAGCATCGCGTACTCGCCGCTGACCTGGTAGACGAAGGTCGGCATGCGGAATTCGTCTTTGACCCGGCGCACGATGTCCAGGTACGGCATGCCCGGCTTGACCATCACCATGTCGGCGCCTTCGGCGATGTCGAGCTGCACTTCGCGCAGCGCTTCGTCGGAATTGCCCGGGTCCATCTGGTAGACCTTCTTGTCGGCGCGGCCGAGGTTGCTCGCCGAGCCGACCGCGTCGCGGAACGGGCCGTAGAAGGCGCTGGCGTATTTCGCGCTGTAGGCCATGATGCGGGTGTGGATGTGTCCGGCACCCTCGAGCGCGTCGCGGATCGCGCCGATGCGCCCGTCCATCATGTCGCTGGGGGCGACGACGTCGACGCCGGCCTGCGCGTGCACCAGCGCCTGGCGCACCAGCACTTCGACGGTCGGCTCGTTCATGATGTAGCCGGTGGCGTCGAGCAGGCCGTCCTGGCCGTGCGAGGTGTAGGGGTCGAGCGCGACGTCGGTGAGCACGCCGAGTTGCGGGAAGGCCTGCTTCAGCGCGCGCACGGTGCGCGGCACCAGGCCGTCGGGGTTCACCGCCTCGAGGCCGTCGGGGGTCTTCAGCGCCGGGTCGATGACCGGAAACAGGGCGAGTACCGGCACGCCCAGGCGCACGCATTCGGCGGCCACCGGCAGCAGCTGGTCGATGCTCAGCCGCTCGACGCCGGGCATCGACGCGACCGCCTCGCGGCGGCCTTCGCCGTCGAGCACGAACACCGGCAGGATCAGGTCGTCGACGCTCAGGCGGTGCTCGCGCACCAGGCGGCGGCTGAAGTCGTCGCGGCGCAGCCGACGCATGCGCAGCGTGGGGAAAGCAGGAAGTGACATTTTTTTACCGAAGAGCTGACGCGCAGGGCGGAACCCTTGCAGCTTAGCCGAATCTATCCGTGCAGGTGGTGACGCCACCTCCCGCTTTTCCTCCCTGAGCGGGTGCCTTGGCTTCAAGGCTGTTGCCCTGCCGCGTGGCCGCCGTGCCGCGCGGCAGGGATTTTTTTGCTCAGCCGAAGCCGCGCGGGAAAACTACACTGCAGGCTCGAACTGAGGGAAACCATGGCTTATCTCTGGGTCAAGTCGCTGCACATCATTTTCGTGATCTCGTGGTTCGCGGGCCTGTTCTACTTGCCGCGCATTTACGTCAATCTGGCGATGGTCCCGGACGACAGCGAAGCCGAGCGCCAACGGCTGCTGCTGATGGCGCGCAAGCTGTACCGCTTCACGACGCTGCTGATGTTTCCCGCCGTCGGCTTCGGCCTCGTGCTGTGGCTGGGCTTCGGCATCGGCTTGCACGGACCCGGCAACGGCTGGATGCACGCGAAGCTGACGATGGTGCTGGTGCTGCTCGCCTTCCACGGTGCCTGCAAGGGGCGGCTGCGCGCGTTCGAGCAGCGGCGCAACGTCCACAGCCACGTCTGGTACCGCTGGTTCAATGAAATCCCGACCCTCGCGATGTTCGTGATCGTGCCGCTGGTCGTCGCCAAGCCGTTCTGAGCGGATCCCCGATGTACTACCAACGCCACATCTTCTTCTGCCTGAACCAGCGTGACGACGGTCGCGCGTGCTGCGCCGACCACGGCGCCGAAGCCGCGTTCGACCACTGCAAGCGCGCGGTCAAGACCGCCGGCCTGGCCGGCCCCGGCCAGGTGCGCGTGAACCGTGCCGGCTGCCTCGATCGCTGCGACGACGGGCCGGTCTGCGTCGTCTACCCCGAAGGCGTCTGGTACACCTACGTCGACCAGACCGACATCGACGAAATCGTCGAGCGCCATCTGCGCGGCGGCGAAGTCGTCGAGCGCCTGCGCCTGCCCGACGCTGCCGCGCCGCGATGAACCGGCAGACGCTGCGCACGACGATCGCCGGCGCGGCCGGCGCGATCGAGCTCGCGCTCGACCGCCCGCAGGGTCCGGCGCGCGGGCTGGCGCTGGTCGCGCACCCGCACCCGCTGCACGGCGGCACGCTGGACAACAAGGTTGCACAGACGCTCGCGCGAGCCTGGGTGCAGCTCGGTTTCGTCGTGCTGCGGCCGAATTTCCGCGGCGTCGGCGCCAGCGGCGGGCAATTCGACGGAGGACGCGGCGAAACCGACGACCTGCAGCAGGTGCTCGAACACCACCTGCAGGTGCTGCGCGCCGAACTCGGCGACGCGCCGCAACTGGCGCTGGCCGGGTTCTCGTTCGGCGCCTATGTCGCCGCTGCGCTGGCGGCGCGACTGCGCGACGCCGGGCGCGCTCCACGCCACCTGACGCTGGTCGGCCCGGCGGTGGTCAATTTCGCGTTGCCGCCGCTGCGCGAGCCGCAGGCGCTGGCCGAGCGCCTGCTGGTCGTGCACGGCGAGGCCGACGAAGTCGTACCGCTGGGCGCCGTGCTCGACTGGGCGCGGCCGCAGCAGCAGCCGGTACTGGTCGCTCCGGGCAGCGGACACTTCTTTCACGGCATGCTGACGCCGCTGAAGGACTGGGTCTGCGCCTGGCACGGCAGCGCGGCCTGAGGTCCGGCGCGTGAGCGGCGCCGCGATACGCTTGCTCACGGCGGCGGCGGCCCGGCCCTGCTATGGTGAGAGCCTGCGGCGCCGCGGTTGGCGCCGCCGCGTTTTTCCGTTCCATCCCGCAGCTCGAACATGAAGCCCTTCCGTTCCCGAAACGTCCTGCTTGCCTGCAGTCTGTTCGTCGCGCTGCACGGCGGCGCCGACGCCGCGGCCGCCGCTGCCGTGCCCGGCAACGCCGCCACCGGCGCCACCGCCGCGCTGCTCGATTCGGTCACCGCGCCGTCGCTGGACGCGCGCAGCTGGCTGGTGCTCGACATGACCAGCGGTCAGGTGCTGGCGGCGCACAACGCCGACGCGGTCGCCGCCCCGGCGTCGCTGACCAAGCTGATGACCGCCTATCTGACGTTCAAGGCCATTGCCGACGGTCGCGTCAAGCGTGAGCAGATGGTGCGTGAGCCCGATCAGGCGTGGCGTACCGGCGGCTCGCGCATGTTCATCGATCCGCGCGTTCCGGTGTCGGTCGACGACCTGCTGTACGGCATGATCGTGCAGTCGGGCAACGACGCGGCGATGACGCTGGCGCAGACGGTGGCCGGGTCGACCGCCACTTTCGTCGAGATGATGAACCGCCAGGCCGAGCAGTGGGGGCTGGCGAACACCCACTTCATGGACCCGACCGGCCTGCCCGATCCGGGGCATCACAGCAGCGCGCATGACCTGGCGATCATCGCCTCGCACATCATCACCGACTTCCCGCAGGACTTCGCGCGCTACTTCAAAACCAAGGAATTCACCTACAACCACATCACGCAGCCCAATCGCGTCAGTCTGCTGTTCACCGATCCCTCGGTCGACGGCATGAAGACCGGCTACACGAAGGACGCCGGCTACTGCATGATCGCGACCGCGCTGCGCCAGTTTCCGAACGGTCCGCGCCGGCTGCTGACGGTCGTGATGGGCACGCCCAGCGAGCGCGCGCGCGGCGCCGAGAGCGAGGAGCTGCTGAACTGGGGCTATCAGAACTTCGACGACGTGCGGCTGGCCGCGCCGGGCCAGTCGCTGGTCAGCGCGCCGGTGTGGAAAGGCGCGAGCGACCAGGTCGGCCTCGGCAGCCTGCGGCCGATCGCGGTCAGCGTGCCGCGCGGCGAAGGTTCGCGGCTGCACAGCGTGCTGCAGCGCATCGATCCGCTGGTGGCGCCGATCGCGCGTGGCCAGGACCTCGGCCACCTGCAGGTCTCGCTCGACGGACGGCCGCTGGCCAGCTATCCGCTGGTCGCGCTGGGCACGGTGCCGCGCGCCGGCTTCTTCAAGCGCGCCTGGGACACGCTGCGGCTGGCGATCAAGTAACGCGCACGCTCCCTTCGGCGACGACGCGCTCGACCAGCCAGGCCAGCAGCCGCTGCCCGGCCTGCGCGCTGCCGTCGGCGTGCCAGTCGGCGGCTTCGCGCAAGCCACGCGCGGCGAGGAAGGCGCCGACCGCAGATGCCGTCGGCGCGGCGCCCGGCTGGCGGGTCTGCAACTGCATCCAGTGGTGGGCGAGCGCGCCGAGGAAGGTGTCGACGCGTCCGGGCCGTACCGGCGGCGCATAGCCGCGCAGCCAGTCGACGAAGCCCTCGGGTGCCAGCGGTGGCGCCAGCGCATGCCCCTGGCCCTGGGTCGCGCCGAGCGCCAGCGCCGCTTCGATCATGCCGAGGTCTTCGAGCCCCTCGACGACGACGTGGCGGTCGAGATCGGCGCCGAGCTGGACGATGGCGCGGATCAGCGGCAAGCTCATCAGCGGCGCGCGGCGCAGGTTCAGCGTCAGGCTCTGGTCGATCTTGATCGCGTCGAAGGGCAGTGCCGAAAGTCGCCGCAGGCTGCTGTAGCCTGAGCCGAGGTCGTCCATCACCAGCTTGACGCCGAGCCTGACCAGCTGATCGATCGCTTCGTCCTGCGCGGCTGAATCGATGCCGTCGCTCTCGAGCAGTTCGAGGCTCAGATGCTGCGGCGCCACCGCGTGGCGCCGCAGCGCTTCCTCGACCCAGCGCGCGCAGTCCGGGTCGAGCAGCGTGGCCGGCGCCAGGTTGACCGAGACGTCGACAGCATGGCCGTCGCCGAGCAACCGTTGCCGGTGCTGCAACGCGAGGTCGAGGCCGAGGCGGAACACATGGTCGAGGTCGGCGTCGCCGAGCACGGCGAGGAAGGCGCCCGGCGGCAGCACGCGGCCGTCGGCCAGCTGCAGCCTGGCCAGTGCCTCGACCTTGTGCACGGTGCCGTCGCGCAGATCGACCACCGGCTGCAGGTGCATCTGCATGCCGCCGGCGAACAACCGCTCGCGCAGCGCGGCGGCCTGCTGCGCGGCGATTGCCGGCGCCGGCGTCGAGCAGCGCGCCCACACCTGCTCCCAACGCTGCTGCACGCCGCGCGCGAACTGCTGCATGGCCGGCGATTCGAACTGGCCCGGCCAGGCGCCGAACAGGCTGACGACCGCGACGACCTGGCCACCGCGCCCGCGCACCGGTACGCTGGCCGCCGAGCGCAGGCCGATCTCGCCGGCGCGGCCGCGCCATTGCAGGTAGCGCGGATCGCGCTGGTACGCCGCACTGCTGCAGATCTCGCCGCTGCGCCAGGCCAGCGCGCTCAGGCCCTGGCCGCGCGGCGAGCCCGGGTCGACCACGGCTTCGAGCCCGGGACGCTGCAGCACTTCGCCGATCGTGCCGCTGTGCGGCCCGGCCGCACCTTCGACGGCGAACACGCCGCGCGGGCCCAGACGCATCAGCAGCGCCGCGAGCACGCCGGGCAGGCTGCCCAGGCGTTCGAGTTCAGCGGCCAGCGCATCGATCCACAGCGAGCCGGGTGCAGGCAGCGGTGCCGCGAGCACGCCGAGGTAATCGGCGTGCACTTGCGCGGCGGCGTCGAGCTGCGCCTGCAACTGGGTCTGCAGCCGGGAGTCGGCGGCCAGCAGCAGTCGGTAGCGTTCGCGCGCCGGCATCGGCGCGGCGTTCAGGTGTTCGCTGAGGCGCTTGCGCAGCAGCTCGGATGCGTGCACCAGTTGCGGCGCGTCGACGCCGACCAGACCGTGCACGCGACCCAGCGCGGCGGCGTCGGCCGCGATCGTCGCGGCGTCGCGCGCGGGTTCGAACAACGCGACGAGGAACGCTGTGTGGCGCTGGCGCAGCGTGGCGAACTCGTCGGGGGCGAGGCGCGCGAACAGCGCGGCGCGGTCGCCCGCGCCCGGTTCGTCGGCATCGTAGAAGCGTGCCACGTGGTCGTCGACCGCCGCGCGCAGCAGCCCGACGGCCTTGCCCAGCAAGGCGGCGGCGTCGTCGCCCCAGGGGTCGAAAGGCGGCTCGCCCTGCGGCTGCCAGTCGGTGCTGGCCGCACCCAGGCGCCACCAGCGCTGGCGGTCGTGCTTGTGCTGCTTGGCCAGGTACATCGCCGCGTCGGCCTGGCGCAGCAACGCGTCGGAGTCCTGTGCGTCGACCGGGTACAACGCGACCCCGGCGGCCATGCCGATTTCGGTGTGCACGCCGTCGCCGAGGTCGAATGCGGTCTCGACCGCTTCGTGCAGCCGGCTCAGCGCGGCTTCGAGCTGCAGCAGCGGCTGCTGCGCGTCGAGATCTTCGACGACGACGACGAACTCGTCGCCGCCGAGGCGCGCCAGGTAGTCGGCCGCGCGCAGGTTCGCTTGCAGCCTGGCGGTGAGCTGCTGCAGCAGGCGGTCGCCGGCGCCGTGGCCCCAGGTGTCGTTGACCGGCTTGAAATCGTCGAGATCGATCATGCCCAGTGCCAGCGGGCGGCCGCTGCGCCGCGCGCGCGCAATCGCCCGCGGCAGGTGTTCGAACAGCGCGTGGCGGTTGGGCAATGCAGTGAGCTGGTCGTGGAACGCGGCGTGGTGCAGTCGCTCCTCGTCGGCCTTGCGCGCGCTGATGTCGAGATGGGTGCCGATCGCGCGCAGCGCGCGCCCGCGGACGTCGCGCTCGACGACGCGCCCGGTGCTGCGCAGCCAGCGCCAGTCGCCAGCCGCCGCGCGATAGCGGAATTCGGCCTGGAACGTTGCGGCGTCGCTGCGCAGCGCGGCAGCCATCGCGGCGCGCAGCGCGGCAGCATCGTCGGCGTGGACTCGCTGCGCGATCTCGGCGACCGGCTTGGCGCCGGCCTCGTCGCCGGTCATCGCCTGCCAGTGCGCGTCGAACTGGACCCGTCCGGCGCCGACGTCGTAGTCCCACAGCGACAGCTGCGAGACCTCGAGCGCCAGTGCCAGGCGTTCGTGAGCGAGGTGCAGCGCGTCCTGCGCGCCCTTGCTCAAGGTGATGTCGCGAACGACTTCGCCGATGCCGGAGCCGAGCGCAAACATCGTCGACGCCACCGCGATGCGGCGGCCGTCGACGCCAAGGCGCACGGTTTCGAGCTGCGACGACGCGGCCCCGGCCAGCACCCGCCGACGCCGCGCGGCGTCGGCCTCGCCCAGCTCGGGCGGAACCAGCAGCGCCGCGTCGCGGCCGACGGCCCCGTCTGCGGACAGCCCGAACAGTTGCTCGGCGGCGCGGTTCCAGGTGCGGATGGTGCCGACCCGGTCGCTGCCGACGATCGCGTCGGTCGATGCCCGCAGCAGCGCGTCCAGCCTTGCATCGGCGCCCTTCGCCCGCGCGCGCAGACGACGCGCGCAGGCCAGGCTCAGCAGCGTGGCCAGTGCGGCGCCGGACAATGCGGCCAGCGCCAGCGCGACGTCATGCGCGTCAGCGCGGGCAAGGCGGCCGCGCAGCAACACTGCGCCGACACCGATCGCGGCCAGCACCAGCCACGGCATCGGCGGGCGGCGCCGGCGCCGCCCCGCTGCTGCGGTGCGCGTCGTGGGCTTCCGCATGGCGCGTCGCTTCGCGCTGCGCGCCATGCCGCAGCCCTTCAGGCTGCGCTCGCCAGCGGCGGCTCGCCGCGCAGCGAATGCGGCAACGCAGCACTGATGCGCAATTCGACCAGTTGGCCGATCAGCGCCGGCGACCCGGCGAAGTTGACGATGCGGTTGTTCTCGGTCCTTCCCTGCAGTTCGCCGGGATCCTTGCGGCTCGGTCCCTCGACGAGCACGCGCTGCACGCCGCCGACCATGGCCTGCGAGATCGCCTGCGCGTTGGCCTCGATGCGCGCCTGCAGCGTCTGCAGCCGCTGCAGCTTGACCTCGTAGGGTGTGTCGTCGACCAGGCTGGCCGCCGGGGTGCCGGGGCGCGGGCTGAAGATGAAGCTGAAACTGGCGTCGAAGCCGACGTCGTCGACCAGCTGCATCAGCTGCGCGAAGTCGGCGTCGGTTTCGCCGGGGAAGCCGACGATGAAGTCGGTCGACACGCTGATGCCGGGACGCGCGGCGCGCAGCCGGCGCACGATCTGCTTGTACTGCAGCGCGGTGTAGCCGCGCTTCATCGCCGCCAGCATGCGGTCGGAGCCGTGCTGCACCGGCAGATGCACGTGCGGTACCAGCTGCGCGATGCGGCCGTGCGCGGCGATCAGCCGCGGCGTGAATTCGTTCGGGTGGCTGGTCGTGTAGCGCAGGCGCTCGACGCCGGGAATCGCCGCGACGTAGTCGAGCAGCAGCGCGAAGTCGCCGTCGACGCCTTCGACCTCGCCGCGCCAGGCGTTGACGTTCTGCCCCAGCAGCGTGATCTCGCGCACGCCCTGCGCGGTCAGCTCGGCGACTTCGGTCAGCACGTCGGCCAGCGGGCGCGAAACCTCCTCGCCGCGGGTGTACGGCACCACGCAGTAACTGCAGTACTTGCTGCAGCCTTCCATGATCGAGACGAAGGCGCTGGCGCCGTCGGCGCGCGCCGCCGGCAGGTGGTCGAACTTCTCGATCTCGGGGAAGCTGACGTCGACCTGCGCGCGCCCGCTGCGCTCGCGCTGATCGAGCAGCGCGGGCAGCCGGTGCAGCGTCTGCGGGCCGAACACGAGGTCGACGTAGGGCGCGCGCTCGATGATCGCGGCGCCTTCCTGGCTGGCCACGCAACCGGCCACGCCGATGCGCAACTGCGGCCGCGCCGCCTTCAGCGCGCGCAGCCGGCCGAGGTCGCTGAACACCTTGTCCTGCGCCTTCTCGCGGATCGAGCAGGTGTTGAGCAGGATCAGGTCGGCGTCGTCGATCGCGTCGGTCGTCTGGTAGGCGTCGCCTTCGGCGAGCACGTCGGCCATCTTGGCCGAGTCGTACTCGTTCATCTGGCAGCCGAAAGTCTTGATGTAAAGCTTCTTCATGGGTCAGGCGTTTCCGAACAGGCAGCTCGACGGCGCCACGGGTACCGTGCGCAGCGACGGATCGGTCGGGGCGACGAACCAGACGCGGAACACATTGCCCTGCGCGTCGCGCTGGAACACGATGCGCCCGTGCAGGCCGGGCAACTGCCCGGTCAGCAACGCGCGTTGCGTGGCGTCGAGCACGCGCACGCCGGGGCCCAGCGTGTAGTCGACGCAGTTGACCTGCAGCTGCGGCCAGGCGCCGAACGCGGCCTGCCCCTGCAGGCTGCCGGCCGGGAACATGCGCAGCAGGGGCGCGGCGTGCGCGGCGCTGAGCTGACACGCCGCGGCGGACAGGGCGCAGACGACGCTGAAGCGGGCAAAGCGGAACACGCGGTTCATCGTGCCGGTCCTGAAGGCGTGGAGCGGGACCGCGGATTTTAGGCCCGCGCGCCGCACCGCGTCAGTAAGTCTGCGCCTCGCGCAGCAGCGGCGCGGCGGCGTCCTTGGCCGCCAGCCGTGGCGCCTCGTCGAGCCGCGGCCAGTCGATGGCCAGATCGGGGTCGTCCCAGCGCACGCTGCGCTCGTGCTCCGGGTACCAGTAATCGGTAGTCTTGTAGAGGAATTCGGCGCGCTCGCTCAGCGTGACGAAGCCGTGGCCGAAGCCGGGCGGGACCCACAGCTGGCGGCGGTTCTCGGCCGACAGCTCGACGCCGACCCAGCGCCCGAAGTCGGGCGAGGCGCGGCGCAGGTCGACGGCGACGTCCCACACGCTGCCGGCGACGACGCGGACCAGCTTGCCCTGCGCGTGCTGCAGTTGGTAATGAATGCCGCGCAGCACGCCGCGCGCCGACGCGCTGTGGTTGTCCTGCACGAATTCGACGTCGATTCCGGTGGCGGCGGCGAAATCGCGGCGGCTGTAGCTCTCGAAGAAGAAGCCGCGCGCGTCGCCGAACACCTTCGGTTCGAGCAGCACGACTTCGGGCAGGTCGGTCGGGGTGGCGGTATAGGGCATCGTCGGGGTCAGCGCGGCAGTTCGGCGAGCAGTCGCAGCAGGTATTGGCCGTAGCCGTTCTTCTTCATCGGTTCGGCCAGGCGCTCGAGCTGAGCCGCATCGATCCAATGCTGGCGGAACGCGATCTCTTCCGGGCACGCGACTTTCAGCCCCTGCCGCTTCTCGATCGTGGCGATGAACTGGCCGGCGTCGAGCAGGCTGTCGTGGGTGCCGGTGTCGAGCCAGGCGTAGCCGCGGCCCAGCGTCTGCACCTGCAGCCGGCCCTGCTCGAGGTAGACGCGGTTGACGTCGGTGATCTCGAGCTCGCCGCGCGCCGACGGCTGCAGCGACGCGGCGATGTCGATCACGTCGTTGTCGTAGAAATACAGCCCGGTGACCGCGAAGTTGCTTTTCGGCTCGCGCGGCTTTTCCTCGATGCTGATCGCGCGGCCCGCGGCGTCGAACTCGACCACGCCGTAGCGCTCGGGGTCGAGCACGTGGTAGGCGAACACCGTCGCGCCGGACTGCCGCGCGTCGGCGGCGCGCAGCTGCGGCAGCAGGTCGTGGCCCCAGAACAGGTTGTCGCCGAGCACCAGGCTGCTCGCGCGGGTGCCGATGAAGTCGCGGCCGATGCGAAACGCCTGCGCCAGCCCGTCGGGCGACGGCTGCACCGCATAGCTCAGGTTCAGTCCCCACTGGCTGCCGTCGCCGAGCAGCTGGGTGAAGCGCGGCGTGTCCTGCGGCGTCGAGATGATCAGCACGTCGCGCATTCCCGCCAGCATCAACGTGGCCAGCGGGTAGTAGATCATCGGTTTGTCGTAAACCGGCAGCAGCTGCTTGCTCACCGCCTGCGTCACCGGGTAAAGCCGGGTGCCCGATCCTCCGGCGAGGATCAGGCCCTTGCGCGTCGCGTCCATGGCATCGGGCCGATATGAAAAAGCCGCAAGGCCTGTGCGGATCTTGCGGCTGTTGGCGGCCCTGATGAGCCGCGTGTTCGGTGGTGGCGCTTCAGGGA
>JAJZHH010000147.1 GCA_021804595.1 Pseudomonadota bacterium
GGTCCAGCGCGCAGCGCGGGTCGGGCTCGGACAGATGGGCCGTCGGCGGCAGCGTGCCGCTGCGCATGGCCTCGATGGCCAGGATCAACTCGACGGCGCCGCCGGCGCCGATCAGATGTCCGTGCACCGCCTTGGTCGAGCTGACCGCCGGGCCCTGCTCGCCGAAGCCGAACACTTCGGCGATCGATTCGGCCTCGACCACGTCGCCAGCCTCGGTCGCGGTGCCGTGGGCGTTGACGTAGCCGATGTCGGCGGGTGTCAGCCGCGCGTGCGCCAGCGCCTGCCGCATCGCCGCGACCTGACCGTGCACGGTCGGCGCGGTCAGGTGGTGGGCGTCGCAGCTCGCGCCATAGCCGGCGAGCTCGGCCAGCGCCTGCGCGCCTCGCGCGCGCGCGCGCGCTTCCGATTCCAGCACCAGCGCTCCGGCGCCCTCGCCGAGCACGAATCCGTTGCGGCGGCGATCGAACGGCCGGCAGCTGGCCGCCGGGTCCTGCGCATCCGGCTTGGCCAGCACGCGCAGCGCGTTCCACGCCACCATCGCGCCGGGCGTCAGCATCGCTTCGGCGCCGAGCACCACCGCGGCGTCGAGATAGCCGTGCTGGATGGCGCGCAAGGCTTCGCCGGCCGCGATGGCCGACGAAGCACAGGCCACTGAATAGGTATTGCCCATGCCGCGCAGACCGTAGCGCATCGACACCAGCGCCTGCGGCGCGTTGGCCATCAGTCGCGGCACCGTCAGCGGATGCACGACGGTCGCCCGCCGGCGCCCGGCCTCGTCGCCGAACAGCAGATTGAAATAGCGCGTGAACATCGCGTCCAGCGACGCGGCGCCGCCGAAGCCGATGCCGGCGAAAACGCCAAACCGGGCATCCCCGTCGGCGTCAGGCTCGATACCCGCCTGGGCCAGCGCCTGCGTCGCCGCCAGCCAGGCGAATTGCGTCGCGCGGTCGAGCCCGGCGTCGGCGCCGTCCAGCCGCGCGGCGGGGTCGGCCGCCGCCGCGGTCAGCAGATCGGGCAGACCGGCGGTGAACTCGGCGCGCGCCGGCCGGATCGCGCTGCGCCCGGCCACCGCCGCCGCGAAGCTTTGCGCCACGTCGGTGCCCAAGGGGCTCCACAGGCCCATGCCGGTCACCAGCACGCGGCGCGGCCGCAGCGCGGCGGCGCCGTCGGTGTGCTCGCGCACGCTCATGGGTTGGACGGAAAACCGAGCGCATCCAGCTCGGGCAGGGTGCCGCCGTTGTGCTCGCGGATCTCGGCGTCGACCGCGCTGACCATGTCGCGGAAAGTCATGGTCTGGAACTTCATCGGATCCGACAGCTGGAAACCGTAGCGGTCCTCGATTTCGAACAGCATTTCGACCAGTCCGAGGGAATCCAGGCCGAGGTCGGCGACCCTCAGTTCGGGATTGTCGAACTTGACCGGATCGACCTTGGCCTGGCCGATCAAATAGTTCCGGATGACTTGCTCCAACATGCTCGTACCTTTGATTCGCGATGAAGTGCCGTCGCGGGCTTGCCGCATTGGTCGCCTGGCGCAACAAATGGACGAGCCGCGACGGTCGCACCGTGCTGAACCGATGCTAGCAGGCCGGGTGTCGCCGGCGGCCCGCGGCCGCGCCGACGCGGTGCGCCGGCGCGCGGCCGGACGCCACCCTCGCGGGGTCCCGCACCGAGGCGGGAAACGCGCGGATCGGCCCCTTGCGCGTGTATGATCCGCGTGTTATCAGGTAGGCATTTTTTTGTCATTTAGTGGCCTTATGTCTTCAGAACTTGCAACGCAGCCGAATGTCGACCCAGCCTTCCTGCAGGAACTCGGCGCGCTGATCGTCGACACCCTCGGACTGGACGTCGCGGCCGCCGACATCGACCCCGACGCGCCGCTGTACGGCGACGGCTTGGGCCTGGATTCGATCGACATCCTGGAAATCGCGCTGGTCGTTTCCAAGCAATACGGCGTGCAGCTGCGTGCCGACGACGCCGACAATCAACGCGTCTTCAGCTCGCTGCGCCAGCTCGCGGCACGCGTGAAAATGTCGCAGCAGGCGTGACTTCAGCGCGGTTCATCGGCGCCGCACGGGTGCTGGCCACGCTGGCGTGCATCGCCTACCCGCTGACCTCGTACTGGGCTTCGCATCAGCCGGATCTGCGCCCGCTGGCGGTCGCGCTGGCCTGGGCCCCGTTGACGCTGATCGGCGCGTGGTTGATCTGGCGCAGTTCGCTGCGGCGCTGGGGCGCCGCGCTGGCGGCGGTCGCGCTGGCCGTGCTGTGGCATCAGCGCAGCGTCGTCGCCGCGCATTTCGAATGGGCCTACCTCGCCGAGCACGCCGGCAGCCTGACCCTGCTCGGCGTGATGTTCGGCAGCACGCTGCGCGCCGGCGAGACCCCGCTGATCACGCGTTTCGCGGCGATGGTGCACGACACGATGTCCGCGGCGGTGCTGCGCTACACGCGCCGTGTGACCTGGGCCTGGACCCTCTTCTTCGCCGCGATGGCGGCGACTTCGCTGACGCTGTTCGCCGCGGCGCCGCTGCGGCTGTGGGCGGTGTTCGCCAGCGCACTGACGCCACTGCTGGTCGTCGCAATGTTTGCCGGCGAATACGCGGTGCGCCGTAGCGTGCTGCGCGGCGAAAACCACGCGCACCTGCTCGATTCGATTCGCGCCTATCTTCGCTACACCGCGGGCGGGGCGCCTGCCGCGGCGGTGCCGCATGACGGCCTGGCCGCGCCCGGCGTCGCCGCCCCGTCCTCGTTCGGAGTTCGCCGGTGACTGCATCGATTCCGTTGCTCGCTCACGACGACCTCGACACCGTTTTCGCCTGGCGCGACGGCCGGGCGGTGCCGGTGCGCGAATTCCTCGCCGACGTCGAGCGTGTCGCCGCGGCGATGCCGCCGAGCCGGCATGTGCTGAACGCCTGCACCGATCGCTACCACGTCGCCGTGGGCTTTGCCGCCGCCGTGCTCAGCGGCAAGGTCAATCTGCTGCCGTCGACGCGCACCGCCGACACCGTGCGCCACCTGCTCGCGTCGGCGCCGGACCTGTTCTGCCTGGTCGACGCCGCGTGCGAGCTCGATCTGCCGCAGATGGCCTATCCGCCGTCCGGCGGCGTCGACGCGGCGTCGGCGGCGCGGATGCCGTCGATCGCGGCCGATCAACAGGTGGCACGGGTGTTCACGTCGGGGTCCACCGGCGCGCCGATTCCGCACGACAAGACCTGGGGCTCGCTGGTGCACTGCATCCGCTCCGGGCAGCGACGCCTGGCGCTGCCGCCGGGGACCACACTGGTCGGCACCGTGCCGGCGCAGCATATGTACGGCTTCGAATCGACCTTGCTGATGGCCTTCCACGGCGGCGTCGCGCTCAGCGCCGGGCACCCGTTCTACCCGGCCGACATTGCCGCGGAACTCGCTCGCGTCCCCGAGCCGCGGCTGCTGGTGTCGACGCCGGTGCACTTGCGCGCGCTGCTGGCCGCCGACGTCGCGGTGCCGCCGCTGCAGTTGGTGCTGTGCGCCACCGCACCGTTGCCGGCCGAGCTGGCGCACGCCGTCGAGTCGCGCCTGGGCGCACCGCTGGTCGAGATCTACGGCTCGACCGAGACCGGGCAGATCGCCACGCGCCGCACGGCGCGCACCGACAGCTTCAGCCTGTTCGACGAGCTCGAGCTGGTGCCGGTCGGCGACGGCGTCGCGATGGCCTCGGGCGGCCACTTGCTGGCGCCGACGCCGATCCACGACGTGATCGAGAAAGTCAGTCATATCGACTTCCTGCTGCACGGGCGCAGCGCCGACATGGTCAACGTCGCCGGCAAGCGCAGCTCGCTCGCGCATTTGAACCACCAGTTGTGCGCAGTGCCCGGCGTGCTCGACGGCGCCTTTTTCGCGCCCGACGCTGCCGCCACCGAGACGGTGCCGCGCCTGATGGCGTTCGCGGTTGCGCCAGGACTGTCGGCGGCGACGCTGCGCCGGGCGCTGCGCGAGCGCATCGACCCGGCCTTCATGCCGCGTCCGCTGGTGCTGCTCGACGCGCTGCCGCGCAATGCGACCGGCAAGCTGCCGCGCGCGGCGCTGGCGGCGCTGGCGGCCGACTACGTCGACACCACCGAGGTCGAACGCGATGAGCGCTGACATGCAGCTTCCCGCGTACCGGCCGGACCACCCGGCGTTCGCCGGACACTTTCCCGGCGACCCGATCGTTCCCGGCGTGCTGCTGCTCGACGCCGCGGTGCACGCGGCGGGGGTCGACACCCCGATCCGCATCGACGCGGCCAAGTTCCTCGGCGTGGTACGCGCCGACGAGCCGCTCAGCGTGCAGCTGACGTCGCGCGGCGCACGCCAGGATTTCGCGCTGCGCCACGGCGAACGCGCGGTGGCCACCGGCACGTTCGCGCCGGCGGTGGCGGCGCAGGCGTCGCCGTGAAACCGGCGCACCCTCCAGCCCACCCCGTCGACGACGCGGCGGGACGCGGCGCGCGCCGGCAGGCGGCATGGGCGCAGTTCGGCGAACGCGGCAGCAGCGTCATGCTGCGCGTGATGGTGTGGATCTCGCTGCGCCTGGGCCGGCGCGCGGCGCGCGTCGTGCTGCTGGGCATCGCCGCCTATTTCATGGCGTTCGCGCCGCAGGCGCGACGCGCGTCGGCCGCGTTCCTGAGCCGCGCGCTCGGCCGGCCGCCGAGCTGGCGTGAGCGCTTCCGGCACATCCACACCTTTGCCGCGACGATCCACGACCGCGTCTTCCTGCTCAACGATCGCACCGAGCTGTTCGACATCGAACTGCGCGGCGTCGAGCACATCGAGGCGGCCCTCGAACAGGGTCGCGGCGCGCTGCTGCTCGGCGCGCATTTCGGCAGTTTCGAAGTGCTGCGCGCAGCCGGGCGACTGCGCGGGAGGCTGTCGATCGCGCTGCTGATGTACCCGGACAACGCGCGCAAGATCAATGCGGTGCTGAACGCGATCAACCCGGCCGCGGAGCAGGAGATCATCGCGCTGGGGCGCCCGGATTCGATGCTGCGCGTCAGCCAGGCGCTCGACGCCGGCAGCGTCGTCGGCATCCTCGCCGATCGCTCGGTGCACGA